>NZ_AP022822.1:665000-983750 GCF_011397115.1 Enterococcus saigonensis | reverse complement strand
TCAACAGAAGAAAGTAAGGCCTTGCTAGCTTTAAAGGAAACATGGGAACCTATTAACATATCTTCACTTCTTTCATGGTTATTTTTTATTATTGTAATTAAGCTAGCGGTAAAAAGAAATTTTTACGCTCATTTTTTAGTGTTAAATAAAAAGCAACGTCATTATCCTTTGTTTTAGTATATCGCAAAAAAATATTAAGAAAAGGCTTTTTACACCCATTTTATTCCTTAAAAGTTTGGTTTTTTCTTAGTATTTCCCCACCATAATAGTAGAAATCTATCTATTTAAGAACTTTTTTGCTATAATGACACGGTAAATTTAAAACTGAGGTGAAAGTCATTGCCTAAAAAGCAAAAACATCATGATGAGCCTTTTTCTGATCGAAAAAAAGGCTGGTTTTACTTTAATATCTCATTACGGGTTTTGCATTCCTTAATTTTAGTTGGAATTTCGTGTCTGATTATTGGTGGTGCATTAGCATTAGGAATTGGTGCCGGCTATTTCGCTTATTTAGTCGAAGATACACCAGCACCAAAAAAAGCGACTATGCAAAAAGAATTAGGGGACGTATCGCAAACCTCTAAATTAACTTATGCCGATAACAGTTCGATTGCTACCATCCGTTCTGATTTATTTCGAACATCTGTAAAGTCAGATCAAGTTTCTGACTTACTCAAAAAAGCGATTATTGCCACCGAGGATGAATACTTTTATGAACACAATGGTGTAGTACCAAAAGCAGTCGTCCGTGCACTATTATCAGAAGCAACTGGTTTTGGCGGCGGTGGTGGTTCTACTTTAACGCAGCAATTAGTCAAGCAACAAGTTTTAACCAGTGAGACTACTTTCAAACGAAAAGCAAATGAAATTCTTTTGGCTATGGAAGTTGAAAAATTCTTTAGTAAAGATGAAATAGTGACGATGTATCTAAACGTCTCACCTTTTGGTCGTAACAACAAAGGCCAAAATATCGCCGGCGTTCAAGAGGCAGCAAAAGGTATTTTTGGGAAAGATGCTAAAGATGTTAACTTGCCACAAGCAGCTTTTATTGCCGGCTTGCCACAAAGTCCGATTATTTACAGTCCCTTTGATAACACGGGTAAATTAAAAGAAAATGTCACTGCTGGCTTAGAACGAAAAGATTTTGTCCTTTTTAGTATGTACCGTAATCATGATATTAGTAAAAAAGAATACGAAGCAGCTAAAAAGTATGATCTGAAAAAAGACTTCTTAAAACAACAAACGCAAAATAATGATGACCATGGTTTCTTATATTATACGGTTATGAACGAAGCTAAAAGTATCGTTGCTCAAAAATTGGCTAAAGACGATGGCGTCTCCACTCAAGATTACGAAAAGAAAAAGACCAAAGAGGCATATCTTGAAAAAGCGCAAAATGAATTAGTCAACGGTGGTTATACAGTTAAGTCGACTATTGACAAAAAAATCTATGATGCTATGCAAAAGGGTGTAGCAGAATATGGTTACATGTTGGACAATTATAATGGCGATAAAATCGAAGTTGGAAATGTCATGATGGATAATGCAACTGGAAAAATCCTAGGCTTTATTGGCAGTCGTGATTTCAGTGATAATCAAAATAACCACGCCTTTGATACTTCTCGCGCGGCAGGTTCTACGATTAAACCGATTTTAGTATATGGTCCGGCCATTGACCAAGGTCTAATCGGTAGCCAAACCCGCATTTCGGATTATCCAGCTAAATGGAAAGCCGGCGAAGATGCTGGCAAAGAAATTGTTAATGCTACTAATAAGGGGTCAAAAACGTTTCAAACAGTTGAGGATGCCTTAGCAGAATCGACCAACATTACGGCATATCATGTTTACCAAGAATTACAAGAAAAAAAATCAGCAGACTTTGTCTATGACAATTATTTGGCGAAAATGAACTTTCCGGCCAATAATTCTTGGAATGTTGAATCTGCCCCATTAGGACCAATGGATGTCACCACAGTTCAGCAAACAAATGGTTTTCAAGCTTTAGCAAACGGTGGTGTCTACCAGCAAGGTTATTTGATTGAATCCATTACGGACAGTCAAGGAAAAGATATTTACAAACATGAAAATAAACCTGTTCGAATCTTTTCCAAGGCAACTGCATCAATCATGAATAATTTGATGCGTAATGTTTTAAGTCAAGGAATCACTACCCCCTTTAAGTCTACTATCAGCAATTTAAATTGGTATCTAGGCCAGGCAGACTGGGTTGGCAAGACTGGATCTTCTGATTATTATCGCGATTCATGGCTAATTGTTTCAACACCAAAAGTTACTATTGGCAGTTGGTCAGGAATGGATAGCCAAAAAGAAAAAAATGACAACGGTGCTGGAACGAGAACGGGGAATTACATGGCTTATTTAATTAATCGCATTTATATGGCTAATCCAGATATTTTTGGTACCGATCAAAAATTCAAATTAGATGCTTCAGTAAAACAAGAAACAGTGGCTAAAGCTACTGGCGAATTACCAGGTAGTATTAGCTATAACGGCGCTACTATGCAAGTTCCAAACGATACGACAACTTCTCTTTGGGCAAAAAATGGACCCGGAGAAAGTAATTACCGTTTTGGCATTGGTGGCACAGATGCGAATTACGCCGATTATTGGAATAAAATTTACGCAAAACAAAAAACCACTAATAGCCAACAAAAAAACAACACAACCACTAATGGTAACAGTACTAATAATAATACGAATACTACTAACGGTAATACGACTAGTAACAATTCAAATACCAGTAATGGTGCAACTAATAACAACACAACTAACAATGGTACTGCTAATAATACGGGACAATAATTAAAGCAGGCGAATTTTCGCCTGCTTTTTTTCACTACTATTTTACCAGCGAATCGACCTCTTCTTGCAGGATAAAAAGTGAATTACCTTTTTAATCACATTTTAGCTAATATAAAAACAGCCTCCGCAAGATAGCATGGAGACTGTTTAAAACATACTTTACTATTTTGTTGAACCTTTTTCATCGATACCATAAGGTAAGATGATTGTTTTTTCTTCGACTTCTTCTTTATTCATCATTTTCGTTAATAAGCGCATTGAAACCGCACCGATATCATACAAAGGTTGCGTAATGCTAGACAGTCGCGGACGTGCCACATCTGTTAGTAATGAATTATTACTTGTCACAATTTCAAAGTTCTCTGGCACATTGACACCTTCGTCAACTAGACCGTCTAAAATACCAATTGCAAGTTCATCATCCGTAACAAAAGCTGCTGTTGCACCACTATTTTTTAAGCGAGAAACTAAGGAAATGCCATCTTTAAAGTTATATTTTGCTTCAAAAATTAACCCTTCATTGTACTCTAAATCATTTTCCTTTAAGGCTTCTTTATACCCTTGCAAACGATTTTGACCATTAATTGGATCAATTAACGCACCACTTACAAAGGCAATTTTTTCATTAACATTTTTTGCTAATAGATTAACAGCATCTTTGGTTGCAGTCATATAATCAATATTAACACTACCTACTTGCTCATCTGGATCAATTGAGCCGGCTAATACAACAGGTGTCTTCGAACGCGAAAATTCTCCTCGAATTTCATCGGTAATACGATGTCCCATGAAAATTACACCATCAACTTGTTTTGCTAATAAATTATTTAAGACGTTTACTTCTTTTTGTGTATCCCCATCTGAGTTTGCTAAGATAATATTGTATTTGTACATTGTTGCGACATCATCAATTCCACGAGCTAATGAAGCAAAATACATATTGCTAACATCGGGAATAATAACGCCCACTGTTGTCGTTTTTTTACTTGCTAAACCACGGGCAACAGCATTGGGACGGTAATCCAAGCGATCAATAACCTCCAAAACTTTTTTGCGTGTAGCAGGCTTCACGTTAGGATTGCCATTAACAACACGCGAAACAGTAGCCATTGACACATTGGCTTCTCGGGCAACATCATAAATCGTAATTGTTTGTTTGTCCATTTCATATCTCCTTATTTAATGAATTGATTTGTATTTTCTGAAAATACCATTTACATTTCTTTGTTAGAATAGCATGGAAAGAATCATAATGCAACCGTTTTACTTTCCTTTCCTGAAAATTTTTATCATTTTTCAAAAATTCTTTTTTAAAAGAAGTATGCTAAAATGAAGATGACTATTTTGAAAGAAGGTTTCTATATGAACTTAGTAAAAATTGAAGAGTTAAAGTCCTGGTTAAAATCTCACGATATCCCGTTGGCTTATATTTCCAATCCTGACCACATTGCTTATTATTCTGGTTATAAAAGTGATCCACATGAACGCGTCTTGGCATTGTTTATTTCGGCTAACTCCGATCCTTTTTTATTTACCCCAGCTTTAGAAGTTGAAACAGCTAAGAATAGTAACTGGCAATTTGATGTTTTAGGATATGCTGATAATGAAAATCCTTGGCAATTAATCGTAGCAGCGATTAAAGCACGCTATGATGAACCCAAACAGATTGCAATTGAAAAAAATCATTTAACTGTTGATCGTCTTGAAATCCTTCGTTCGCTTTTATTGCATACAGATTTTAATTTTGATTTAACTCCTATTATTCAACAAAGTCAATTGCGTAAGACTGCTGGTGAAATTAAACTTTTACAAGAAGCTGGAGCTTGGGCTGATGAGGCTTTTAAAATTGGTTTTGCAGCAATACGGGCAAATGCTTCAGAAGCTGAAATCACAGCAGAAATTGAATATCAATTGAAACGAGGCGGCGTTAGCCAAATGAGTTTTGATACTATCGTTTTGGCTGGTGATAATGCAGCCAATCCTCATGGAGCCCCCGGTGAACGTAAGATCATTCCAAACGAATTGGTTCTCTTTGATTTAGGTGTTGTTTGGAAAGGGTATTGCAGTGACGCTACGCGCACAGTAGCCTTTGAGAAACCAACAGCTTTACAAGAAAAAATTTATCAAATTGTCTTAGAAGCTCAATTAGCTGCCCAAAATTTTGTTCGCCCAGGTGTTACTGCAGCTCAAATTGATAAAGTTGCACGTGATGTTATTGAGAAAGCTGGTTATGGAAAATATTTCAACCATCGGCTTGGACATGGTATTGGTACTACCGTTCATGAATTTCCGTCTTTGGTTGAAGGTAACAATTTAGTTATTGAAGAAGGTATGTGTTTTTCAATTGAACCAGGAATTTATTTACCTGGAGAAGTTGGAGTCCGAATTGAAGATTGTATTTATGTCACCCAAGATGGCTGCAAACCTTTTACCAAGACACCCAAAGAATTACAAATTATTACAAAATAAGAAAGATTATCGTATTAAAATCTTCAAAAGCCCAATCTTAGATAAAGATTGGGCTTTTTTGAGCAGAGAGAAATCTTAAATAATTCCGCTTCATTTTACTCTCCATTAACTTACCAGATAAAAAACTGTCGCAAAATTTGCGACAGTTTTTTTGTTATTCTGGATTATTTTCTTCCACTTTTTCTTTTAGTTCTTTTTCCGCTACTTTAAAATCTTTTGCCGCCATCTTTGTTTCCTCTGTCACAACATCTTTTACATCAGCGGTATCAGCTTTTACTTGTGCCGCAACTTCTTTTTTTACATCTTTAGTATTTTCTTTTAAAGATTCAGCCACAGGTTTTGCTTCAGACACACCCTCTTTAAGTGTTTCTTTCATCTCTTTTGCACCTTTAGTTGCGTCAATGACAATATCATCCATGTCCTCTTTTTTATCTTCGGCGATAGCTTGACCTTGCTCTTTTACTTCTGCAGCTGATTTTTTAAATTTTTCAGAGAGATCTCCTGTTTGCTTTTTCAAATTAGCAATGAGATCAGCAGATGAATCTTGTAAATCTTCTAAGGAATCACTTGTCTTGTTTTTTAAAGTATCTGCTGTCTCTTCAGCTTGTTGTGATAATTTAACTGCTTTCTCTTTAGCGATGTCTGTTAAATCATGACTCTTTTCTTTTGCGATATCTGCATAATCACTGGCAAAATCTAACAAATCATCAGTATGGGCAGCTAATTTTTTGCGTAATTCTTTACCAGATTCTGGTGCAAGCAACATTACCGCAGCGGCGGCGGCAGCACCACCTACTACTGCTCCTAATAAAAATCCACTTGTTTTTCCCATTTGAATCCCTCCATTTTATCTATTTACTTTTTGAATTTTCACGTTGTTTATTGAAAAATTTTAATGCTGTTTGACCAACTTTACCCGCCACTGTTGCTTGCGCAGTTGTTTTACCAACTGCACCTAATTTTGCGACTGCATTTTTACCCGAACGATTTAAGTCTGAAATACTTTCACTTAAATCGGCAACTGCGGTAAATAGTGGATCAATGGTGGCCACTTTCCCATTAACATCGTTTAGTAAAGTATTGGTTTTAACCAATAATCCTTCTACCTCACTCGTTAAAACATCCACATCTTTAGTAACTACACGAATTGTTTTATTTGCTTCCTCCACGGTCGTACTGACGCTTGCTACTGTTTTTTGTACTTGGGTTAGTAAACGAATAACAAATACCACTAAGACAGCAAAGGCAATCGCTGCAATTAATGCTGCAATTTCTCCCCCACTCATGCCAAAACTCCTTTCCAACACTGAAATTTTTTAAATTCCGTCATACTAAGCATATCACGAGGTATCTTTTGAAACAAATAAAAAGAACAAATGAATTTTTCTATTTTCCCATTGTACCCCTTTTATAAGCCGCTTCCAAAAACAAAAAACCTACGTAAGAAAAAATCTTTCGTAGGTTCTGTACGTTTATTTTATTTTTTGTTCTTTTTTAAATGTATCCGCTAATTCTAAAATGTAATCCTTTAGACCATCTTTTACTTCAGGATGTTTTAGTCCATAATCAATGCTCGTTTTCATAAAACCTAATTTGTCGCCAACATCATAACGTTGCCCTTTAAATTCCCGCGCAAAAACACGTTGGGTTTTATTTAGCTCATCAATAGCATCTGTTAATTGAATTTCATTCCCCGCACCAGGTTTTTGCACTTCTAAAACATTAAAAATCTCTGGTGTCAATAAATAGCGACCAATAATTGCTAAATCACTAGGTGCTTTTTCTGGTGTTGGCTTTTCAACGAAATTTTTAACATTGTACAGACCAGGCTGAACTTGTTCACCAGGATTAATAATACCATATTTAGACGTATCTTCATGTGGTACTTTCATAACGGCAATTGTTGACGCATGGGTTTTTTCGTAGTCATTAATTAATTGTTTTGTTAATGGTACTTTATCTTCCATTAAGTCATCGCCTAACATAACAACAAACGGTTCGTTGCCGACAAATGCTTTAGCTTGCAAAACTGCATGTCCTAAGCCTTTGGGATGGGATTGTCGAATAAAATGCAAGTTAACATCCGTAGTTTCTTCCACTAATTTTAATAATTCTGTCTTACCTTTTTCTTTTAAATTAGTTTCCAATTCAATATTAGCATCAAAATGATCCTCGATCGGTCGTTTGGCTTTACCAGTTACAATTAAAATATCTTCAATCCCTGATTTTAATGCTTCTTCTACAATAAATTGAATTGTTGGTTTATCAACAATTGGTAACATTTCTTTTGCCATTGCTTTGGTCGCGGGCAAAAAACGGGTTCCTAACCCGGCAGCAGGAATAACAGCTTTTTTTACTTTCATTCTCTAAAACTCCCCGTTAATTCAAAGTAAACTCATTTTCTTTACGACCATCCCGCAACATGATGTCACGAGCGGCATCTTTAATTGGTTTATTATCATACAAAACACTATAAATCGTTTCTGTAATTGGCATTTCAATTTTTAATGTTTGGGCCAACTCCATAGCAGCTTTAGTCGTTGCTACACCTTCAACAATCATCCCCATATTATCTAAGACTTCATCTAGTGAATGACCTTTTCCTAATAAATTTCCAGCACGCCAGTTACGGGAATGAACACTGGTACATGTCACAATTAAATCTCCCACACCACTTAAACCAATGAAAGTTAATGGATTAGCTCCCATCGCCACGCCAAGACGACTAATCTCGGCTAGCCCGCGGGTCATAATGGCAGCTTTAGCATCATCACCATAGCCTAGGCCATGGATTGCTCCTGCACCAATGGCAATAATATTTTTTAAAGCAGCACCTGTTTCAACACCGATAACATCATCATTGGTATAAATTCTAAAATAATCATTCATAAATAAATCTTGAACGTACTCTGCTGCTGCTTGATCAACGCTTGCAGCTGTAATTGTCGTGATGTCATGACGTACCACTTCTTCTGCGTGACTTGGTCCAGATAAAACAACAACAGCTTTACGATTTTCAGCAGGAATTTCTTCAATCAAAATTTCAGAAATGCGTTTATGACTTTCTTGTTCTAATCCTTTAGAGGCATGAATAATTACAGGCTGATGTTTTACATTTTCCGCAAATTCCTTTGCCACAATTCGCATAGCTTTTGTTGGTACAACAAAAAGAGCTGCATCACAATCGTCTAGCGCTTCATTAATATCTTTGACTGCAATAATATTTTCTGGTAGCTTCACATCAGGCAAATAATGACGATTAGTATGGTAGGTATTAATCTCATCAATCTGTGCCGGATTGTTCCCCCAAATTCTTACTTCATGACCATTTTCTGATAAAACTTGCGCTAACGCCGTTCCCCATGACCCAGGTCCTAAGACAGCAATTTTTTGTTTCAAAATAAACCCTCCTTGATTGTAAAGCTTCCTACAACAAATCGTCATAAAAAACTATCTTTCCACGATGAAAAGGTACTATACAAACTTCATTTTAGCACAATTTGACTAGTAGCTGTTAGTTAAATTAAAAAGCGATCTTTACCACGACTGCGGTCATAATCTTTTAGTTCATGGTTATTTTTACGTCGGTAAACTAAAATACCCCAAGCTGCAAAAAACAAGACAAAAGATAACGCCTGAGAAATACGAATAGAACCGAATAAATACAAACTATCGCTTCGCATCCCTTCAATAAAGAAGCGCCCGAAACTATACCAAATAATATAACTTAAGACAACTTCCCCTTCTTTAAAGATTTTTTTATTCCTTAAAATAATTAAGACTAAAAATCCTAATACATTCCAAACGGATTCATATAAAAAAGTTGGCTGCCTAAAATGCCCTTCAATATACATATTGTCGATAATGAATTGTGGCAAATGTAAGTTGGTCAAAAAGTTCTTGGTTGTAATAGCTCCATAGGCTTCGTGGTTCATAAAGTTTCCCCAACGACCAATCCCTTGCGCCAAAATAATACTTGGTGCTGCAATATCCAAGAATTTCCAAATAGGGATAAACTGATGACGACAAAAAATAATTAACCAAATACCTCCAGCTATCAACCCACCATAGATTGCCAGTCCTCCTGAGCGAACGTTAAATATTTGAAGCGGATCAGCCATATATGTTGGTAAATCAAATAAAACATAATAAAGTCTGGCTCCAATCAAGGCTACTGGCAGTCCAACTAGCATAAAGTCTGTCACGTCATCGGCCTTTAAACCAACGCGGACGGCTTCTCGTGAACTTAAAAACATTGCAAGAATAATACCAGTAACAATAATAATGGCATACCAATATATTGCTATACCAAAAAATTCAAAGGCAACTCGATCAACTACTGCTAACATGAAAAAACCTCTATTCCATTAAATTGTCATTGACACAAATAAAAAATTTATAGTTGATTACCTGAATTTTCTTCAATCAATTGACTTAAGCGTTGTTCAAACGTTTTTGTTGCATCATAGCCCATTGCTTTTGCCCGAAAATTCATTGCAGCAACTTCAACAATAATCGCAACATTTCGTCCTGTTTTCACAGGAATTTTAATTTGTGGTATATCAACTTCAGCAATTTGAATGGAAGTCGCTGCTGAGCCTAAACGATCGTAAGTCTTTTCTTTTGACCAACCTTCCAAATAAACGGCTAATTGTACCTGCATACTCCCCCGAACAGCACTAGCACCAAATAAATTCATCACATCGATAATCCCAATTCCGCGGATTTCAATTAAATGTTGTAAAATTCTTGGCGGTTCTCCCACAAGCGTTAGCTCATCTTGCTGATACACATCCACACGATCGTCAGCAATTAGACGATGCCCGCGTTTAATTAATTCCAAAGCTGTTTCACTTTTACCGATGCCACTATCTCCTTGAATTAATACACCCAATCCATAGACGTCTACTAAAACACCATGAACACTGGTTCTTGGTGCTAACAAACTACTCAAATAAGCAGACATTTCGCCTAATAAACGTGATGTTGAAATCGGCGAGCGCAAAATGGCAATATCGAACTCCTCACAAGCATCTATCATTTCTTGTGGAATTGGTAGTCCTCTAGAAACAATAAATGCAGGTGTTTCCTCATTACACATTCTTCTTAAAACCATCAAGCGTTCTTCTGGCATCATCCGTTCTGCAAAAGTAATTTCTTTACTACCAAATAATTGCAAACGATCGTAAGAATAGTAAGTAAAATATCCCGTTAATTCTAGGCCGGGACGTGATATGTCAGCAGTTTTAATTAACCGATTTAATGCTTTTTCTGAACCTGTCACGACTTCCAAATTTAATTTTTCAACCATTTGGATAACTTTGACAACTTCTGCCATGCAATTCCCTCATTTCTTAAAAGTCTAATCTGCCTCATTTTACCATTCTCTTAATAAAGTTACTAGGATAGGGGCACGAAAAAAACAGTTGGAACTAGATTTCCTTGGCTATTATCAAAAGTTATTTGTAAGCCTAATCTGTTTAGAACTCGTAATTACAGCATAAAATACCACTAATTCGAATAATAACTATAAAAGTCCCGACCTATTTATTCATAAGTCGAGACTTTTTAATCATCTTGATAATTTTGCATGTTATGTTCAGTTACAATCATATTTACTAATGACATTATCACAGCTACCATAATTGCTGCCCCAAAAGATGAGAAGCCAAAGTGCATCTCTCCAACAAAAGTAGAAGTCAGTTTTAACATCGCTGCATTTATGACGAAACTAAAAAGTCCCAATGTCAAAAACGTCAGCGGCAAAGATAAAAGTGAAAGAATCGGTTTTACAAATCCATTTAAAATGGATAAAACAAAACTGGCAATTAAAGCCATCACCCAACTGCTAACATGGACCATCCCTGGCAGCAAAACTGCCAGGGCAATAAACGTCAATGTATTAACTAATAAACGTTGGAAGTAAGTCATTAAAAGTCACTCCAATCGTCATCATCAATTTTTTCAGCTGGTTTTCTTGGTCGTGTTTTGGGTTCACTGTACTTTGGATGATAGTTCCGTCTTGGTTGTTCATAACCACTTTGATTACTGCGCCCAGAAGGCATAATAATCGCCAGGATAATATATAAAGGAATTGTTGAGCCAACACCAAACAATGTAAAAAATACAAAGATTACACGTACAATAGTTGGATCAATGCCGAAAAATTCTGCAATCCCGCCCAAAGTCCCAGTCAACACAACATTGTTATTTGATTTTGTTAGTCTTTTTTTCATAGTTCTCACCTCTATCCTCTATATAATACACTAGCTTATTTTAATTTGTCTTTTGTTTTATTCTGCATCTTTTAAGAAGATGTTACCTGTAGTGGTTGTTAATTCAACATAGGCAACTTCATCTTCACTAAGACGACGAAATTGTAACATTTGATTCATTTTTTCTTTTTTCTCACGAACAACGTCATAAGCTGTCATGCGAGAATTGATACTGCCAAGACTTGTTCTCGCATTTCCTTCTACACCTAATGTTGATGGTAGAGCAATTTTCACATTGCCATTAACAGAGCTAGCGTTAGCCTTTTTTAAATTATTTTCTTTGAAAGTCAAGCGAACATCACCGTTGACCAATGAAACGCCGAGTGTTTGTGGTGTTGTCGTCATCGTTACCGTCCCATTAACTGTTTCGATGATACTGTCCAAAATACTTCCTTTAAATACATCGATTGCGCCATTGACACCTTCGATTTCTAACATCGTAGCATTAACTGTTTGAAATTCAATATTTCCATTTGTCACTTTCGTATATACATCTTTTGCATCTAATTCTTTGATTACTACATCACCATTTAATAAACGAATTGAAACATGGTCATAAATCCGTTTTGGTAAGTAGAAAACTAAATCAGTACGTACTCGTTTGTTGGGAACCTGAAAAGAGATATGTTCGTTGTCCACATCAATTTTACTACGGGCTTCAAAAGCATCAAAAGGAGTCGCTTCATTCATCTTGCCATATAGTTTAATTTTAGCATCAACTTTAACACCCGCTTTTTCCCACATTTCAAAACGAATATTTCCATTTGCAACTTTCACATCCAAAATGCTAGCTTCAGTTTCAGGATATTCAAATGTATGTTCAAACTTCGTTGTCGCCACGCCGGGAACTTTGAGATTAATATCTTTCCATTCCACGTTATCATTTACTGTTTCAGAAACGCTCTGGAAAGTTTGTTTTAAAAACCGTCCTAAATGCGTTCCAGCTTCTGCCATTTTTTCACCAGCCTGATTAATTGCATCAGTCGCTTGTTCTTTCCAATCATCTGGCAAATCAATTTTAGCGGAAATTTTCTCTTTTGCTTCTTGCCATTGATCTTTTTTAATATCTTTTAATTGGGCTTCTAGTGCAATTTTTTCTGCAACTAAATCGTCTAAAGAAGCTTCCAAATCCTTAATATCTTCTTCTAACAATTGACGTTCTGTCATTTCAGTTTCACTTAATATTTCCAACTCTTCTTTAGTGTTGTACTCCATCAAAGCGTGACGAACTTCTCCTAGTTGCTCTTTAACGCCCGCAATTTCTACATTTAATTCATCTAATTCCGCTGAAGCTTTACCTGCTTCTGTTGCTAAATTATCTAGAATATCTTCTACTTCTTTTTCGGCAGCTGATTTTTCATCAACAGTGTCATTGTTATTTTCTACAGTATCAGTATTATCGGCCTGAATTGTTTCACTAGCCTGCTTGATTTGTTTTTCATCTTTGGCAGTTGCTATACTTTCCAGCAAATCCAAGGCTTCTTCCGTTGAAAGTACACCTTTTTTTACTAAGTCCAAAATTCGTTCTCTTTCATTCATGGAAATTGCCTCCTTAATTATTATTTGCAAGTTTTCCTTACACGTATATTATGCCTCCTTTATCCTAGCTTGTCATAGGACTTAAGACGTAACTTTTTCTCCACCTCAAGCCAAAGTTTATCCCCAAATTCAAAAATAGTTACTATAAATATAGCCAAAAGATTGTGACTGTATTTCAAATAAGATAAAATAACAATAAATAGAAAAAAGTAGAGGACATTTATATGACGCATAAAACACCGCCAACAATCAGTTTAAACTGGCAAAAAAATATTACCTTCTTTTTATTCGGTCAATTTTTATCTGGGATTACCAGTATGATTGTACAATATGCCATCATTTGGTATCTGACGGAAAAAACTGGATCAGCGACTGTTTTGAGTTTTGCAACATTATTGGGTATGCTACCGATGGTTTTGCTCAGTCCCTTTGTAGGACCTTTTGTCGATCGTTTAAATAAGAAAAAATTATTAATCACAACTGATTTAGTTGTAGCTTTATTTGCACTCATTTTAGCACTTGCCGGTACTCTTGCGGAAGAATTTCCGTTATGGCTCGTTTTTGTTTCCTTATTTATCCGTTCAGTTGCCCAAACTTTTCAAATGCCCACCATTCAATCTATCCTCCCTACCATGGTTCCTGAAACAGAACTCACACGCGTAAACGGGCAGTTAGGAATGGTAAGTTCCGCTAACATGATTATTGCGCCCGCATTTGGCGCTTATCTTTTTTCTGTTGTCCCAATGAATTATCTTATTTTATTGGATGTTTTGGGCGCCATCTTAGGAATCAGTTTGTTATTATTCGTTACGATTCCAAGAATAAAAACTCAAGGTGAGACTGTCCATATTTTAGCAGACAGCAAATTTGGTTTTAAACTTTTAATTGAAAACAAAGGCTTGTGGGCAATTACTTTAATTGGTACTTTCTTTACCTTACTTTTTATGCCTGCTGTTAGTATGTACCCACTAATGACGTTAACGTATTTTAAAGGCACAGTCCAACAAGCCGGCTTAATTGAAGTTATATATTCTATCGGTATGTTAGCTGGTGGCATTATTATTGGTATTTTTGGAAAGTGGCACGATCGTATGAAACCTATCTTGTTAGCATATTTTGTTATTGGTCTCAGTTATGTTATTTGTGGTTATCTTCCAAGTAATCAAAGAGGATTTTTTTACTTTATTCTTTTAAATGCACTTTGTGGTTTAGCAACACCATTTTTCAACACCTTATTAATGGCAATGATTCAACAGAGTTACAAACCACAATATTTGGGGCGTGTCTTAGGCGTATTAAATGCCATCATGAGTATCACGGGGCCTATTGGGCTAATTTTTGCTGGTCCTTTAGCTGATCAACTTGGAGTTGAAAAACTATTTGTGATTGCTGGAATCGGTACAATTATTTGTGGACTTGTGAACTTCTTCTTACCAGTAGCACGTAATTACGATAAGACTTTAAATGCTACTCTTGCTAAGAAACAACAACTAAAAGTAGATGAAAACACAGATTAAACCTACTATGCAATTTTTTTGAAAAAAATACCTACCAATTATGGCGAAAGCATAGCAATTGGTAGGTGTTTTTTTATTGTTATAAAAAGAGTTAGTACCAAATTAGAATCTCTTGAAATGTTTTTAGCATTCCAGTGTTTTTATTCATTAAAAACTTTCATCATGATTCGAATTTAATTCAGTAATTTTCCCAGTTGCCAGGTAGACAATCCACTCACAGATATTGGTTACATAATCTCCTATGCGTTCCAAATATTGGGCTACAGACAAATAGTCTGTACCGCTGATAACAGTTTCTGGATTTTCTTTCATACTAACAATTGTTTTTTCATAAATAGAAGAGTAATAGTCGTTAATGCGCTGATCCATTTGCGCAATCATACGTGCATCTTTTTCATTGGTTTTGACGTAGGCAACCAAAACATTATCTACCATCTTTTTGACGTAATCTGACATATCTGAAATATCTTTTTCAATTTCAGCAATCCGAGTTTCTCCTTTTACACGAATCGTTGATTTGGCAATTGAAACTGCGTGATCTGCCATACGCTCTAAATCAGAACTAGCTTTCATCACAGTAATAATCATGCGTAAATCTGTTGTTACTGGCTGTTGTAAGGCAATCATTTCAAAACTTTTTTTCTCTAATTTTACTTCCATATCGTTAATAGCTTCATCATTATCGATAACTTCATTTGCCAATTCTTTATCGTGCTTAATAAAGGCTCGCACTGATTTATGAACGGCAGAACTTACCATCATCCCCATTTCATAGAACTGGTTATGCAGATTTAATAATTCTTCTTCAAATTGTGTCCGTAACATATTTTCCCTCCTAGCCAAATCTTCCTGAGATATAATCTTCTGTTTCTTTTTTCTGCGGTTGCAAAAAGATTTTTTTTGTATCGTCAAATTCGATTAAGTTGCCGTCTAAGAAAAAGGCCGTTTTATCTGAAATACGTGATGCCTGCGACATATTGTGCGTTACCATAATCATAGTATAGTTCTCTTTTAATGTGAGTAAGGTATTTTCAATTTTACCAGAAGAGATCGGATCTAATGCACTTGTTGGTTCATCTAGCAAAATAATTTCTGGATTAACCGCTAATACACGAGCGATACAAACCCGTTGTTGTTGCCCACCAGAAAGAGATAACGCACTAGTATGTAACTTATCTTTTACATCATCCCATACAGAAGCTGCTTTTAAACTTTCTTCTACTATTTGGTCAAGTTTTTGTTTATCTTTTTCACCTTTCAATTTTAACCCATAAATAACGTTTTCGTAAATCGAGAAGGGAAAAGGATTGGGTTGTTGAAAAACCATTCCAATTTCTTTACGCAATTCAACAGTATCTTGTTTAGGCGCATAAATATCCTTGCCTTTATACATCACATTCCCAGTAATCGTTACGTTAGGAATCAAATCGTTCATCCGATTCAATGATCGTAAATACGTTGATTTTCCGCAACCTGAGGGGCCAATCATCGCGGTAATTTCTCCTTTATTAATCGCCAGAGAAATTCCTTTTAGCGCTTCTTTTTCACCATAATATAAATGTAAATCTTTCGATTGGATGATTACATCTGACATTTTTTTCCTCCATAATCCTATAAAATCTACTGTTAACCAAAGTGGCCAGAAACATAATCTTCAGTGGCTTGGATTTTAGGCCGAGTAAAGATTTTACGGGTCTCATCGTATTCAATCGCTTTGCCTAAATAGAAAAAAGATGTGTAATCACTAATTCGGGCAGCTTGTTGCATATTGTGTGTCACAATAATAATCGTATAATTTTCTTTTAAATTTATCAGGGTTTCTTCCACTGTCCCCGTTGAAATTGGATCTAGCGCACTGGCAGGCTCATCTAATAGTAAAATATCTGGCTTCATGGCAATTGCTCTAGCAATACACAAGCGTTGTTGTTGGCCACCAGACAATGCCAAGGCACTTTTATGCAGGCTGTCTTTTACCTGATTCCATAAAGCAGCTTGTTTCAAACTGGTCTCAACAATTTCATCTAATTTTTTCTTATCTTTTTCACCATGCCGTTTTAAAGCGAAAGTAATATTTTCGTAAATAGATTTGGAAAAAGGATTCGGGCGTTGAAACACCATACCGATACGTTTACGCATTTCATAAACGTCCACGTTTGGTTGATTAACGTCAACTCCTTTGTACATGATTTTGCCAGTAACTTTGGTATTGGCGATACCGTCATTCATCCGGTTTAAAGAACGTAAATATGTTGACTTACCGCAACCTGAAGGACCAATTAAGGCAGTGATTTTATTTTTTTCAAACTCTAAATCGACACCTTTAATGGCTTCGTTTTGACCGTACCACACATGTAAGTCATCAGTATACAAAGCTTTTTCTTGGCTTTTGTCGAATGTAATAATGTGACGATCTTCTAAATTATAAGCACTCATAACATTTCTCCTTGTTCAAAATGTAAGGATTTTTTTGTTTTATACCTAACAGTTAAATTCTTAAGCTGAAGTCATTTTTTTGTAGAGACGTTTTCCAGCTGCCCGTGCACCAAAATTAAAGAGTAAAACAGCAATAATTAATACAGCGGAAGCTCCTGCAGATACTGCTGCACCATCAGGCATCGTACCTTCTGTATTAATTTTCCAAATATGGACAGCCAATGTTTCAGCTTGACGGAATATGCTAATTGGACTAGAAACACTTAATGGATTCCAATTGCTAAAATCAAGAGCCGGGGCGCTTTGACCGGCAGTATAAATTAAAGCAGCAGCTTCACCAAAAATACGACCAGAACTCAAAATTACGCCCGTTAAAATACCCGGCGTTGCTTCAGGTACGACAATTCTTGTCACCGTTTCCCAGCGTGATAAACCTAACGCAAGTCCTGCTTCACGTTGGGTATAGTGAACTGCCTGTAATGACTCCTCGACGTTTCTGGTTAAGAGAGGTAAGTTAAAGAAAGTCAATGCCAAAGCTCCTGATAAAATTGAAAATCCGTATTCAAATTGAATAACAAAAACTAAAAAACCAAACAACCCCACCACTACTGATGGAAGCGAGCTCAAAATTTCAATTGACGTGCGAATCACGTCTGTAACCCAATTTTTTTGAGCATATTCGGATAAATAAATACCTGCACCAAGGGAAATTGGAAAGCTAATCAACATAGTAATGAAAAGTAAATAAAAAGAGTTAAACAATTGAATGCCAATTCCACCACCAACTTGGTAAGCCTTAGAAGGTTGCGTTAAGAATTCCCATGAAATATGGGGCACGCCGCGTACTAAAATGTATAAAAGCAACGAAGCCAAAATCAAAACAATAATGCCAGAAATTGCATATAGAATTCCTGTGGCGATTTTATCAGAACGTTTTGCGTTCATTATTTCAATGCCCCCTTCTTGCCAATCAAGCGAATAACAATATTAAAGATTAATGACATTAACAATAAAATAAGTGCCAATGACCATAGTACATTATTTTCTACCGTACCCATAATCGTATTTCCAATTCCCATTGTTAAAATGGAGGTCAACGTAGAAGCAGGTGTTACTAAGCTATTTGGCATTAAAGCGGCATTACCAATTACCATTTGGATGGCTAAAGCTTCACCAAATGCGCGTGCCATTCCAAAAACCACTGCGGTTAAAATTCCTGGTACTGCCGCACGTAAAACTACTTTATAAATGGTTTGCCAACGAGTTGCGCCAAGCGCCAAGGATGCTTCGCGGTAATGTCTAGGAACAGCTTTTAATGCATCGACTGTCATTGTGGTCACCGTGGGTAAAATCATAATAAATAAGACAAATGTTCCAGCTAAAATACCAAAACCTGTACCGCCAAAGATTGAACGGACGGCTGGTACAATTACGGATAAACCGATAAAACCATAGACAACAGAAGGAATTCCCACCAATAATTCAATGACTGGTTGTAGAATTTTTTGCCCTTGCTTTGGTGAAATTTCTGTCATGAAAACTGCTGCGCCAATAGCAAAGGGTGTTGCCACGATTGCAGATAAAAAAGTTACAATAAATGAGCCGGTTATCATCGGCAAAGCCCCGACCATTGGTTTTCCATTTGCACCTAATTGGCTGGGATTCCATTCAGTCCCAAATAAAAAATCCAAAAGATTAATTTTATCCGTGAAAAAAGTTGCCAAACCTTTACTTGCAACGAAATAAAAAATTGATAAAACGACTAGGACAATCAATGCTATACACAAAAAACTAATTATTTTCCCACGCGTTTCCATTTTAGCTCGTTTTGATTTGGTTAATAATGCCTTTTTTACATCTTCCAAAAAGAGTTCCTCCTCAATACTTCAAGTTATGTGTCCATTTATTTTTTATTAGAGGTTTATGTTATACTGCCACACTTGTCTAGTTTACCTTGCTAAAGTCAATTTGCTTTTAACTTATTGTAAATTTTGTGTAAACTTTGCACCCTTTATTAAGAAAATTTTCTTTTAAAAAAGTACATTTCAATATACTACTATCCTTTTAGTCTCCAAATTCGCATTTTAAATTTTAATTACCGATAACTTATATGGGCATTCTTGTGAAGAGACAAAAAAACACTTTGCTAAAATAAACAAAGTGTTTTTTAACCATGCTTTTAATTAATAACATTACCTTCCCAATCACGTTCAACTTTCATACCCGAAACAGGAATATAGCCTAATTTTCCGACGATATTTTCTTGCACATCGTCTGACAAAATATACGCTAAAAAGTCCGCTGTTAATTTAGTCGGTTGCCCTTTGGTGTACATATGCTCATAAGCCCAAATTTTCCAATCATTTGTCGTAACATTCTCATCTGTTGGTGTAACACCATCAATTTTTAATGTGGCAACATCTTTGGTTACGTAAGAAAAAGCAACATAACTAATTGCTCCTGGAGTATCGGCAACAATTTGGCGCACCATTCCGCTAGAATCTTGTTCCTGTGCGCGTATAGCAGTTTTTCCATCTAGGACCCATTTTTCAAAAGTTCCTCGGGTACCACTACCTGCTGCACGGTTTAAAATAACGATCTTCTGATTTTTGCCACCAACTGCTTGCCAATTGGTAATTTTTCCTAAAAAGATATCTCGTAATTGTGTCAGTGTTAATGCATCTACTCCCACACCTTTGTTTACAATTGGCGTAATCCCAACAACAGCAACTTTGTGGTCAACCAATTGATCAGCTTTAATCCCGGATTTCTCTTCGGCGAATAAATCCGAATTACCGATTTCAACTGCACCAGATTGTACTTGGCTTAAACCTGTGCCACTACCGCCACCTTGAACATTAACAAATTTGCCAGGATATTTATTTTGATATTCCTCAGCAACAGTTTCCACTAATGGTTGTAATGCTGAAGATCCCACAGCGGTGATGGACTCACCACGATCAATCCATTTTGCACAACCTGTTAAGCCTAGTAGTAGACCTAAAGATGCTACGAAAAATAATGCTTTTTTCATCATCTGCTCCTTGTCTTTCATGCTTTTATAATTTTTTAAAGCATTTTAAAGTCTTTTCTTTTATAGATTGTCATTATTTTAACATTAAGTATCCATCTTTGAAACGAAAAATTTTTATCAAAACAATTAAAGAGGAGACAAAAAAATACTACCTCCACATTTTTTACTGTGCTATACTGATTTGTGAAAAGAATCATTTAATTAGTGGTCCTTTCTTATTTCCCCAAAATAAGAAATATTCCAGATCACAATTAACTTCACTTTTCACTATTTTTTAGCATTCTCCCCAGATGTTAAGAAAGAAAGACTGGTCATAGACCGGTCTTTTTTTATAACAATGGCGAAATCAAGCGTGCTAACCCTTCTTTAAATTTCACTATTATACTACGTTTGTTATACACCTCTTTTGTAACTCGTTTTGATTTTAAAGAGTCATCATTAAAAGCTTGGCGTATCTTCGTGGCTATTTTTTCATCATACAATAAAGCGTTAACTTCAAAATCTAGACGAAAAGAGCGCACATCAATATTAGCTGATCCAACTGAGACAATGCCAGCATCAATAATCATTGTTTTTGCATGCATAAATCCATTTTCATAAGTTTCAATTACTGCGCCATATTCTAATAGTTCTGCTGCAAAAGAATATGTGGCCCAATAAACAAGGGGATGATCGGGCTTATTAGGAATCTGAATTTGGACATGCACACCTGATAATAACGCTAGTTTTAACGCCTCATGAATAGATTCATCGGGGATATAGTAGGGCGTTTGAATTAGAATTTCTTTTTTTGCCATCCCAATCATTTTTAAATATGTCATTTTTATTTGTTCATATTCTGAATCAGGACCACTAGTGATAATCTGAATTGGCACATTCCCCTGGGATTCAACTGTTGGAAAATAGTCTTCTGCAAACAATACTTCATTTTTATGTTGCGAGTTCCAGTCCATTAAAAATCGATTTTGCAAAGAGTAAACAGCAGGTCCAAAAATTCGCAAATGATTATCACGCCAATAGCCGAATTTTTTAACAATTCCCAAATACTCATCCCCCACATTAAAACCACCAGTGTAGCCAATTGCACCATCAATGACCACTATTTTACGATGATTACGATAATTGATACGAGGATTGATGTACGGAACAAAAAGAGGGAAAAATAAGGAAACTTCTCCTCCTACCTCTTTCAACTCACTAAAAAAATTCAAACTGACTTGGGTAGATCCCCACGCATCTAGCAAGACTCTCACTTTTACGCCTCTTTTAGCCGCGCGAATTAATGCATCTCGAACTTCTATTCCAAGATTGTCACTGCGATAAATATAATATTGCATGTGTACGTGGTTTTTTGCCTGATCAATATCGTGAATTAAACGATCAAATTTTTGACGACCATCTGTAAACAACGTTACATCATTCGTCGTTGTATACAAGGAACGTTCAAAAACTGTTAACATATAAATAATTTGTTTTACATCTACTTGAGCAGTATTAGGATGAGGAAATAGGTTTCGCATTAATGCTTGGCGTTGTTCTTCAATTTCGACATTCATCCCGACTTTACCTTGCATTTTCAAGTCAAATATCTTTTCTTTTGAAATACCGCGACCAAAGAAAATGTATAAAATAAAACCTAACACGGGTATAAACATCAACACCAATAGCCACGCCCATGTTTGTGCAGTCTGTTTTCGCTCGCGAAAAATGATAATAAAAGACAAAAGCATATTGGTAATTACTAAAATAGTTGATAGGTTTTGTGTAAGATAATCCAACACATTTTTCTCCTTACCACATTTAAATTCTTCTTATAAAGGATAGCTGACTTAGTAAACAAAGTAAAGAATAACACAAAAAAACGACCGGCAAAGACCAGTCGTAAAATCAATTTTATACTTTTAAGAAGCGGCGCATAGACATCACTGAACCGATAGAACCAATTACAACACCGACAACCACCATTAAAAGACAAATTTGCCAAGTAAAAGTACCTGGTGCTAGTAAACTATAATTTGAACGCAATAATGATGGATTCACCCAACGATAAACTTCATTATAGCCAAATACCATAATCAATACTGGGACAACTGAACCAAGTAGTCCAATCCAGCCGCCTTCTAAAAAGAATGGCCAGCGAATATAGCCATTTTTAGCTCCTACTAAACGCATAATTTGAATTTCTCTTTGACGAGATAAAATCGTAATTCGAATTGTATTCGAAATTAAAAACATGGCAACAAAAACCAACAATACTGCTGCTGCTAACCCCCATGTTTTTATAGCATCCGCAATTTTAAAAATTCGATCGGAGTTAGTACCGCCATAGTCCGCACGAAAAACATTACTTAATTTTCCGGCTTGTTTTGAAATATTTTTTGTATACTTAGGATTTTCCGCACTGACAACATACACATCATAAAGCGGATTACTATCCCCTTCAAATTGCTGCCACGCATCCCCCATAGCATCTTGAATTTTTTTTAATTCATCAGCTTTACTGGAGAAATGAACCCCTTTAACGTGATCCAAATCCTCAAGTTGTGTTTTTAATTTATCCATATCTGGTTGTTTGGTGCCGATATCAACAAAGACAGAAACATCCACATTTTTTTCAATATCTTGTGCCAGTTTCGTGGCATTCATAATAACACCCATGAAAATACCCACTAAAGTTAGCGTAATAGTAACTGCACTGACTGAAGCAATGGTCATCCAACCATTGCGTTTTAAACTTTTAATACTTTCTAATAGGTGGCGGAAAAAAGTTCTAATCATCGTAGCCATATTCTCCTTCCGCTTGATCTCGAATAATACGTCCATTTTCAATCGCAATAACCCGATGTCGAATTGTATTTACAATCGTACTATTATGAGTAGCCATTACAATTGTTGTTCCCTGCCCATTAATCCGATCCAATAATTTCATGATTTCCCATGAGTTTTCTGGATCCAAATTCCCAGTTGGTTCATCAGCAATTAGTACTTTAGGTGTATTAACAATCGCACGTGCAATAGATACCCTTTGTTGTTCTCCACCAGATAACTCGCTTGGAAAAACACGTACTTTGTGTTTTAAACCAACTAAATCTAAAACTTCCATAACGCGTTTTTTGATATCCCGTGGCTTACGACCGATTACTTGCATCGCATAGGCTACATTCTCATACACTGTTTTTTTCGGCAATAATTTATAATCTTGGAAAACAACGCCAATTTCCCGGCGCAACAAAGGAACTTCTTTGTTTTTAATTTTTAATAAATCATAACCAGCAACGTTTAAAACGCCTTTGGTAGCTTTTTCTTCCCGATACATCAATTTAATAAAGGTTGATTTTCCGGCGCCAGAAGGTCCGACTACATAGACAAATTCCCCTTGATCAATATCGATGGTGATATTACGGATGGCAGTCGTACCATTGGAGTACTTCTTCATTACATCCTTCATTTCAATCATGGCTATCTCTCCATCTCATTTTTTTCATACCCGCTCATTATAACATGTCAATATTGCAGTAATCTTTCACAAGTTTACATTTTGATTTCAATTAAAAGAAAATTAATTCTCACCTTGACGTAATTTGATTTTCAAGAAGGCGTCAATAAAGCCATCCAAATCGCCATCCATGACCGCCGTAACATTTCCGGTTTCATAATTATTACGATGGTCTTTGACCATTGAATACGGATGAAAGACGTAAGAACGGATTTGTGAGCCCCAGCCAATTTCCAATTGTTCTCCTCTTAATGCCGCTGCCTCTTGTTCTTTTTTCTCTACTTCTAATTGATACAATTTAGCTTTTAGCATTCCCATAGCTTGTTCTCTATTTTTTAACTGTGAACGTTGGGCTTGACTTGCTACAACAACACCGGTTGGAAGATGCGTAATTCGCACAGCTGACTCAGTCTTGTTAATATGTTGCCCACCAGCCCCACTAGCACGATACGTATCAATTTTTAAATCATCAGGATTAATTTCAATATCAATTGTATCATCTAATTCTGGCATTACATCAACCGAACAAAATGAAGTATGGCGTCTTGCATTTGAGTCAAACGGTGATATCCGCACCAAGCGGTGTACGCCCCGCTCTGATTTTAAATAGCCAAAAGCATTATGACCTTTAATTAACAAGGTAACACTTTTAATGCCTGCTTCATCGCCTGCTTGATAATCCAGTGTCTCTACTTGATAACCATGCTTTTCAGCCCACCGGGTATACATTCTTAAAAGCATACTTCCCCAGTCTTGAGATTCTGTTCCCCCAGCACCAGGATGTAATTCCAAAATGGCATTATTATGATCATAAGGTTCATCTAATAGTAAAGAAAGTTCATAAGTTTGCAGTTTTTCTTTTAACACCGGTAATCTAGTTGCAAGTTCTGTCATCATTTCAGAATCATTTTCTTCTTCTAACATCTCTACTATGACCGACAACTCTTCTTCTTCATCAGCCAATTGATTAAACTGATCATATGTCGCCTTATTCGCATTATTTTCATTAATTATTTTTTGGGCTTTTTTTGTATCATCCCAAAACCCAGGTTCAGCCATTTGATGTTCTGCTTGCGCAATGGACTCTTCTAACTCGTCTAAGTCAAAGAGACCTCCTAAATGATTGTATTTGTTCTTTCATATTACTTAACTGTTGTTTCATTTCACTTAATTCCATTAAAGATTCCTCCTGTTAAAAGCCGCTTTTAATACTAGTAGGACATATTTTTATGGTTCTATCATAACCAAAAGATAAGGCTGGTACAAGTCGCGTACCAGCCTTAGCCTTTAAATCATTTAAACTATGCATTTTTGCCATGGCAATTTTTATATTTTTTACCGCTACCGCAAGGACACGGATCATTACGTCCAACTTTTTTAACCTGTTGTGTTTTTTGTGGTTGTACTTCCTCTTGCTCTGCTTGACCTTGCGCGACTTGTTCTCGTTGTACATTTTGACGAATTTCAGCTTTCATAAATAGACGCGTCACTTCGTATTCAATGGCTCCCACCATATCTTCAAACATCGTGTAGCCTTCTGTTTGATATTCAACTAATGGATTATTTTGTCCATAAGCCCGCAAACCAATTGATTGCCGTAACTGATCCATTGCATCAATATGATCCGTCCATTTTGAATCAACTACCCGCAAGATGACAACTTTTTCAAATTCTAACAATTGTTCTTGACTATTTAATTGTTCTTTCTTTTGATCAAAAATAGTTTGTGCTTTATCCATTAAGAAAGATTTCATTTCTTCTGGTGATTTATTTTCTAAATCAGATACTGAAATGCTATCTTCATGGACAATCGCATTTCCTGCAAAGTCAACAATACCCGCTAAATTCCATTGGCTCTTATCTTCAACTTGCGTATGAGCATCTACTACACGACTAATTGTGCGTTTTACCATATTCATCAATGTTTGAGACAAGTCATTTTCTTCCATAATCACTTCTTGGCGTTGACCATAGATAACTTCACGTTGTTCTCGCATCACATCATCGTATTGCAAGACATTTTTACGAGTGTCATAGTTATTGCCTTCAACCCGTTTTTGGGCAGACTCCACTTGTTTGGTCAACATTTTACTTTGAATAACTTGATCTTCTTCATCTAAATTCATACGTTCCATAAAGGCTTTAATACGTTCAGAACCAAAACGCTTCATCAAATCATCTTCAAGGGATAAATAAAACTGTGATACACCTGGATCTCCTTGTCGACCAGACCGCCCCCGCAATTGGTTATCAATCCGGCGTGATTCATGCCGTTCTGTACCAATAACAGCTAAGCCACCTAATTCAGCAACACCTAAACCTAATTTAATATCCGTACCTCGACCGGCCATGTTGGTTGCAATTGTGACCGCCCCTTTTTGTCCGGCATTTAAAATAATTTCTGCTTCTTTAAAGTGATTTTTAGCATTCAAGACTTCATGTGGAACTTTTTCTTTGGCTAACATGTTGGATAACAATTCTGACGTTTCAACTGCAACAGTACCAACTAAAACAGGTTGTCCTTTGCGATAACGTTCTTTAATATCTTTCACAACTGCATCAAATTTAGAATGAAGCGTTGGGTAAAGCAAATCAGCTCTATCATCACGAATTACCGGCTGATTAGTCGGAATTTGAATAACCTGCATATTATAGATTTCTCGAAATTCTTCTTCTTCGGTTTTTGCAGTACCTGTCATCCCAGCCAGTTTTTTATACATTCGGAAATAGTTCTGGAAAGTAATTGTTGCCATCGTTTTTGTTTCATCTTCAATTTCGACGCCTTCTTTGGCTTCAATCGCTTGATGTAAACCATCTGAATAGCGACGTCCATCCATAATCCGTCCTGTAAATTGGTCCACAATTAAAACTTTTCCTTCTTGCACTACATAATCAAAGTCACGAATCATAATAAAGTTTGCCCGCAATGCGTTGTCTAAATGGTGGGTTAAAGCTGTATTTTCAATATCATAGAGGTTTTTTAAGCCAAAGTTTTCTTCAGCTTTTTCAATCCCAGCTTCAGTTAAACCTATTGTCTTAGATTGAATATCAATTTTATAATCTTCCTCTTCTTTTAAGCGTTTAACAAAGTTATCTGCTCGCGTATAAAGAGCTGTTGATTTTTCCGCTTGTCCAGAAATAATTAACGGCGTTCTCGCTTCATCGATTAAAATTGAATCTACTTCATCGACAACAGCGTAATTTAATGGTCGTTGTACCATCTGATTGCGATAAACTACCATATTATCTCGCAAATAGTCAAACCCTAGTTCGTTATTGGTTGAATAAGTAATATCACAAGCATAGGCTGCCCGTTTTTCTTCTGGAGTTTTGGAGTTGATGTTCAAACCAACTGTCATCCCAAGGAAATTGTACAACTCTCCCATTTCTTGAGAGTCACGTGTCGCTAAATATTCATTGACCGTTACAACATGTACCCCTTCACCGCTTAGCGCGTTTAAATAGACAGGCATAGTCGCAGTCAATGTTTTTCCTTCACCAGTTCGCATTTCGGAAATATTCCCATCGTGTAAAACAATCCCCCCCATTAATTGGACGTGGTAAGGATATAAGCCTAAAACGCGTTTTGCGGCTTCACGCACAACTGCAAAAGCCTCTGGTAATAGTTGATCTAATGTTTCACCTTTTTGGTATCGAACACGAAATTCATCGGTTTTTTCTTTTAATTGAAGATCTGACAAGGCTGCCATTTTTTCGGCAAATGTTTCGACTTCATTAGCAATTTTATCCAACCGTTTTAATTCTTTTTTATCATTTTCAATTAACTTACGTATAAAGTTGGCCATTAGTGAATAATTCCCCTTCTTTGCATCAATTCTCGTTTCAAATTAGAAACTCTCCCGTATATTTTAGCATTAAGTTGAAACAAATGAAATACTTAGCATTAGAAACAAGAAGCTTTACTCTAATTTATCATTTTATTTTCTAAACATGCCTAATGACATACCTAATGGACAAGACGAGATAATAATACTTACTTTTTCTTTATTAATACTAAAGCTCTTTATTAAAAGTTATTTTCCATTTACGGCATAATGCAAGTTATTCCGTTCTTTACTTATTTCGTATAACTTACTTTAGAATAATTTGCACTTTAAAAATATCTAAAAGGAGTCGATTACTTTGACTGAAAAATTTTATACCATTTTAATATTTTTAGAAGTTTGGCTACTTTATGTTTTTCCTTTATAGCAGAGTGCTTTAAAATTATCTGAGCCAAACAAAATGCTTAAATGATTTCAAAAAACGGACATAACTATCCTAAAATATCTCCTTTGTACTGGCTATTTCCTCTTTTAAATATTCACAAAAAAATACGGGGAATAAAAATGTTACGAGATAATATTACCAGTCAAAGTGAAAATACAATGAATAAAAGAAAAAAGGTTCAAGATAAGTGGCAAAAACACCTATCTTGAACCCTTGATTAATTTTTTAGTTTGTTTCAATTAAACCGTATTTACCATCTTTACGGCGGTAAACGATGCTAGTGCCATTGGTTTCAGCATCTTCAAAAATAAAGAAGTTATGTCCCAACATATTCATTTGTAAAACAGCTTCTTCGCTATCCATTGGCTTCAATGATAAGCGTTTAGTCCGGACAATGTCCAATACTGCTTCTGTTTCATCATCGCCGGCTTCATTATTAAACAAAACAGCTGCATCTGCTGCAGGTACTGCTGTTTCACGAGATTTACGATTAATTTTTGTTTTGAATTTGCGAATTTGACGTTCCAATTTATCAACGACCAAATCAATACTTGCATATAGATCTGGTGAAGTTTCTTCTGCGCGCAACACCAAATATGGTAGTGGGATTGTCACTTCCACTTTCGCTGTTTTTTCAGTATAAACCTTTAAATTCACATGAGCCGTTGCATCGGGTGCATCTGTAAAGTAACGCTCCAATTTACCGACTTTTTTCTCTACATAATCGCGAATAGCTTCTGTAACTTCAATATTTTCTCCGCGTACATTGTATCTAAACATAACAATTGCCCCTTTCGTCTACCACTAAAGAAGGGAAAAGGACCACTCTTTTGCCTTCTTCTTACTATTATTATAGCGAACTCTAACCTATTTGCAAAGTTAAACGCTAACAAATTCATGAATTTCTCAAACCAGAAAAATACATCAATATTGCTGGGAGAAAAAATTAACGTGCCAATGTAAAAGTTGCCACAGATTTTGCACCGTGTGCGTATAAAAGCTCTACCCCGTGGTAAATCGTCCGTCCAGTTGTATACACGTCATCGACTAATAAAATTTTACGGCCACATATTATAGCATTTGGAGCAACACTATATGGTTGTTTCAGCTTTAGTCGCTCTTGTCTCTTCGCGCTTGCTTGTGGTCGATTGTGGTGTTTTCGAATTAATAGATTCTCATAAAAGCTTCCTGTGGCTTTTATGATTTCTTCTCCTTGATTAAACCCCCGTTCTTTCTGACGTTCGCTTGATAAGGGTAAGGGGACAATTGTGAAACCACGATATTTTCTTAATACTTGCTTTACTTGTGGCGAAAATGTCTGACGCAAGTTATAGTCTCCTTCAAATTTATAGCGATACAGCCAATCTTTAAAAGCAGTATTATATTGATAAATTGCGTGATGATGAACGACAAAGTTAGGATACATTTGGCGCCATTTTCTGCAATCTTGACAAAGTTTCACACAATTTGGTCGCATACACCCTTCGCATGCATTCTCAGGTTCTATTTTTTGAAACTTTTTACAACAGGCTCTACACAGTTCTTCTTTTGAGATTAACCAAGGAAAGATTATTTCTTGAATTAAAAGGTTCCGGCTAATTATTTGCCCACAATTGCTACATTTCATCAAGAAGACCTGCCTTTTTTGCCTGTTGATTTAGTCGTTTTGTTATTTGGACAGCTTTTCTGATGGCTTTTGTCATCTGGGTAAAACAAAAAACAACTTCTCCATTTGAAAAATCTCCTTTACGATCTGCTCGTCCTGCAATTTGTAACAGCGTAGCTTGTGTAAACACATGATGATCGGCATTAAAAACTAAAACTGAAATGTTAGCAAACGTCACTCCTCTTTCCATCACAGTAGAACAACAAAAAATTTGAAAGTCGTTTTGTCGCATTTTTTTAACTTTCATATGACGCTCACAATCTGCTGCATGGACACTAGCAATAGTAAATTCTTTTAATTCTGCTTTGAGGAACTTTTCCATGGCTAATACTTGGTTGACGCTAGCACAAAATAAAAGCAAATGATTATGTTGCAATAGTTCTGTTACGAGTTTTAGAAAAGTTTTTTTACAGTGAGCGGTTAAGGGGAGTTTGTGCGTCTTTATTCTCACGGGTTTAGGGACAGGCAATAAGCGCCGGTGATAACGAGCCGGTAAACAAAACAAACCTCCTGATTTTTCTGCGGCTTTAATTTCTACTTCACTTGGAGTTGCACTTAGGAAAACACGACAGCCGTTTTTATGTAATGCATTATCCACAGCATAATGTAATTTCTGGTCATTTTCATACGGAAAAGCATCGATTTCGTCAACAATAATTAGATGGAAAGCTTTTTTAAAGTAGAATAACTGATGTGTGGTACAAACCAAAAGCGACGTTGGTTGATAAGGCTTCGCCCCATAATGGCGCAAACCAACTTCTAACTCAGGAAATATCTCTTGTAAACGGGGATGAATTTCAACACAAACATCTACTCTAGGACTACAAAAAACAACATTCAGCCCCTTTAATAAACAATGATGAATTAATTTAAACAACATTTCAGTTTTTCCTGCTCCAGTTACTGCATAAACCAAACTATCTATTTGACCTTCAAAATTTTGAATTAATCCGTAGCTAATTTTCTTCTGCGCTGCTGTCAGTCTACCAGTAAAATCAAATTTTATTTTTCTTTTTTTAGGCGGATCCAGTGGTTTTGTCACCAAATAATGACGAGAAGTGACTCGCCCAAAGGAGATGCATTCACAGCAATAATGGCGTCCATCTGGCAATTGATTTTCTAAACTTGAAAATTTGGTGTTACAACGCTGACAACGACAAATTTCATTTTCAATAGTGATAGCTTTTTGTTTATAGACTTCTACACTTTCATCTAATTCCTCTTGTGTTAGTAAATACTGATAGCCAGGATATAATTTCATTTTCTTCACCTCAAGAGTATTTACGCAAATGCAAGAATATATCGTTAATTTTACTTCATACAACTTTTCTTGATTCTACTTAAAAATAAAAATGCGAAAGTCTACTGACCTCCGCATTTTTATTCGTGTTATTTATTTTCAATCAAAGTCATAGCTTGTTTTAACACATTTTCCCCATTCATCATCCCGTAATCTGCCATATTGATCACATCTAACGGAATTTTCTTTGGTTCTAATCGTTTTTCAAAATCAGCTTTCATAAAGCGAACTTGTGGTCCTAATAACAAAACATCTACCGGTTTGCTTTCCAAAGAATTATCTGCCTCCGAAGCGGATACGGCAAAAACGTCTGCTTCAACACCTTGTGCTTCTGCTGCTTTTTGCATTTTTGTAACCAATAAGCTAGTACTCATACCAGCAGAACAAACTAGCATAATCGTTTTTTTCGTCATTTTATTTCCTCCTTGTATCAGTGTAATTTTTTTATTTACGTTAATTATAAGATAACAACTATTTTTGTCAACGCTTACTACTTGTCTCCTCCTAGAAGCCACTTAGCCTTTACTAACTTATTGAAAACGGTATACTCTTTAGCCAAGTTAATATAAACAACCTCATAGCCAGCATTTAGCCAAGCATACGCCCCTTTTTCTGGATGATGATAATCATTTGCCCACCATTCTTTGGTTTTGCGAGCGCTTTTAGGAAGACCGGTAGCTGGGAATAAAAGTTCATCAAACTGAGTAAACGTCAGCGTTACTTGCGAACCACCATTTGTTTTTAAATAATGCGTAATAACGTCATACTTCCTTGCCACGATGATCACCTCTCCTAATTATCGCTTAAATATGCCTAAAAGTGCAACCATTAGCCATTTGCAACTTGGAAACATTTTTTTTATACTAAAGAAAAGTGAAACTAAGGAGTATTTTCATGATAGATCACTATTTAACTATTCAAAAAGACGGAATAGTAGAGACTGAAGTCAAGAAATCCCGTTTTATCTGCTCGTTAAAACGCGTTAGTACAGAAAACGAAGCCAAAGAATTTATTCAAAGTGTAAAAAAAGAGCATTGGAAAGCCACTCACAATTGCAGCGCTTTTGTAATCGGTGAAAAAAGTGAAATTAAACGTAGTAGTGACGACGGAGAACCAAGCGGAACTGCAGGTATCCCCATGCTGGAAGTCTTAGTCAAAAAAAACTTAGTCAATATCGCCGTTGTTGTAACTCGTTATTTTGGAGGTATAAAATTAGGAGCAGGCGGGTTGATTCGCGCTTACTCTCACGCTGTTTCTCATGGAATTGATAGCATTGGTATTGTCAAAGGCAAACTCCAACAAGAGATTGCTGTTGCGATTACTTATCCTCAGTTAGGCAAGCTGCAAAATTATATCGAAAACAAACAGATAGTAACCAAAGACACTCTTTTTACTGATGAAGTTGTGGTCATTTGTCTGATTGATGAAGAGGAAATTGAAGCATTTGAAAAAAACATTACTGAACTCTTAAATGGTCAAGTAAATTTTGCTCACGGTAACAAAATTTATCATGAAGTTTTAGTTTCTTAAAAAAACCTAAGTTTATGCCCAAAAGTATTCTCTATGAACAGAGATATTTTTGCACAATAAACTTAGGTTCTTATTTTTCCAAATAAAATTCAAAACGATTGCCAACATACTGAGTTCTGACATATTCAAACGGTGAGCCGTCTTCTAAATAAGAAACTTGGCGCATCCGCAAAATAGCATCTCCACGTTTAATTTTCAAAAATTCAGCAATCTGTTCTGACGCCAACATTGCAGAAATGGTTTGATTAGCGCCACCAATTTTTAAGCCACCTTTTTCTTCTAAGGTTTTATAAAAAGAAGTTGTAACTTCGGCCTTGCTGTACTCTTTAATTAAATGTTCTGGGATACTAGCAACCTCAAAACAAATTGGTACTTCATCGGCATAGCGAATACGTTCCATTCGTAAAATACCTTCTTCTGGCGCCAATTTTAATTTCTCCATCTCTGAAGAACTCGGAGCAGTCATAAAGTAAGAAACTACTTTACTAGAAGGTTTTCTACCTTGAGACAACATAATTTCAGTAAAGCTAGTCGTCCCCGTCATTTTTTCTTGAACTTTTTGTCGGGCTACATAAGTTCCAGATCCGATTTTTCTCTCTAAAATCCCTTCATCTGCCAATGTTTGAATCGCTTGTCGTAAAGTCATCCGACTCACATTAAATTGCGTCGCTAATTCTCTTTCTGAAGGCAAGCGGTCTCCGATTTGCCAGACGCCTTTTTCAATTTTACTTTTAATTTGATCGTGAATCTGAATATAAATTGGTAAACTATCAGACATTCATTATTCTCCTTCAACTAAGATCACATTTGATACGATATTTTCACTCAAATAGTATCATCATTATAACTGGTATATACCTCATTAGCAAATTTTTCCGTTACTTTTTTTCTTGTTCGTTACAAAAAAGCCTTGGAAATTAGCTATCTTCCCAAGACTTTTTTATAATTTATATCTATACCATCACTTTGGTACAGATATTTTTAATCTCTTAAATTGTAATTTTTTCATCGGTTAACATTTTATTGGCCGTTGCCATCATTAATCGAATACGATTTAATTGGTTCACCAATGATACACCAGGATCGTAATCAATCGCCGCAATATTGGCTTTAGGATATTGATGCCGCAACTCTTTAATAACTCCTTTACCTACAACATGGTTTGGTAAACAGCCAAAAGGTTGCATACAAACGATATTGTGGACACCTGTTTTTAATAATTCAATCATTTCACCCGTTAAAAACCAGCCCTCGCCCGTATGATTCCCAATAGACAAAATTTTACTGGCATCTTCTGCCAAATCATAAATAGATTGAATACCATCAAATCGTTCCGAAGCCCGCAACGCTTTATCCATTGGACGTTCAACCATTTCGATTAATCGGATACCAAATTCTGCTAAAATTTTTCCTTTCTTAGCCATTCCCAAATTCTCATACTTCCAAATTTGATTGTATAGAGAATAATTCATAAAACCAATAATATCAGGTACTACTGCTTCAGCGCCTTCTGCTTCTAGCAGTCGCACAATATCGTTATTGGCTGTTGGTGAATACTTCACCAAAATTTCGCCAACCACCCCAACTTTAGGCTTCCTTACATCAGATAATGGTACCGTGTCAAAATCAGCAATAATCTTTTTCATATTGCGATTGAATTGCGTTAGCGAACCATTGCGCACGTTTTTAGCTACTTTTTTCAACCACGCTTCATGCATTTGATCAATTTGCCCTTTTTTTAATTCATAAGGTCTAGTTCGATAAACTACTCGTTCAAATAAATCTCCGTATAAAAAGGCCACCACAATTCGTTTCAACATCGGTAAGGTAAACTTGAAACCAGGATTAGATTCAACACCTTTATTTCCCATTGACACTGAAACAACCGGCACCTGAGGAAACCCAGCATCATTTAGGGCTTTTCTTAATAAAGGAATATAGTTTGTGGCCCGACATCCGCCACCAGTTTGTGTCATCATGACGCTGGTATTGTTTAAATCATAATCGCCGCTTTCCAATGCTTCCACTAACTGGCCAATCGAAATGATAGCCGGATAGCAAGCATCATTATTCACGTATTTCAAACCAACATTTACCGCATCTTTATCTTCTGCAGGCAAACAAACTACATTATAACCAGAAGCTTTTAATGCTTCATCGACTAAACCATCTTGATGAATCGGACTTAGCATCGGCAATAACAAAGTATGTTTTTTACGCATATCTTTAGTGAAAATAATTTTTTCTGGTTCATCATAGCGTTTGGTAGGTGTGAAATCTTGTTTATCTCGTTCCTTTACTGCGGCTTTTAGGGAGCGTAAACGAATTCGAATTGCACCTAAATTGGAACCTTCGTCAATTTTTAACACTGTATAAATTTTTCCATATTGATCCATGATCTCTTCTACTTGATCTGTCGTTACTGCATCCAAACCACATCCAAAAGAGTTCAATTGTACCAATTCAAGATTTTTAGATTTCGCTACTACACGTGCTGCTGCATAAAGACGAGAATGATAGACCCATTGATTTACTACGCGTAGATTGCCTACATCACTCAAATGAGAAATGCTATCTTCGGTTAAAACATGGAAACCTTCTTGGGTAATCACTTCACTAATACCATGATTAATTTCTGGATCCAAATGATACGGACGTCCTGAAATAACAATCCCACGCTCTCCTTTGGCCTGTAGCATGGCTAAGGTTTCCTCCCCTTTATTGCGAATATCTTGTTTAAAGTTTTCTAATTCTGTAAAGCCATGGTGAACAGCGGCAACCATTTCTTCTTTTTTAATGCCTAAATCTTTAAATGTTTTACTCAAAACTTCAATTACAGCCTCTTCATTCGCTAAATTTAAGAAGGGATTGCGGTAATCCACTTTACCTTCTCGAATATCATCGACATTGTTGCGAATAACATCAGGATAACTTTGTACAATTGGACAATTAAAATGATTGTCGGCTTCAGAACTTTCTTGACGTTCAAAAATCACTCCGGGGTAAAAAATCATGGGAACTTTCTGATCAATCAAAGCCTGAATATGACCGTGAGTAATCTTGGCTGGATAACACGCAGTATCACTAGGAATTGTCTCCATTCCTTGTTCATACAACGCTTTGTTTGAGCGCGGTGAAAGTTGTACTCTAAACCCTAAGTCTGTAAATAGCGTATGCCATAACGGATAGTTTTCATACATATTCAAGACCCTTGGAATTCCTATAATCCCTCTTAGCGCATCTTTTTTTCGTAACGGTCGGTATTTGAAAAGTCGTTTGTATTTATAATCAATTAAATTAACCCGACGATCTTCTTTTTTTATTTTAATTTTTGCACCGCGCTCACAACGATTTCCCATAATAAACTGACGTCCATCAGAAAAAATCGTCACCGTTAACTGGCATTTGTTTTCACATAGATTGCAATGAGTGAACTCTTTTTCAGCTGTAAAAGTAATTAATTCTTCAGCATCCAAGATAGTACTTTCTTCGGCAATATCATAATTTTCTAATGCGATTAAAGCTGCACCGTAAGCCCCCATTAACCCAGCAATAGACGGCCTAACAACTTGACGTCCAGAAATTTCCTCGAAAGCACGTAAGACAGCCTCATTATAGAAAGTTCCGCCTTGACAAACAATTTTCTCCCCCAATTCTTCGGGACGGCGAATCTTAATTACCTTATAAATTGCATTTTTGATTACTGAGTAAGAAAGTCCGGCTGAAATATCACCGACGCTGGCACCTTCTTTTTGTACTTGTTTTACTTTTGAATTCATAAACACCGTACAACGAGAACCTAAGTCCACCGGCGCTTGTGATTGTGTTGCAGCAAGCGCAAAGTCTCTAACATCATAATTCAGTGATTTAGCAAAAGTTTCAATAAAAGAACCACAACCAGAAGAACATGCTTCATTTAACTGAATGGATGATAAAACACCATCTTTAATCGTCATGGCTTTCATATCCTGACCACCGATATCTAGGATAAAATCTACGCCAGGTTGAAAATGATTCGCTGCCTTGTAATGAGCCATTGTTTCGACTTCGCCAATATCAACTTTCAGAGCATTTTTAATGAGGTGTTCACCATATCCTGTTACAGCTGCTTTCCCAATAAAAACATCAGCTGGCATTTGCTTATAAAGATCGGTTAGGACTGCTATTGTCGTTTCTAATGGTTGTCCTTCATTGTTTCCATAAAATGAAAATAAAATTCGCCCCGCATCATCAACTAAAACTACTTTTGTCGTGGTCGAACCTGCATCAATTCCTAAAAATGCCGCCCCTTGATGTCTGGATAGATCTTTTTCTTCAGCAGTCGCTTGACTATGACGTGCTCTGAATTCCTTTAATTCTTCTTCACTGCTGAACAACGGCTGTAGTGTATCCGTTGGCTTCAATTGATCTTGCTGTCCGTTTTCCAAGCGATCTAATAAGGCAGTTAACGTAGTCGCCTCGCCTTTTTCATCAAATAAGGCTGCCCCCATTGCAACAAATAATTGCGGATTTTCCGGAAAAACGATATCTTCTGGAGCGATATTTAATGTCTCGATAAATCGTTGCCTTAATTCAGACATAAAATACAAAGGTCCTCCTAAAAATGCGACTTTTCCTTTAATTTTTCGTCCAGCAGCTAAACCAGCAATGGTCTGATTGACAACCGCTTGAAAAATACTTGCTGCAATATCTGCTTTATCTGCACCTTCGTTAATTAAAGGCTGAACATCCGTTTTAGCAAATACACCACAACGTGAAGCAATCGGATAGATCGTTTGGTAGTTTTTTGCTAATTCATTAACACCATTTGCATCTGTTTTTAAAAGAACTGCCATCTGATCAATAAATGCACCAGTACCACCAGCACAGCTACCGTTCATCCGCTGTTCTAATGCACCTTCAAAAAAGGTAATTTTGGCATCTTCCCCACCTAACTCAATGACAACGTCCGTTTGTGGAATAATCGTTTCAACTGTTTTTGTACAAGCAATTACTTCTTGTACAAAAGGAATCTCTAAAACTTCAGCTAACCCCATCCCACCAGAACCAGTTATTTGTAAGGATACAGGTACATCTTTAATGACAGCTTGTCCCTCTAATAGAATTTTATTTGTTGCTTTTTTCACATCTGAAAAATGTCGTTCATATTTTGCGAAAATTGTTTCATTTTTTTCGTTTAAAATGACTAATTTCACTGTTGTAGAACCTACATCAATCCCTGCTTTTAATTTCATATGTACCACCCTTTTTATACAACAGTTTGTTGATTAACTTACAATCCGTCTGATATAATACTCATGTCTATTTTAAATTCTTGCTCACTTTTTGACAATACACAAACAAAAGTAGTTTGTGACATAAGCAACAAACTTACGTTTTTTGTTGCTTATCTAGAAAGGAAATTTCAATGAAAAAAACTGATTTACGAGTTAAACGCACAAATAAAATGATTATTGAATCCTTTATCCAATTGGTAGAAAAAAATGGTTATGAACAGGTTACGGTTCAAGATATTGCTGATGAAGCAATGATTAACCGTGCTACTTTTTATGCCCATTACAAAGACAAGCAAGACCTTTATGAAACGATTTTTGATTATGCGCTAACTGCTTTTACTTCAGTATTAAACCCTGCAGAACTAGTGAAGGGTAATCGGATTAAAGTTAAACAAATCGAAGCTGTGATGACAAAAATCTATCGGAATATTCAAGCAAATCGTAAATTTTACTTAACAATTATGGACGCTTCTGCTAATGAAATTTTACGAAAAAAAATTGCTGATATATTATACGCGCAATACGCTGATGTTTTTAATCGTTTAAAAATCACCGAAAATGAAATTGAAGTACCGATGGATTTTATTATTGAGTACATGACGTCTATTTTTATTGGTACGTTACACTGGTGGCTCACTACCGAGTCACAGATGACACCAGAACATCTTGCTAAATTAGTCATTAAACTTGTTGGGAATGGCCATTTAACTGTCTTAGGTATTGAAATTGAAAAATAAGGCTCTGGGGAAAAAGTCATAGCGACTTTTCTCCAGAGCCTTTTTAAATGCAAATACTTCTAATAGTTTTTAGATCGCCATTTAATCGTGTGTTTTGTTGGGCGTACCTTTTTTACATCTAATCCTTTTTTGGAAATATTGACAAAATAGTCCTCATTTTTTAACATGTATCGAACTTTTTCAGCAGTCTCAGTTACTGTTTCAGCAATTTTTTCTTTAATTTTCATCCAGATTCCTCCTACTTGGCAGTCATTGGTTAATGACTGACTGCCCCTTATTCTATCTCTCATTTTAGAGGAATGTAGGATAGAGGGCAAATGAAACGAGATGCTATTTTCTAAGATTTTGGAATTCGTAAACAACGCATTGCATTTAAGACTGCAATTAGTGTCACGCCAACATCTGCAAAAACTGCCCATCCCATTGCTATAAGACCAGCTGCTCCTAAAATTAAGAAGAATACTTTTACAGCTAGTGCAAAAATTATATTTTGTTTCACGATACGTAGTGTCTTACGAGATATACGAATTGCAGTTGCAATTTTTGCAGGATTGTCATCCATGATTACAGCATCGGCAGCTTCAATGGCTGCATCGCTGCCTAAACCGCCCATTGCTATACCAATATCTGCTGTCGCTAAAACAGGAGCATCATTAATGCCATCGCCAACAAAAGCAACTTTAGTAGCATTTGCACGCAGTTTCTCTACATAATTAACCTTATCTTGTGGTAAAAGTTGCGCATATATTTGACTCAACCCTAGTTTTTTGCCCACATCAGCAGCTACAGTTTTGCGGTCACCGCTTAACATTACCGTTTGATTTATCCCTAATTTTTTTAATGCTTGGATAGTCTGCTTCGCTTCTGGTTTAATTTGATCTTTCACAATCAGATAACCCGCTAGTTGATTATTAACTACTAAGTATACAATTGTGCCAATATCACTAATTTTAGGCAACAAAAGGTGTTCTTTTTTCAAAAATTTATCATTTCCAGCAAAAACTTCAGCTCCATCAATTATTCCACTGACACCAAAGCCTGCAATTTCTCTATTGTTAGTTACAAAAGGCAACTTTTCACCTTTTGCTGCTTGTACAATCGAGCGAGCAATAGGATGACTTGAGTCTTGTTCGAGTGCACTGGTATAAGCTAACACAGGAATAGCATTATTCAGTGTAACTACTTGCTCAACTGCGAATTCTCCTTTAGTTAAAGTGCCTGTTTTATCAAAAACAACTGTATTAATTTTTGCTAAGGTTTCTAAATAATTTGATCCTTTTATTAAAATTCCAGCACGGCTAGCTCCTCCAATACCGCCAAAAAAACTTAAGGGCACAGAAATAACTAGGGCACACGGACAAGAAATGACTAAGAAAGTTAATGCCCGATATAGCCATTCCTGAAAATTACCAACAAATAGTGTAGGAATAATTGCCAATAACAGAGCTAAAACTACGACGACTGGCGTATAAACACGGGCAAATTTAGTAATAAACCGTTCTGCTGGTGCTTTTTGACTACTAGCATTTTCTACCAAATCTAAAATTTTATTGACCGTTGATTGACCAAAAGTTTTCGTTACTTGCACGAATAAAGTACTATCTTTATTAATACAACCACTTAACACTTGGTCACCAGTTTTCACCATTTTCGGCATCGATTCCCCCGTTAAAGCAGAAGTATCCACATAGCCACTTCCACTTTTTACAATACCGTCTAAAGGAACTTTTTCACCAGGATTGATTTGCACTACTTCGTCTATGTTAACTACTTCAGGCTTGACCAGTACTGTTTTACTTTCTTTTACTAAACGTGCAACATCTGGACGCACATCCATTAGAGCTTTAATATTTTTCCGAGATTTCCCGACTGCGTAATCTTGGAAAAATTCACCAATTTGATATAAAAGCATGACCAAAACGGCTTCCGGATACTCACCAATAAAAAAAGCTCCGATTGTTGCAATCGTCATCAAAAAATTCTCATCAAAAACTTGACCTGAAAATAAATTGATAACTGCTATTTTCACAATATCATAACCAATTAAAAGATAAAGCCCCCCATACAAAAATACCCTTACAGGTTCTTCAGGTTTCAAAATAAATAACAGCAACAAAGCAAAAACTGTTAGTAAAATTCTCCCCACAATCAATTTTGTACTTTTGTTTTCAACAACACGATTCTGCTCGTAGCAAACGGTATCCTTTTTTATCATTACCACATTTGGTTCAATTTTTTTTATGATTTGTTTACTTGTTAACTCAACCTTTTCTGCATTTTCCTTATCACAACTAATCGCCAAACTTGTTTGCATAAAATCAACTTGTACTTTTGTTACACCGTCGACTTTTGCCACTGCGCGTTCGATCTTGGCTGCACAATTGGCACAATCCAAGCCATTTAATTGATATTTTAATTCCATTTCAGCCACCTCTTCACAACCGTTTACATGAACCAACTCTCATATGTATTATAAATGAACCGACATTCATGTGTCAACTCAAAAAAAGAAGTTTCGCATCTTTGCAAAACTTCTTTATATTATTTTTCTTCTTTGTCTTCAGAATTCTTATTTAAAACATCTTGACGAAAACGACGATTACCCAAAAATTTCAAAGCGCACATTAACGGTTGGCGATTTTCGCCAACTAAGCCAATTAATTCAATAAATAATTCTAAACCAATCGCCGTAAAAAGAATTAATAAAACTGTCGCCCACGTACTAGCGTAATTCATCAATAAAGCAATAAAGGAAAAAACCAAAGCTAACGCATAGATTGTCAAAACCGCACCTCGATGTGTAAAGCCCAATGATAATAAGCGATGATGTAAGTGCATTTTATCAGCAGAGGAAATAGGTTGTTTATTAAATTTTCGTCGAATCATTGCATAGACAGTATCTGTAATTGGAACGCCCAGAATAAACATTGGGGTTAAAATCGTAATAAACGTAGCATTTTTTAATCCTTGCAAAGATAAAATTGCAATCATATAACCTAAAAACAATGCGCCCGTATCTCCTAGATAAATGGTCGCAGGATGAAAGTTATACGGGAAAAAACCGATAATAGCCGCTACTAAGCTAAAGATAATGATTGCCAAAAATACGCCTGTCCTTGGCAAGAAAAAGTAACTAATTAAACCAATCGTAGTAAGACCAATAATAGAAATCCCAGCGGCTAAGCCGTCTAACCCATCAATAAGATTGACCGCATTCGTAATTGCTAAAATCCACAGTAGCGTCACAGGAAGGCTTAGCCATCCTAATTCAAAGCGACCAAAAAAAGGCAAGCTAAATGTATTGATCTCAATTCCACCAATAAAATACGCTTCTAAGGCAGCTAAAGTAATGCCTAATGTCTTTTGCAATGGTGTTAATTCAAAAATATCATCAATCAAGCCCGTAATAACAATTATTAATGCGCCTAAAATCATTGGCCAAACTTTCCCGGTAGGTAAAGTATCATTAAATTCCCAGAGTACTGCTATCGAAAATGAAATAAAAATACTCAAACCACCTGCTGTTGGCATCGTCTTCGTGTTAATTCTTCTAGCACCCGGTTTATCAACAGCGCCAATTTTAAAGGCCAAAAGTTTAATAATAGGTGTCAAAACTAATGAGATAATCATGGTTAAAAAGAGCCTGATAATAAAACGAAAGGTAAAGGTCATCGTGTTTTCTCGCTTTCTTTACTTTGAGGAGTCTTTAGAATCATCTTTGCCGATTTTAGCTTCAATTTTCTTGCTAATTTTGGCTAATGGTCCTTTGCGATCTTGTACTTCTTGTCCGGTGATATACTCTGCAATAATTGCATTCGTAATACCACCCAAAATAATGATTGTTGCAGCCATATTCAACCACAACATCAAGACAATAAAACTACCAATGATTTGATAGCCACTGACTTTAGCAGCAAAAAATTGTGCATACAAACCGAATACTTGTCCCAGTATCATCCACCCAATCGTTGCTACAACAGCACCAGGCCAAGTGGTCATTAACTTGACTTTAGCATTTGGCACAATCCAATAAATAATCATCATAATTACAAGTAAAGCTACAATTGTTAACGGCCATTTAAACCGCTGAAAGGTGTCAATAATTTGAGCAGAAAAGCCCAATATTGGTTGTAAACCATCAAGTAGCATACGTCCTAGGCCTAATACTACTGTTACTCCAACAATTGCAACTAAAAGCAAAACAATGACAATTACTGAAACAAGCCTTACAGCAATAAAGTTTTTCCGATCATTTACCCCATAAGCACTATTCATAGCTGTTTGTAGACCATTAATACTTTTACTTGCTGACCATAATGCAGCTAAAGCAGAGATGGATAAAACCCCACCTGAGCCTTGAGTCAAAAGGCTTTTGATTGCTGGACCTATAAAAGTATAAACCTCATCTGGAATAATATCTTTAACATAAGGTAAGATAGAATTTGGGTCAATTTTTAGAAAAGGGAGTAAGTTTCCTACTGCAATTAAAAGAGGAAATAACGATAATAGCAAATAATATGCGACGATTACCGCGTTATTTCCAATCGCAGCATCTTGAAACCGATTTTTTACAATAGTAAAAAGACGCAGCAAATTTTTATTTTCTTTTATTTTTTCAACAAACTTCATCTGGCACTCCTTTAAATTTTTGTAAAAGAAATGTCGGTACATAATACAGTATAGAAAATTGCGAATCAAAAAGTAATTAACAATCGCGGCAAACTAGAAGATATTTGTCAAGATTGTTAATTATTTTCCTCATCTAAAGTCTCGAATAAGCAAGTACCAAAAGGCACTTGCCTATTCTTTCATTTAAATTAATACGTTCCTTCTTCACCTTGGGAAGTCAAAATTTGTGGACCATCTTTTGTAATAGCAATCGTATGCTCATATTGACAACTTAAGCCACCATCTAAAGTATAAGCAGTCCAGCCATTTGGATCCATCTTCATTTTCCAAGTGCCGGTATTTACCATCGGTTCAACAGTAATTACCATACCTTCTTTCAAGCGCAATCCCTTGCCTGCTTCACCAAAATGAGGAACAGCTGGTGCTTCATGAATTGTTGGCCCAATACCATGACCAATAAAATCGCGCACTACGCCAAAGCCCTCACCTTCAACATAAGTTTGAATCGCATGACCGATATCGCCAATCCGATTTCCAGCTTGCGCTTGATCAATTCCCAAGTACAAAGCTTTTTTCGTGACAGCCATTAATTTTTCAACTTCTGGTGTTGCGTCTCCAACTACATAAGCCCAACAAGAATCTGACATTGCTCCTTTTAAATCTACACACATATCTACTTTTACTAAATCGCCAGTGTGCAAAGGCTTTTTACGCGGAAATCCGTGACAAATTTCAGAGTTAATGCTGACACATGTCGCGTATTTATACCCCTCAAAACCAATTTGAGCCGCTACTCCTCCATGGTTTTCAATAAAATTGCGAACAAAAACCTCAATATCCCAACTTGTGATACCAGGTTTAATAAAATCACGTAAATGTTTGTGAACATCTGCCAACAAAGCACCAGATTCTCGCATTGCTTCAATTTCTCTAGCAGATTTTAATGTAATCATACTGTCGTCTCCTCCAAATAAAGATTCCTTTTAAAATTAAAAACAAAAATATAAGAAGATAAAAAAAGAATTTTTTATCTTTAAACCTTTATTATTCTAACACAGGCACCAGTTTTCGCCAAATATTCAATAACACACTGGTAGGCAAGACATCTTACTTTTGTTATAATCGTTACGAACTTCACGGAAAACCATGAAATAATACCATTTAATTTTTACTTAAAGGAGTGGCTAAAATGGCCTTAGCAAAAATTGTCTATGCCAGTTTAACCGGCAATACCGAAGAAATTGCCGACGTAGTGGCAGAAGCTTTCGAAAACTTAAATATCGACGTCACAGTAGATGAATGTACACAAGTTGATGCAACAGAATTTGAAGAAGCAGATATTTGCATTGTGGCGACTTATACCTATGGCGATGGCGAACTGCCTGATGAAATAGTCGATTTTTATGAAGAGCTCCAAGAATTGGATTTATCTGGAAAGATATACGGTGTCTGCGGATCTGGCGATACTTTTTATGACGACTTTGCTAAATCTGTGGACGATTTTGCGCAAGCTTTTGAAAAAAGCGGTGCTACAAAAGGTGCAGACTCAGTTAAAGTTGACTTAAACGTCGAAGCAGAAGATATTGAAAACTTAGAAGCCTTCGCTAAAAAAATCGCCGCAGCCTTATAAGCTGCAAAATTTTTCGGATAAAAATACCCAAAAGATAGCTTAATGTCAGATAAGCTAATCTTTTGGGTATTTTCTTTGCATTTATTTAGGCGTTAATTTCTAATGGTTCTTTTCTATCTAAAATTTGTTTAATCGTATCCCGCATTAACGCAATGATTTGCTCTTCCGTTGGATTAATAATTCCTGATGATTTCAAAGCTGCAATTCCAGTGGCCACAATCCAACAACCAGTATGTAATGACTCAATCTCACTGCCTGCTAAATCTTTAAAAGCTGGATCTGCTTTAACAGCATTGGAAAAATATTGAAAAGAAAATTCCTGCATCTCTTTTCCACCACCATATTCTTCCAAATACATCGCCCGATATAATCTTTTATGTTCATTCGCAAAACCAATATAATTCAAAGCTAAATCAACAATGTTTTCCCCTGTGTGTTCTACTGGAAAAACTTCTGTCGCCAAATAATCATGTAGTTTTTTGATTAATGCCATTTTAAGATCTTCCATGTTTTTAAATTCCAAATAAATAGGCTGGGTCGAACACTTCATTTTCGCAGCGATATTGCGGGCAGTAAAACGAGAAAAACCATCAGTAGCAACGACATCATAGGCCGCATTCAAAATTTGATCACGGGTGATTGTTTTCTTTCTTGCCATTATTTTTTAACTCCCTTATCCTTTAATCTTATCGTTTTTTTGTTATATTAATATTGTATCATGTTTTTTTGCCTTTGCAAAAAAGAAAACGGTCTCTCTTTGGGTTTGATAAAATTAACGCCTCAAGAGTTAATAAATTCTGCAACAAATCGTTTCGTTGTCTTTCATATGTCAAAATGATATTATTTAAATAGTTTAAAAATTGACAATTAAAGCTATATTTTGTCGCTTTTCAAAAGAATTGGGAGGTTTTTTTATGACAGATTTTAATACTAAATTAGCCAAATATGCTGAACTAATTGTAGCAGTTGGCGTAAATGTTTCAAAAGGACATACTGTTGTTTTACAAATCAGTGTCGATCAAGCACCACTAGCCCGCTTAATTACACAAAAAGCATATGAATTAGGTGCTGCAGAGGTTTTAGTCCAATGGACAGATGATCAAATCCAACGAGAATTCTTACTTCACGCAGATAAAGATCGTTTGGAAAATATCCCTGCTTATAAAGTTGACCAAACAGAAGATTGGCTGAAAAAAGGAGCTAGTCGTATTAGTGTTGTTTCTTCTGATCCTGGTGCCTTAGCTGGCGTCGATGCCGATCGTGTTGCAACTTATCAAGCAGCTAGTGGAAAAGCTATGATGAACCTTCGGAAAGCAACACAAGCCAACAAAGTCAGCTGGACAGTTGTTGCAGCCGCTGGACAAGAATGGGCACAAAAAGTCTTTCCAGACCTTGATCCCACAAAAGCCCAAGCAAAATTGTGGGATGAAATCTTTAAAACAACCCGTATTGACAGTGAAGATCCTATTGCTGCTTGGAAAAAACACGATGAAACATTACGTAACAAAGCAGAAGAATTAAATAAAGAACAATTTTCCGCCCTCCATTATACAGCTCCAGGTACTGATTTGATTATCGGACTTCCTGAAAATCACCTGTGGGAAGGTGCCGGCAGCTTTAATGTTCGTGGTGAAGAATTTATGGCAAATATGCCCACTGAAGAAGTTTTTACTGCCCCAGACTTTCGTCGTATTGATGGCGTAATTTCCAGCACAAAACCATTGAGTTATGCAGGTTCAATTATCTCCGGCATGAAGTTTACCTTTAAAGATGGGAAAGTCGTCGACTTTTCTGCTGAAAAAGGACAAGATGTTTTAGCCAAATTACTAGACACAGATGAAGGGGCTAAAAGTTTAGGGGAAGTTGCATTAGTCCCTGATCCATCTCCAATTTCGCAATCTGGTATTATCTTCTTTAATACGCTGTTTGATGAAAATGCATCGAATCATCTAGCCTTAGGTTCAGCATATGCGTTTAGTTTACAAGGTGGAACTGAAATGAGTGAAGAAGAATTAAAAGCTCATGGCTTAAATCGCAGTCAAACACACGTAGACTTTATGGTAGGATCTGACAAAATGAATATTGATGGTATTCGCAAAGATGGTAGCAAAGTCCCTGTTTTTCGCAACGGTGATTGGGCCTAAATTTTTTACGAGTAAAAAACTGCAATTAATTGAGTAAATAAAAAGACCAAAACAGGTCTTTTTATTTACTCAATTTTATCTTTTGGTTAAAACCTAGGAAACATTCGTTGACTTGCTGGATAACTTCAAGTTGAAAACATAGTAAATCAAGCCATTTTTTGGTAAAATTTATTGTGATAGCCTAATAACAAAAAGTTATCTGGTCGTTTTAAATGAAACATTCACCAGAAAGGATTGACTCCTGTGACACCTAATCGTGAAGATTATTTAAAATTAATTTTAGAACTTGGTGGCGACGAAAAAAAAATTAACAACAAACAAATTGTTGCCGGTCTGAGTGTTTCACCTGCTTCTGTTAGTGAAATGTTATCGAAGTTGGTAAAAGAAGGTCTAGTAGAACATACGGCCTATCAAGGCGTGCAATTAACTGCATCCGGTAAAAAAAGCGCCAGTGACTTAGTACGCAAACATCGCTTATGGGAAGTTTTTCTCGTAGAACATCTCCACTATTCTTGGAATGAAGTCCATGATGATGCTGAAGTTTTAGAACACGTCACATCGAACAAACTAGCCAAGCGTTTAGAAGACTACTTAAATCACCCTTCTTATTGTCCTCACGGCGGACAAATCCCTGCTGAAAATTCCTTGGTTACTGAAAAAAAACGGAAAACCTTAGCTGATTTTCCTGTAGGAACAAAAGTCAAAATTGCCCGCGTATTAGACGAACGAGAATTGTTGGATTATCTTGTTAGTATTGATTTAGCCATCCATGAAGAATATACCATTACCGCCATTGCTCCTTATGAAGGGCCGGTTACTATTCATAATGAAGAAAAAAATATGGCCGTGAGTTATAAAGCGGCTAATACGATTTTTGTCGATAAATTGTAAGGAGAGATTACATGACTGAAAACACCAATGTATTGTTTACGATCTTCGGCGCTACCGGAGATCTTGCTAAACGAAAACTTTATCCATCTTTATTTCGCTTATACAAAAAAGGAGAATTAAGCGAATGTTTTGCTGTGATTGGAACTGCTCGTAGACCATGGAGTGACGCTCATTATCATGAAGTCGTCAAAGAGTCGATTGCATCTTTAGAACCAACGACAGAAGAAGCTGACAAGTTTGCTAGTCATTTCTATTATCAATCTCATGATGTTTCAGATACAAGCCACTATTCTGTCTTAAAAGAATTAACAGATAACCTAAATGAAAAATATCAACTTGGCGGTAATCGCCTGTACTATTTGGCCATGTCTCCGCGTTTTTTTGGAACAATCGTTACCCAATTAAAGACAAGCGGTATGCTAAATACCGACGGTTATCACCGTGTAATCATTGAAAAACCATTTGGTTCTGATTTTACTTCTGCTAATGATTTAAATAATGAAATAAATGAAGTTTTTGCTGAAAAAGATATTTATCGGATTGATCATTATTTAGGTAAAGAAATGGTACAAAATATTTCAGCCATTCGTTTTACCAATAATTTATTTGAATCCATGTGGAATCAGCGCTATATCGACAATGTCCAAATTAGCTTAGCAGAAAATTTAGGTGTTGAAGACCGCGGTGGTTATTACGATCAAAGTGGCGCTTTAAAAGATATGGTACAAAATCATATCTTGCAAGTTTTGTCTTTACTTGCAATGGAGCCACCAGTAGCTTTCACTGAAGAGGCAATCCGTAGTGAAAAAATAAAAGCTTTAAAAGCTGTACGTCTTTATTCAGAAGAAGAAGTTTATACAAATTTTGTCAGAGGCCAATATACAAACGGCAAGCTTGGTGATAAAGAGTTCACCGATTATCGCAACGAGCCAAATGTTGCCAAAGATTCCACTACCGAAACATTTGTAGCTGGTAAATTTTTAATCGATAACTTTCGCTGGTCAGGCGTGCCATTTTACGTCCGTACTGGCAAACGATTAACTGAAAAAGGCACCCGAATTAATATCGTTTTTAAACAAGTCCCAATTAATGTCTTTCGTTCCAACACGACTGAAATCAACGATAAAAGCGAATTACCGCCAAATGTTTTGACGATTTACATTCAACCCACAGAAGGCTTTAGCATGACTTTAAACGGTAAAGAAATTGGACAAGGTTATGCTACTAAACCTGTAAAACTAGACTTTCGTAATACTGCAGAAATGGTTGAAAACTCACCAGAAGCTTATGAACGGTTGATCTTTGATGCATTAAACGGGGATAGTACGAATTTCACCCACTGGGATGAAGTAGCCCAATCTTGGCGTATTGTAGATCGCATTCGGGCTGCTTGGGATAAACAAGATCCTGATTTTCCAAATTACGCAGCAGGTACAATGGGCCCAGAATCTGCCTTTGAGTTACTGCAAAAAGATGGCTTCGAATGGATTTGGCAGCCAGATGAATGGTATAAAGAACGAAATTTATTATTGTAAAATTCAAATAGCCGACTTTATTAGTAACCCTGCTTATTAAAAAATACCAGTACAAAGATCAATTTGATTGTTGTACTGGCATTTTTTATTCTTTATTGATATACTCCGCAATGCTTCATTACTTTTTCTATCACTTTACGCCCTTCTAAAATAGCCCAAATACTTAAACTAGGACCACGTTTTGCATCACCTACCACTAAAATGCGTTCATAAAAGAAAAAAAAGTAAAATAAGGACTTGAAATGTCATACATTTCAAGTCCTTATTTATAACACGAAAAGTCGTAATTGGCGACTTTAAATTTTTATTCAATCCCCTCTGCTACTTCTTTAGGATAATTTTCTTTTACAATTTCTGTACAGTGGTGACATAAAGTTGGTAAAGCACTATCACTGCCGATTTCTTTTCTAACTTGACGACAACGATCACAAACATGGCCATCGGCTTTTTCAACTAAAATTGCCACATCCTCAAATTTCATTGCATTTGTTGGAATTGCACTACCAACTTTCTCAACAACAAAATAATCTTCAGCTACAATTAATAATTTAGCTAAGTTACTGTCTACTGCTGTTAAAAGATCTGCAATTTGTTCATTTGGATAAATCGTTACTTTTGCTTCTAGTGGTTTCCCGATTAGTTTTTCATTACGCGCTTCTTCTAAAGCTTTTAATACTTTATCTCTAAAGTCTAAAAACGCACTCCACATATCAAGCAATTCTGCTTGATTAGCAAATTCTTCATATCCTGGCATTTCTGCTAATTGAACGTAGTCTTCTTCTTCTTGAAGATAAGACCAGATTTCTTCAGCTGTATGCGGAATGATTGGTGTTAAAAGTTTTGTCAAAGCAACAGCAGCTTGATAAAAAACAGTTTGCATAGAACGTCGTGCATGATCATTTTCCGCTTCAATATAAACAACATCTTTTGCAAAATCCAGATAGAAAGAAGATAAATCTACCGTTAAGAAATTCATTACCGTACGATAAATGTGTAAGAAATTATATTTCTCATAACCATCTTCTAAAATTGTTTTAATCACTTGGTTTAAACGAACTGTCATATACTTGTCGACAGATCGTAATTCTGCAAAAGGTACTGCATCCACTTTTGGATTGAAATCACTTGTATTTGCTAACAAGAAACGCATTGTATTACGGATTTTACGATATACTTCTGAAACTTGATTTAAAATATCCATTGAAACCCGGACATCAGCTTCGTAGTCTACACTTGCGACCCACAAACGTAAAATATCTGCTCCCATTTGGTTGATAACTTTTTCAGGAGCAATCGTATTTCCAAGGGATTTACTCATTTTGCGACCTTCGCCATCTAATGTGAAACCCTGTGATAACACCGCTTTATATGGTGCTACACCATTGATAGCGACACTTGTGGTAATACTTGAATTAAACCAACCACGATATTGGTCTGAACCTTCTAAATACATATCAGCTGGAAAGCTTAATTCTGGACGTTGTCGTAAAACAGCTTCGTGAGAAGAACCTGAATCAAACCAGACATCCATAATATCATTTTCTTTCGTAAATTCGCCATTTGGTGAGCCCGGATGAGTAAAACCAACTGGTAATAATTCTTTTGCTTCTTTTTCAAACCAGATATTCGAACCGTGAGCAGCAAATAACGCAGCAACATGATCAATTGTTTCAGGTGTGATGATGGCTTCGCCATTTTCAGCATAAAAAATTGGCAATGGCACACCCCATGCTCGTTGACGAGAAATTACCCAATCACCTCGGTCACGAATCATATTGTAAAGACGCGTTTTTCCCCATGGAATAATCCAATCAACTTTTTCAATTTCACTTAGAATATCACTTCTAAACTTATCAATTGAAGCAAACCATTGTGGTGTTGCTCGATAAATAACGGGTTTTTTGGTTCGCCAATCATGGGGATAACTGTGGGTAAAGAAGTCTAATTTTAGTAATGCACCTTTTTCTTCTAATAACTTCGTAACTTCTGGATTGGCTTTGTCATAAAACATTCCTTCAAATCCAGGCGCTTCAGCAGTGAAAATGCCTCGGTTATCAATAGGTGATAAAACATCTAAGTTATACTTTTTACCAACAATATAGTCGTCTTCACCATGTCCAGGTGCAGTATGAACTAAGCCCGTACCTGCATCTAAAGTAACATGATCGCCACACATAACAAGAGAAGTTCGGTCATAAAATGGATGTTGTGCCGTCATATATTCCATGGCTGTACCAGGGAACTCTTGTAATACTTTAACATTTTCCCAACCTATTTGATTTTTAACCGTTTCTAATAAATCTTTAGCAATAACAAATTTTCTACCATCTGCCTCAATTTGGACATATGCATAAGTTGGGTTAACAGAAATACCAAGATTTGCTGGTAAGGTCCAAGGGGTTGTTGTCCAAATTACAAATGAAGTGTCCGTATCTAATAAATTTTTACCATCTACTACTTTAAATGCAACATAAATTGAAGGGGACTTAACATCTTTATACTCAATTTCTGCTTCGGCTAAGGAAGATTCACTTGAAGGCGACCAGTAAATTGGTTTTAACCCTTTATAAATGTAGCCTTTTTCTGCCATTTTACCAAAAACCCGAACTTCGGCTGCTTCATATGAAGGATCAAGTGTAACATACGGATTATTCCAATCACCAGCGACTCCAAGGCGTTTAAAGTCGTTGCGTTGTTTGTCAACTTGTGACAACGCATATTCACGACATTTTTCCCGATATTCCGCCATTGACATCTCTTTACGTTTAATTCCTTTATTGGTTAAAACTTGTTCAATTGGTAGTCCATGAGTATCCCAACCAGGAACATAAGGTGCGCGAAAACCAGACATTGATTTAAAGCGGACAATAATATCTTTACTAATTTTATTCAAAGAATGTCCGATATGAATATTACCATTGGCATAAGGTGGGCCATCATGTAAAACAAAAGAAGGTTTTCCTTCGTTTAATTTTTGACGTTGACCATATAAGTCAGCTTCTTCCCAGTTTTTTTGCCATTCTTTTTCCCGGTTTGGCAAATTGCCCCGCATTGGAAACCCGGTTTTACCTAAATGCAATGTTTCTTTCATTTTCATGAATATCCGCTCCCATTCTCTATTTTTAAAGTTATCACCAATGAAAAATATAAAAAAACGTTCATCCCTAAAAAGGGACGAACGTTGTCGTGGTACCACCCAAATTTGTACAAAACTGTACTTCTTTGTGATTGTTAACGTACATCAAACGTTAATGTTTACTTGATTCAACATTAAAACCAATAGAGGATCTTTTTTTTAGCAGGGTTCATCGGTCTTCCACTCTCACCGACTCGCTTTTGAAATACTAAAAACTTTTCTGTTCTATTTTTGGTCTTTTTCTTCAATTTTATTTAATAACTCTTTGGCATCATCTAACGTGTTTACCGCAGGAATTTCTTGACTTGGGGTAATAATTTTTTCACTTGCTTCCACGATATCGACTTGATTTTCAGTCATATCATTGTTTGAGTTTACTTCATCTGGATTTTCTTTGTCAAGTTCTTTTTCCATTAGTTGCTGGAAAGCCTCATGGCCATCTTGAACATAACTCGCAAATGGTTTTAAAATTTCATCCCATTCTGGACTTTTCACTTGTTCCAATTGTGATTGCAACATTAATGTTAAATTTTGGTGGAAAACCCGTGTTTTTGTCTTCAAATCATTGGTTTCAGTTGCTAATTGACGCGCACTTTCACTCGCGTCATTTAAGATTTCTTTAGCCTTTTGTTCTGCTGCAGTGGTGAGTTCGTGTGCATGTTTTTCTGCATTCGAAACTAACTCATCGGCACGATTTTGAGCTGATGTGACAATCACTTCAGATTCTTTGCTGGCACTTGTTTTTACTTTGTCAGCTGTATCTTGCGCAACAATGATAGACTGATTTAAAGCATCTTTTAATTCATTGAAATATTCTAATTTTTCTTCTGCGTGTTTTAACGCTTTTTCCATTTCACGATTCTTTTGAATTAATTCTTCATAATCACGACCGACTAAATCCAAGAAATCGTCAACTTCATCTTGATTATATCCCCGCATTTTTACTGCGAACGTCTTATTATTAATATCTAATGGAGTCAATGCCATTTTTTCTACCACCTTTACTTATTTTCTTAAAACACCTAATGTTAAGCGTATTTTATCTTTTTTGGTTTTACCTTCAATTGCTTGTAACTGGATGCGACCAAAACCTCGCACTGAAACAATATCAAGTAAGTCTAGCATAAAATCTGGTCGCATTGTTTCAGTCCAATTAACTTTGATTTTTCCACTTTCTACCAATTGTTTAGCTCGCTGGCGAGAAATATTGAAGACGGTGGAAATAACTGTATCTAAACGCAAAGAAGAAACTGTATTTTTTTCTTCTTCCCAACTATCTTTTGGTTTTAAAATATCTGTATATCGCTGTTCTTCTAACCTGGTTGCAACATTGCCAACTTTAGTAACTTGTAACGCTACAAAGCTAGCAACTTCTTTTGCAATAAAAATTTGCCAAGCAGATCCATCACTGATAATATCACCAAAATATGCCCGTTTAATTCCTGTCCCCATTAAAGTACCTAATAATTTGCCATGACTTAAATTGGCAAACTTAATTGGATAATGTACTTGATAAATGCCAATATCAAATTCATCCATAGTTGGCTCATAATAATCCGGATAAAGTAACAACCGACGTCTTTCAGCCTGCTCATAACCACCATAGAACATAAACTTCAATTCTGTTTCTTGGCGAATCAAGGTTTCGGCAATATAAGCTTGACGCGGATCTAAAAAGTCAGTTAAATACGGCGCATATTGCATTTGAACTTGTTCAATCCAATCGGTTACAGCGTCAATAAAAGGGCGTTCATCAGCCCGAAAATGTTGATAGACATTTACGTTCATTGATTCCCACCCCTCATTTCTTAATACATAATATTCACTAAAATAGTTGTTAATCCTTGGCTAGCTAAATTTAAAACTATAATTGCAACAGCAATCGTTAAATCAATCGGTCCAATACTTAAATTAAGACGATCAAACAAACTTAAATAAGGTTCACAAATTTTGCGCAAAAAACGCCCAATTGATGATTGATAACCTCCTGGGAACCAGGACAATAAAGCATAAATCATTAGTAAAACCGAGTATAGATAAACGGCATCGTTAAGCAAACTTAATAACCTAAAAATGGCAATTGCCTCCTTAATTTAAATCATACAAATCTGTTTCAGTTGGGAAAGTTTCCTGACCGTCAATTTCAACATCACAAGGCGTACATAAGAAAATTTCATCTCCTACACGTTTGATATCACCATCTTGAGCGTAGACAGTCCCCGTTAAAAAATCCACAATTCGCCTTGCTTGATCCTCTTCAACTGATTGAAAATTAACCAAAACTGCCTCTCCATTTAAAATGTGTTGTGCAATTTTTTTCACTTCATGATAATTTCGTGGTTCCAAAATCGTAATTTTTCCAGTTGTATTTTTATTTACCGCCTGATGCTTTTTAGTAGCAGAAGGTGTTTTCATATTCTGACGCAGTGAAACTACTTTTTTATCTGTTTTTGGTGTTTCGTATACTGCTTCATGCGTTGTTACTGGACTTGCCTTTTCCACTGGAATTTCTTCAACAACCGTATCTTCATAACCATTGACCGCAGAGGCCACTTCATATTCTTCATAGCTATCTTCTGATAGACCGAAAAAATCTGCCGCTTTACTAAAAATCGACATGATAACTCCTCCTTTTAGGCATCCTTGACTAAAGACGTACCGACACGAATAAATGTTGCTCCTTCATAAATAGCTGCAGGAAAGTCGTTACTCATTCCCATACTTAATTCATGACAAGGAGCATAGACTAAATTAGTTGCTTCAATCTCTTGTTGCAATTGCCGCAACTTTCCAAATATAGCGCGTTGTTCTTCTACTTTAGCTCCAAATGGTGCCATTGTCATCAGACCTACGACTTGGATTTTATCATAAGCACTAAGGGCAGCAATAAATTCAGAAAGTTCTGTTGGTGTAACACCATGTTTTGACGCCTCACCAGAAATATTTACTTCCACAAAACATTTAAGCACATGATCGGCTCTTTTTTGAATTTCTGCTGCTAAGCTTAAGTTATCTAAAGCATGAAAATAGTCTATTTTATTTATAATTAATTTTACCTTTCTCCGCTGTAAATTGCCAATAAAATGCCAACGAATTGTATTAATATCAGCTAATTCTTGTTTTTTTTCTAAGAAAACATCTGCTCTGTTTTCAGCGAGATCAAAAACATCTAAATCAACTAACTGGCGCATTACTTGGCTAGAGACAGTTTTAGTCACGGCAACCAACCGGACACTTTTTTCATCACGACCAACAAGAGCACATGACTCCTGTATCTCTTGTCGGACCTCCCGCAAGTTCTCAGCAATCATGTGCTCTTACCTCCAAAGCTTTAATTAACGTTTGCGACGGAAGAATGGTGGTGTACTTAATTCATCATCCTCACCAGATTTTACATCGTCACGATTAAATGTATCGAATTCTTTCTTTTCGATATTTTCAAATTGTGTATCATCAACTTTAGGGCGCACTGTTTGCTCCTTGCGAATATCCCAATCACCAAAAGCATTATCATCTTCTGGTTGAGTTGGTTTTGCTTGTTCCATATCTAAAACCGGCTTTTGTGGGATACTATGGATTTGATTTTGTCTTGAAGCGCGACCTTTACTTTCCTTTTTTGTCGGATCAATCCCCGTTGCAATTACTGTCACGCGGATTTCATCTCCTAATTCTTCATTAATTGAAGTACCCAAGATGATGTTTACATCCCCAGTTGCGGCATTTGCAACAATATCAGAAGCATCTTGCGCTTCAAATAAGGTCATATCCAAGCCACCAGTAATATTTAGCAAGACTTGTTCAGCGCCATCAATTGAAGTTTCTAGCAATGGAGAAGAAATAGCTTTCTTAGTAGCTTCGATTACACGGTCTTCTCCTGAAGCAACTCCGATACCCATTAAAGCAGTTCCTTGGTTTTCCATAACTGTTTTAACATCAGCAAAGTCCAAGTTTACATAGCCTGGCGCTGTAATCAGATCAGAAATCCCCTGAACACCTTGACGTAATACGTTGTCAGCTTCGCGGAATGCTTCTAACATTGGCGTTTTCTTATCAACAACTTCTAGTAAACGATTGTTTGAAATAATTAATAATGTATCCACATTTTCTTTTAATTGTGCGATACCTTCAGCTGCAAAACGACCACGTTTTGGTCCTTCAAAAGTAAATGGCCGTGTAACAACGCCAACTGTCAAAGCTCCAAGTTCTTTAGCAATTTTAGCTACGATTGGTGCGGCACCAGTACCGGTACCACCACCCATACCAGCAGTGATAAAGATCATATCTGCACCATCTAAAGCTTCACGAATTGATTCTTCACTTTCTTCAGCTGCTTTTTGACCAACTTCAGGTTGAGAACCAGCACCAAGACCACGTGTATATTTTGGACCTAACTGAATAACAGTTTCTGCTTTTGAATTTTTTAAGGCTTGTACATCGGTATTAGCCGCGATGAATTCTACACCTTTAACGTTTTCTTCGATCATTCGGTTGACTGCGTTGCCACCGCCACCGCCGACGCCGATAACTTTAATGACTGCGCCGTCATTTACGGTATTGTCAATTGAAAATTCCATAATGTTTATTCCTCCTGCTTGGGTTTAGTCGAAAATATTCGAAAAGAAATCTTTTACTTTATCTTTAACGCTTTCGCCTGTAGATTCATTTGAATCTTCATAAGATTCTTCTTGACCATCATATTCATCATAGGCGGGTTCTTGTGTAACAGGAATTGGTACTTCTTGACTAGTCGCAGGTTGCGTTCTTTCTCCTGTTACAGCTGTCTTAGCCAATTGATAGACTTCACTTAAATTAGCAGAGTAATCTACAATTGAAATCACATTAGTAAAGACTGGATTACGCAGACCCATGTGATTTGGTACATATAGTTTTACATTTGTACCAAAAATTTCTTGGGCTAAATCTACCACACCAGGTAAACTTGCAGCACCGCCAGTTAAAACGACGCCTCCTGGTAAGCTTAAAGCATCGATTTCGTCCAATACTTCTTTAGATTTATTGAAAATCTGTTCCATGCGTGCTTCAATGATTTCTGCTAAATAACGTTCATCAATTTTAACTGGTTCAGATTTTCCAATCACATCTACTGGAAACTCTTCACTAGCAGATGTACGTTCTGGATAAGCATCACCATAATTAATTTTTAAAGCTTCCGCATTATTAAATGATGTATTTAAAACAGTTGAAATATCTTTGGTAACATATTCCCCACCTTCTTGGTTAACGTGGGTAAATTTCAATTGTTTATCATGCATAACTGAAGTTGTTGTTTGACCACCGCCAATGTCGATTACAGTAGTTCCAAAGTCTTTTTCACCATCAGATAAAATAGATTCTGTTAACGCAAGAGGTGTAATGACCATTTCATTTAGATGAAGGCCTGCTTTTTCAACACATTTACGAATGTTGTGTAAAATTGTCTTAGGGCCGGTGAAAACAACGCCAAACATTTCGAGACGTACACCAATCATCCCCCGTGGATCTTTAATACCTTCAAAGCCATCCACAGTAAATTCTTGTGGCAAAATCGTTATGATTTGTCTTTCAGGAGGAACTGAACGTACTAAAGCAGCTGAAGCAACGTTACGTACATCTTCATCTGTAATTTCTTTTGATTCGCTGTTAACAGCGATCATTCCTTGACAGTTTTCTACTTCTAATAAGTTAGCTGGAACACCAACGCTTACACTGCGAATTTGGATACCTGCTTTTTCTTCTGCTTGCTTGACGGCCCGTTGAATTGCTTGAACCGATTTTTCAATATCGACAATAATCCCTCTGTTAATACCTTCAGATTTGGCGTTGCCTACACCAATGATATTCATTTGGTTTTCGACATACTCTGAAACAACAACTTTGACTGAAGTCGTTCCAATGTCAAGGCCGACATACATTCCCGTTTTTGCCATGAATGGGATTCCCTCCTACTAAATTTCCATATAGATCGAACAGTAAAGGTCCGTTTTTATCTATCAGTTTGATATTTTGTTCACTGCTAACAATAATACCACAAAAATCGACTTTTTAGAAATACGTTATGAAAAATATTTGAAATTTTTATTGACCTATTTGACTGTTATTATTTGTTTCACTTTGACTTTCATTTTCTGCTGTATTTTCATTAGTTTCATTTTGATTATTGCTTTCAGTTGTCGCTGAATTTCCGTTAATTTTGGTGTCTGCTTTTTTATCATCTTTAGGATAAGGATAAGTAAAAATTCCTACCTCCATATCGACTACGCCTTTACCTTTCAATTCTTTAGCAACCTGTGGATAATATTTCAATTGTTCAGCTAAATTAGATATGTTAATAATGACAGTATTTCCATCATTCATTAATAAATTTAACAAATCTTTATTAGCATTAGTTGGCGTATATTTGATTTGCGACACACTAGAGCGTAATTCTTGTGATAGTTTTTGATATTGCGTTAAAACATCTAAAATTCGTTTTTGCGACTTAAAATCCTCTAAGATGGGCAAATTTTTAGCAGGTTCTTTCACTGTTTCTGCTAAAACTTTGCCATTTTCAATTACCGGAGCATAACTGTCTCCTTTTTCCAAAATGGCCACTTCTTGATATTCCGTTACAGCTAATTTGAACTCATTAAAGTGCTCAATTGAAATTGCAACACTTTTAACTCGCGGCAACGCTTTTTTTATCTTTTCTTCATTATTATTACGATACCAGTATTGCTTCCACAATCCCTCATCCAATTTAAAATCCGCAGCCTTTATAATAGCCGCTTTTGAAACGACATTGTTTTTTGCTACCTGAAGTGCTGATAATTTGCTCAAAGGCGAAACATAATATAGCGCAAAAAGCAACGGAATTAAAAACAAAGTAATTATAATTGCTAATCGACGATAAAGTACTGCATTGCGCTCGTATTTCAATTTTGGCAATCGATCAGCAAAAGAACCATTGGGATTTAATGAACCGCCTTCAACAGGCAGATCACTCGCATTTTCTGGTAATTGCAATTCTTCCTTTTGCTCTTGTCCTTCAATGACTGTCGGCGACCACGGCGCATCCTGACCATTTTTTTTTCGATATTCCAAGTTAGCCTTTTGCCACGGTGTCAAGTTCACTGCATGAACATCTGAATTTTCCCGTTTTTGCTTGGATTGGTCTTTTTTACTGATATGCGTCACCACCTTTACTTACATTGTAATTTCTTTTATTAATCGATATAACCGTGAACTAGCATCTGGGATACCTTCTGTTTTAGAAGCATTGGCCATTTGTTGTCGTTTTGTTTGATTTTGCATGATTTCATCGATTGCTTTGACCAACGTTTCAGCAGTCAAATTATCGTCTTTAATCATGAATGCTGCCCCAGCATCTACTAAACTTTGTGCATTTTTAGTTTGATGATCTGCGGTCACATAAGGACTTGGAATTAATACCGCCGGCAAACCCAATGCAGTAAATTCTGCAATGGACGTTGCACCGGCACGTCCCACTAATAAGTCACAGCAAACCATCACTGCTGCCATTTTATCAATATAGGGTGCAATACTCACATTTGTCAACTGACTTAGATCAATCTTTGCGGCATCTTTAATTTCAGTAAAATATCTTTCACCAGAAGCATATAAGACCTGATAATCTCGGGTAGCAAAAATCGGGAGCGCTTTTGTAACTGCCTGATTGATTTTTAAAGCCCCCTGGCTACCGCCAAAAATTAGCGCTGTAGGTTTTTCTTGTTGAAGACCAAATGTTGTTAAAATATCCGATTTTTGAGCGTTGCTGACTTCACTGGCACGAGGATTACCTACTAATACTGTTTTTTCTGCCGGAAAAAACTGTGCAGCATCTTTAAAACAAATACCAATTTTTGTGGCATATCGACTCAAAAATTTATTGGTCATTCCAGGAATACTGTTTTGTTCGTGCACAATTGTTGGAATGTTCATTTTAGCAGCAGCATAAACCACTGCTCCAGAAACATAACCACCTGTACCAATGACAACATCAGGTTTAAACGTTTGAATAATTTGTTTTGCTTTTCTAATACTTTTAAAAAAAAGTTGGAGTGTTTTAATATTATCAAAAGACAACTTGCGTTTGAATCCTTGAATTTCTAATGTTTGAAACGGAATATCGGTTTTGGGTAGAATTTTATTTTCTAACCCTTTTTTACCACCAACATACATAAACTCAGAATCCGGTTCTTGTTGTTTTACATAATTCACAAAGGCTAAAGCAGGATAGATATGTCCTCCTGTTCCACCACCGGTTACTAATATTCTCACATGCTTCGCTCATTTCTATTATTTTTTCAAGGCGTTGACTGCTGCAATAAATCGCTCGCCTCTAATTTCAAAGTTTTTGTATTGATCCCAACTGGCATTAGCTGGAGACAACAAAATTGTATCTCCCACTTCACTGAGTGCGTAGGCTTTAGCTACCGCTGTTTCAGCATTTTCACTAAACTCCACTACTGAAACATTAGCGTCTTGTGCTGCTTTAGCCAGTTTATCTTTTGTTTCACCAAAAACAATCATTGCTTTAAGTCCCACCAAAGAGGGAACTAAGTCATCAAAACTATTACCGCGATCGAGGCCACCTGCTAATAAAATTAATTTTTCATGATCAAAGCCCCCAAGCGCCATCTCCGTTGCCAAAATATTAGTAGCTTTGGAATCGTTAAAAAAGCGCCGATCATTAATTGTCCCAACAAACTGCGTACGATGTGGTACACCACTGAAATTTTGTAATGTTTCTTTGATATCATCATTACTAATTCCTCTTAATTTTGCTACAGCAATGGCTGCCAACGCATTTTCAATGTTATGATTACCAGGAACTCCTAATGTGTTAGATACCATAATGAATTCATCATTAAAATATAATTTGCCATCTTTTTGATATGCTCCAGGAACAACTTGCGTACTTGAAAATGGTATAACCGTAGCTTTGGTTTTTTTCGCTAAAGCTTGTAAAAGCTCCTGATCCCAATTTAAAATCAAATAATCTTTTTCCGTCATGTTTTCTTGGATGTGCCACTTTGCTTTTTCATACTCAGCTTGTGAACCATGATAATCTAAGTGCGCAGAAAAAATATTCGTAATGACTGCAATTTCCGGATGGAAAGATTGAATTCCCATCAATTGAAAACTTGATAGTTCCGTTACCATAATGTCTTGACTTTGCGCATTTTGTGCAACAGTACTAGCAGGATAACCAATGTTTCCTGCTAACAAGGCTTTTCCTTGCTTCATACCGGCATTTAGAATCTCACCAATCATCGTAGTCGTGGTAGTCTTTCCGTTTGTCCCTGTAATACCAACTATTTTACACTCAGCAATTTGATACGCTAACTCAATTTCTGTAATAATAGGTAAACCTTTAGCTAGTGCTTTTTCAACTAATGGATGACTATAAGGAATTCCCGGATTTTTTACCATTAAGGCAAAATCTTCATCCAATAATTCAATCGGGTGACTACCTGTGACGACTTTAATTCCTAAAACTAAAAGATCTTGTGCTTCTGGATTTTCTTCGAAAGGTTTACCGTCATTAACGGTAACCAGTGCGCCCAAATCGTGTAACAATTTGGCCGCACTGAATCCACTCTTTGCTAATCCTAGCACAAGAACTTTTTTATTTTGATATTCAATAATTTGTTTCATTTTTTCCATCTCCTACCAAATAATCAAAAGCGTAAGTGCAGAACAGACTACCGCGATCCCCCAAAAAACCAGATCAATCTTCCATTCAGTCCAACCGCTCATCTCAAAGTGATGGTGGATAGGTGACATTTTAAACAGGCGCTTGCCCGTCAATTTGAAGGATGTGACTTGTAACATAACGCTGGCTGTTTCAATTACATAAATTAAGCCAACCAATAACAAAGTCCACTCTTGATGTAGAAGAATTGATATTGCTGCTAACAAACCGCCAAGCGCAAGCGATCCTACATCTCCCATAAAAATCTTTGCTGGTTTGTGGTTGTAAGGGAAAAAGCCCAATAGACCGCCAATCACACTTAAACAAATGATCAAGACATCAAATTGGTTTTGCTTCCAAGCTATCATACCATAAGTTGCAAAGGAAATAACCCCTAATCCAGATACAAGTCCATCGATACCATCCGTTAAATTAACAGCATTAGAAAAACCAACTAACCAGAAAATGACAAAAATCCCGTAAAGTATTCCTAAATGAATTTCTAGACCAAAAAGATTTAAAATATTAGCATTCCCATCTTGCAAAAAGACAGCATAAAAGATAATCGCGCCTAAAATTTGGCCAATCAATTTTTGTAATGAGTTCAACCCCATATTTCGCTTTTTAAAAATCTTAATAAAGTCATCTAAAAACCCTAATAAGCCATACAAAAATAAAACAAATAGCAGAATAAATAAAGACGGCGACAGTAAGTTTTGCCATGCACCTACCCAAAGACCCGTTAAAACTGTGGCGATTAAGAAGACAACTCCACCCATTGTCGGTGTGCCTGCCTTTACATTGTGCCACATTGGTCCTTCATCACGAATTTCTTGCCCAAATTGTTTAACTCTAAAATAGCCAATGAAAAGCGGCATGACAGCATAGGTCATCGCAAAACTACTCACAATCGGTAAAATCATCTTTGTCCATTCCATTTTTCAATTCTCCTAGTTCTTTTTAATATATTCATTTCCTGTTACAAGTAACTTTTATCCTTTTTTTATTTATTCCATGGTAAATTCTATCGTCTCATCACCAACACGTTCGTAAGGTGCAAGACTTTGACCAGTACAATATCCATCACCTTTAAAAGTAACTTTTGTACCTAAAAGGTCTCCCAACTTGACCAAATCAGCTTTCGACCAGTGGGTTACATCTGGCATATAATATTCAGAACCAGTCGTTAATAATAGTAATTTTTCGCCTGCTAGTACTTTTGTCCCCTGAGTAGTACCTTGTTCTTTAATTTTGCTGCCAGTTCCAATCACAACCGGTACTAAACCGTTTTTACTGGCATCTGCTGCCGCACTGTCAGTTGTCAAATTACGATAGTCTGTAATTTCGATTTTTTCTGTATTTTCACTAGGAGAAGCTGTTTGTTCATCTTTAAATTCCATAGCGCGTTTTAAAAGAGAATTACCAATATCGCCTAGCGCTTTTTGTTCCCAGTGTTCAGGCATCTTCATCGTCATATATAAGACATATTCTGGGTCTTCTGCTGGTACCATTTCAACAATTGAGTACAAATATGCTGTATCTCCTTGATAGTATCCACCATTTTTTTCATCTGCAATTTGAGCGGTACCAGTTTTCGCAGCAATTTTATAACCGGGAACATGATACACATCATACGCACTGCCGTAGTCTTTACTTTCTACAACATCTCGCATATATTCTCTTACTTTAGCTGTTGTTTGTGCGCTAATCGGATTTCCTACTACTTCTGGTTCTGTCACTCGTTCTGTGTCATCTTGATTATTAACAATTTTACTAATATAGTGCGGCTCTAACATTTTGCCATTATTGGCAATCGCAGAAAACGCCCGCATCATTTGGAAGTTTGTTACTCCAATCCCTTGACCAAATGAACTCATGGCTTTATCAACAATATTATTTGTCGGCAAAATGCCACTGTTTTCTCCTGGCAAACCTGAATAGGTACTTTGACCAAAACCAAATTTCTTCAAGTATTGTTGCCATGTATCTCCCATTTTCTGCTCTAATTTCACCATGCCGACGTTGCTGGACCATGATAACGCTTGGCGCATCGTTAATGTTCTTCTTTGTTCTTGGTAATCCCAGTCATTAATAGTTGCATCTGCAACTTTAATTTCGCCGGAAGTAAATGTTTCATTCTCATTGAACACCCCAGATTCAATTGCCGCAGCAGTCGTCATAACTTTCATCGTGGACCCCGGTTCGTAACGATCTTCTACCAGTAGATTCATCCAATTAAAATTTTTATCAGAAAATTCCTTTTTTGTTTCCGGATTGAAAGTCGGACGTTGTGTCATTGCTAAAATCTCACCAGTTTTTGCTTCCATTAGCACAGCAGTGGCATCTTCTGGCTTGTATTTTTTAACAGCTGTATCCATTAATGACTCCAAATAAGTTTGTAACCCACTATCGAGTGTTGTATAAATATCTTGGCCGTCTTTTGCTGCTTTTTTTTGCGCAACCGTTCCTGGCAACGGATTTTGATAATTATCTTTTTGATAGACAATTTTACCATCTGTCCCACTTAAGATATCATTGTAAGCAGCCTCTAAACCCATCTTACCAACTAACCCTTTGTCAATTCCTTTGTCACTAACCTCAGGTTCTGCGTATCCTATAAAATGCGAGGCAAACGTCCCGTTTGGATAAATCCGATTCGGATGTTCATCAAAATCCAAGCCAGAAAGTCCGGCGTCTTCCATCGCTTTTTCAATTTTCTTTTTTTTCTCCAAGGTGATATTTTTACCTTTACCAGAAAACTCAACTTGATATAAATCATTTTTAGCACCATCTTTTAAACGGGCAATCACTTCTTTTTCATCCAGACCCAAAATATCATGCAAAATGGTCGCAACTTTTTCATAGTCTTTACTTTGAACATATAATTTTTTATCGCCTGTTTTATAATTTTTCGACAAAATGGCTTTGAGTGAATACGAAGTAGCATCTTCAGCAATTGCCACCCCATTACGGTCGTAAATTGTACCTCGTTTTGCCTTGACGATTTTACTACCTTCATATAATGCCGCTGTCTTTTTTTCCAACGATGTTCCAGCCACGTTTCCTACTACCACCAAGTAACCTAAACGGGCGGCAAACAAAAAGAACAACCCAATACTCGTAGTAAAGAGAATAATCCCTACTTTTTTGCGGTTGTTCGTTGGATTTTGATTTTTCTTGCGGAAATACTTTCTAATTCGTTTAAAACGCATTTACTTCACTTTCCTTAAGTTATCGTCGTTAATTTTAAGTCCTTTTTTCTCTGCAATTTTTTTGATTCGTTCAGTTTTTGAAAGTTCACTTTTTTCCTGTTCTAAACGAGTCTTTTCATCCGCTTGTTGCGTCGTTTGTGCTTCAATTTGAGAAACTTCTCGCTCCAATTGGCTAATGTCTGTTCTAACATACACCGTTAAAATAGCCAAGCCAATCACCGCAGCCAAAAGAAAAATACCAATAACTTTTTCCAATCCACTGATACGTTTTAATTTTCGAGCGGGCGAAGATGGAATGCGAATAATTTCAGGACGTATGGGCGTCGATGGTTTCGCTGACGGATTTGGTTGTTCAATTTGTGGTGCCGGTGCCGCTTGATTCATATCATAATGATATTCACGTTTCGCTTCTGCCATTTCGACGCTCCTTTTACTCTTTGATTCTTTCAGCAATTCTCAATTTTGCACTGCGAGAGCGGTTATTTTCGTCCAGCTCTTGTTCACTTGCAACAATTGGTTTGCGATTCATTATTTTTAATTCTGGTTGATACTCCACTGGCACAATTGGTAAGCCTGGTGGTAAGTCTTTAGGATTACTATATTCTTTAAAAATATTTTTAACTAAGCGATCTTCCAATGAATGAAATGTAATCACACTTACTCTGCCACCGACATTTAAAAGTGTAATTGCTTGTTCTAATGACTCTTCGATTGCGCCTAATTCATCGTTGACCGCAATACGAATTGCTTGAAAAATCCGTTTGGCTGGATGTCCGCCTTTTCGTCTAGCGGGCGCAGGAATCGCTTCTTTGATTAAATCCACCAATTCACCTGTCGTTTCAATTGGTTTTTTTTGGCGCGCACGTTCAATTTGACGCGCTACTTGTTTTGAAAATTTTTCTTCACCATAACGATAAAATATTTTAACTAACTCATGATAATCATAAGTGTTGACTAAATCATACGCAGAAAACGCTGCTGTTTGATCCATTCGCATATCTAAAGGAGCATCTTGATGATAGCTAAATCCGCGACTAGCTTCGTCAAGTTGTGGCGATGAAACGCCTAAATCATACAAAACGCCATCAATTTTATTTATCCCCTGTTCACTCAATGCAGTAGCTAAGTTACGAAAGTTATCTTTAATAAAAGTTACTTTTCCAGCGGCAATAGCATCTTTCAAAAAAACTTTAGCATGATCAATCGCCTTTTGATCTTGATCAAAAGCATAAAGATGACCTTTTGCATTTAACTGTGATAATAAATAGTGACTATGCCCGGCCCCGCCTAAGGTACAATCAACATAAATACCGTCTGGTTTAATGTTTAGACCATCGACTGTTTCTTTAAGCATCACAGTATAATGTTGAAACGACTCCGCCATTTAAGTTCCTCTTTCTATAAGCCAAAATCAATCATCGTTTCGGCAATTTCATCAAAATTTTCTTCGGCTTCTTCTGAGAAAGCCTGCCATTTCGCCTCATCCCAAATCTCAATGCGATTACTCACACCAGTAATGACACAATTTTTTGTTAAACTAGCGTGTTTTCGTAAGGTTTGAGGAATGTTAATTCGTCCTTGTTTATCTATCTCACATTCTGTTGCTGCTGAATAAAAAAAACGAACAAAGGTACGAGCATCTTTTTTAGCTAGTGGCATTTCATTTAACTTTTCTTCTAATTTTTCCCATTCTGTTTTTGGATAACCAAATAAACAGCCATCAAGTCCTCTTGTGACAATGAACTTTTCACCGAGCTTTTCTCGTAATTTTGCAGGGACGATTAAACGACCTTTTGCATCAATTGAATGCTGAAATTCGCCCATGAACATCAAAAAAGCCTCCTGTCACCACTTGATATACACAGTCTACCACAATCCCCCACTTTCTACCACCAATTATGTATACGAATAAGAGAAGTTTTTTGACTTTTTTTTACCAAGAAAATCAACAGAATGAATAACAAATTTATTTTAGTTTCAAATGCTAAAAAGTTAGACAAAATGTAGAATACTAAGCACAATGATAAAGAGATAAAATACCATTGTGAGTAGAAAAACTAAACGCCAAAACATTTTTAAGTAACGTCCGTATGATAATTCACCATAAAAATAGGCGTGAAAAATAGCCAAACCAATTCCTAAAACCAACATTCCGATTATAAAATACGGCAGTGCGGAAAAAGTAAAAGTAGCTTGTGACACTTGATTAATTCCCAAAAAAAGAAAAGGAACAGTCAAGTCAGGCGCTTTAATTTTGAAACGCTTAGTTAAAGCAAATGTTGTAACAAGAAAGTTACAGGCAACCAAAACGATTACCGGAAAAATGTACCAAAAGACTAATAACGGTGTAAACTTTTCCATTTTTCATTTCCTCTCCATACCGCTAGGGTAACTATACTTGATTTTCTTTACATCAGTGTAACAGTTCTTTTAAAAGTTCTTGTAGGCAGATAAGTTTTTCTTAAGTTTTCACGATCTATCAAAAGAAATTACACCGTTTTTCTATTATAATGTTTCATAAAGGATGTGACTACATGATTACGCATTATTTTCTTAAAGATAATCATTTGATTGAAACAGAAGATATTAAAGAGTCTCTTTGGCTCCACGTTGAAAAACCAACTACTGCTGAAATCGAGCAACTTTCAAAAAAGTATGAATTGCCAAAAGATTACTTAACCAGTATCTTGGATGATGCTGAAAATTCTCGGGCAGAAGGCCTCAATCAAGAAAACTTTTTAATTCCTGCATTGCTATTATTACAGTTTCCTTATGTTTCAACAAGTCCTAGTGGTTATTTACAATTTAATACTTACCCACTCGCTTTAATTATTACGCCTGAAAAAAAACTACTTACAGTTTGCAACTACCATATGCCTTTTTTTAAAACGATATTAGAAAAACCATTACCTAAAAATGATATGAGTAATAAATTAAATCTTGTTTTACAAATATTATGGCACTTGGCTTTCACTTATAATCAAAACTTAGCCGATTTAAAACGACAAGTCGATAAACTAGAAGGACAAATACAAGTTTCTACCGAAAATAAACATTTGTATCAGCTTATGGATATTCAAAAAAGTCTTGTTCTATTTGAGGCAGCTACCAAAGCCAATTTTAAAACCTTAACCAAATTAGCTAATACTAACGAATTTCAAAATCATCACGCGTATCAGAATCATCTTCATGATATATTAGTTGAAACAAAGCAGTCTGTGACTACTGCTAAAATAAACCTCCAACTCGTAAGTCAAATGAACGAAACGTTTTCGGCCATTGTTTCTAACAATTTAAATATCGTTATGAAAATTTTAACTTCTTTAACAATTGTTTTAACAATTCCTACTATTATAGGTGGCATATATGGAATGAATGTAAAATTACCTTTTGCCAAATCCGATTATGCTTTTTTGCTCATTACTGGTGTAACGATTCTCATTTGCTATTTGGTAATTAAATATTTAAAAAAGCGGAATCTTTTGTGAAATTATTGCCCGTTTGCTTGAAGTAACTGGCAAAAGAGAGTAAACTCCAAGAGAAGAATCTATGTAAGGGTGGCTTTTATGAACGAAAAAAAATCAAGTAGTACTTTTAGTAAAGTAACCAAAATCGTCATTTGGACCATGTTAATTTTGACTGTTGGTTCTGTCTTTTTAACTGCAATTTTAAGCGTCATGTAAAACGTGTACGTCTATTTAAAAAGAGTCGTGAAAAAAGCAGTTGCTTTTTTCACGACTCTTTTTAAATAGACTAATGACCAGCCATAGCCAAAAGCTCCTTGGCATGTTCCAGCGTTAAATCAGTCACCTCAGCTCCAGCTAACATACGTGCAATTTCGTTTATGCGTAAATGCGGGGCTAATTCAGAAACGATTGTTTGCGTTCGTCCTTGGCTGACTTCCTTTTTAATGTAATACTGATAATCCGCAATTGCTGCAACTTGTGGTAAGTGGGTAATACACAAAACTTGAGAATTTTCCGCAATTTTAGCAATTTTTTCAGCAATTGCTTGTGCGACTCTACCGCTCACACCTGTATCGACTTCATCAAAAACAATACTCGTAATGCCTTGACTTTGAGAAAAAATTGTTTTTAATGCTAATAACATCCGGGACAATTCACCACCTGAAGCAACCTTAACTAAGGGCTTTAAGGGTTCTCCTGGATTGGTAGTTAGATAGAATTCCACTTCATCAAACCCATTTTCATGAAGTATTTTTTTGCCATTATTAAAACGGACTTCAAACTGACTATACTCCATATAGAGTTCTTTTAACTCGGTGACAATAGCTTTTGCGAGTTTGCGGGCAATCCTTTTTCGTTCTTGATGCAACTCTTCTGCGAAATGCCACACTACTTGTTCTTGTATATGAACTTCTTTTGCCAATTGCTCTAACTGACCTTCAGAAAAAGCAGATTCAGCAAGTTCTTTTTTTATTTCATCATAATACGCTAAAATTTCTGGGATACTCTCACCATATTTTCGTTTTAATTGACGAATTAATTCTAACCGTTGATTCACCTCTTCTAAGCGCCCTTCATCAAAAGATAAACTATCTAATTGTCGGGAAATATCACCAGCCGCATCTTGTAATAAATAAAAAGCAGATTGTAAGTTCTCACTAATTGTTTCATATTCATTATCCAAATGTGCAATATCTTGCATATTCGTTAAGGCAGCGCCAATTCCATCTAAGCTATTTTCTTCATCGTTAGTTAAAAGCGCATAACTTTTAGCCAGACTATCAACAATTTTTTGATAATTCCCTAATTTTTCTCGCTCTTCTACTAGTTCTTCCTCTTCATTTGGTAACAAATTGGCACTTGCAATTTCATCTTGCTGAAAATGCAGCATATCTACTCTTTGTACATATGACTGTTCATTAACTTGAATTTTACGCATTTGCTTATTTAAATGTTGAAATTTTTCATAAGCTTGTTGATAGCGCTCTAATAATTCATGAAATTTTTGTCCACCAAATTGATCTAATAAATGCAAATGACGATCTGGTTGCAGCAGTTCTTGATGTTCATTTTGCCCTTGAATATCAACTAAGAAAGCTCCAATCCGTCGCAAATTTGCTAAGGTTAACGTGCGGCCGTTCACACGACAAATATTTTTACCACTTTGACTAATATCCCGTTGTACAATTAGTAATTCGTCCTCTGTTTCAATGCCTAGCTCGTGCAATAACTCGTTTAACTGACTACTTTTAGGCAATTCGAATAAACCTTCAAGGCTACATTTATTACTACCTTCACGAATATAATCACTAGAACCCCGGCTCCCACATAAAAGGCCCATTGCATCAATAATGATTGATTTTCCTGCACCCGTTTCTCCAGTTAATGCTGTCATACCTTGATGAAATTGCAAACGTAGACTGGAAATAATTGCAAAATTTTTAATTGCTAATTCTACTAACATTCAACTTCAACTCCTGCTTTTATAAAAAGCGCAAAAATTCCCGCCGTAAATCTTGGGCAGCTGCTTCTGTTCGGGTAATCATTAAAACCGTGTCATCATCATTCAATACAGAAAATAAATTATCTTGAAATCTTTTTTCAATTAAATTGGCAATAGCTGACGCATTACCTGGTAATGTTTTTAGCACCACAAATTTTTCCATTTGATCAACAGAAACAAAGGCATCTTTTAACATTTTTTCCAATTTTGCCCCGACATCTTCTGCAGTTTCAGCTGGCAGACTATAGCGATAGCCACCTTCTTGCGATGGTACTTTGATTAGTTTTAATTCCTTTATATCACGAGAAATTGTGGCTTGTGTTACCACGACACCGCGACTTTTTAACAAATCAACAAAATCTTCTTGTTTCTGGATATTTTTTTCTGTTAACAAACGGGTAATCAAACGATGACGCTCTTTCTTTCTCATAGTTTGCTCCTTCACATAAAATAAAGCCGTAGGAAATAAAGTTCATTCACACGCCTTTTTCTAAAATTATTTGACTTTGAATTCTTATTAATAATAACGTATTTTTACGTATAAATAAAGGCAGTAAAAAACTAAAATTTTCTTAGCAATCCCTACTAAAACAACAAAAATCCAAATAATAGCTGTAACTTAATTCTTTACATCATTTACTAAATAAAATGATGTAAAATTAAATACAGTTATTATTTGGATAGCTAAAATCCATGATTTGTTTAGAATAAAGCCGTTATTGCTTTAACTGTCTGTGTGCTGCATCTACTACATCTGCAATTACAATATTTGTTGCAAGAGTAGGAGCTTCACTTTTTTTCAAATGCGTAATAAACTCAATATTTCCCTCGCCACCTTTAATCGGTGAATAATCCAATCCTACCACAGAAAAACCACTTGCGACAGCCATCGCTAACGTTTTTTCCAGTACACTTTGATGAACCTTAAAATCTCTGACGATGCCATGTTTTCCTACAGCTTCTTTACCCGCTTCAAATTGAGGTTTAATTAACGCCATTACATCGCCATTTTCAACCAAAATTTTAGCTAGTGGCGGCAATATTAAACTTAAAGAAATAAAGGAGACGTCAATTGTCGCAATTTGTGGTAACCCTTTAGTAAAATCAGCTGGTTCACTGTATCGAAAATTCGTTCGTTCCATAACAACTACTCGAGGATCTTGACGCAACTTCCATGCTAACTGATTATAACCAACATCTAACGCGTAGCTTAACTGGGCACCATTTTGCAGTGCGACATCGGTAAATCCACCTGTTGAGGCGCCAATATCTAACAAAATTTTGTCTTGCATCGTCAAATCAAAAACCTGCAACGCCTTTTCTAATTTCAAGCCCCCGCGGGAAACATACGGTAATTTAGTTCCTTTTAATTCCAAAATGGCATCAATAGGAATTTTCTCACCAGGCTTATCTAATCGCTCGCTATTTTTGGCTAAATAAACCAATCCTGCCATTACGCCTCTTTTGGCCTGTTCTCTGGTTTCAAATAAACCTTGTTGGTGTGCTAAAACATCTACGCGCTCTTTTTTCATTTTTCCCTTGCCTCCAAGGTCAATTCTTCTATTAACGTTAGCAATAAATCCGGTTTTGCAAAAGAAACTTCTCCTAATTTCTCAATACAATTCTTTGTAGCCGCTAACTCTGCGGCAAACAATTGATAGCTTTTATCTACTCCTAATAAAGCTGGGTACGTACTTTTATTCAAAGCCGCATCGTGTCCAACATTTTTACCTAATTGTTCCGTAGTAGCCGTCACATCTAATAAATCATCCCGAATTTGAAAAGCTAATCCCAAATGACCTGCTAAAATTTGTAATAAATCCACAACACTCTCTTCTTGTTGCGCAAGTAAACCACCAGCAGTAATCGCAAAAGTAAATAAAGCACCCGTTTTACGCTGATGTATATAGGTCATTTCTTGCAATTGTAATTGTTTTCCTTCTGCTTGCACATCAGCGGCTTGACCAGCAACCATCCCAAAACTACCGCTAGCTTTTGCCAAATTTTGTACTAACAATAAACATAAATCGCTGTCTAATTCTGATTGACTTAATAAGTGAAAAGCTTCTGTCAAAAGTCCATCACCAGCTAACGTTGCCATACCGGCACCAAATTTCACATGATTCGTTGGCAAGCCACGGCGCAGCTGATCGTCATCCATTGCTGGTAGATCATCATGAATTAGCGAGTAGGTGTGAATCATTTCTACAGCTGCTGCGACTTGATACATTCCCCGTTTTATTTCTTTTTCAAAGCCTGTAATTGTAGCTAGTAATAACAGTGGACGTAGCCTTTTTCCTCCTGCATCAATAGAATAGAGCATACTTTTTAGTAATGTTTCGTCTGTTGTTTGTTGTCTTAAGAAATTACGCATTTCAATCTCAACTTGCGTAAGGTGTTCTTTTTTAAAAGTCGTTAATAAGCTCATTTTATATCCTCTTCAAAAACAACAGCTTCCCCGTTTTCTTGCATAATTTTTGTTAAGGCATCTTCGGCATTTGTCAATGTTTCTTGACATTGTTTACTTAATGTAATTCCTTTTTTAAAGGCTGTCAAAGCTTCTTCTAACGGAACATCTCCTTGCTCTAACTGCTTTACGATTACTTCTAATTCTTGCAATGATTCTTCAAATGTTTGTTTAGCCATTATTTCCTCCATCTTGTCAATAAGTTGTCTTAAAAAAGCTTTCGCTAATTCATTTGCTTGCTTCTCTGTTTTCCATTGCTTCAACTTTTTTAATTTCTGCTGTTGCTTCCCCATCTTGATAATGAACAACTATTGTATCGGTTACAGCAATTTCTCCAATACTTTTAATCAGATTATCGCCTTTTGTGGTATAGCTATAGCCACGTCCCATAATCTTTAATGGACTTAATAAATCCAAAGATTGAACTGCATTTGCAAAAGATTGTTGCTTTTGATGTAATAATTGGTAAATACTTTTTTCTAACCGCTCGTGTAAATACGCCTGATGCTGCTTTAATTCATTTACTTTATTTTTAGGATTAATTTGCCGTAAATGATGATCCAATTGCATAACTTTTTTTTCTTCTTCAAAAAGACGGTTTTGTGTGCTTTGTATCAAACGTTGTGTCAATTGATCTAACTTAATTGCCTGTGCATCATACAAACGTTCTGGTTGTCGTAATACATAGGAACTCCGTAAGCGTTCATAGCGCTCTTTTTTTAATGTTAATTGATGCATAAAAGCTTGTTCTAATCGAGTCTGTCGTTCCTTGATTTTTAAAATTTCATCACTTAATACTGGTACAGCCAATTCAGCTGCGGCAGTAGGGGTTGCTGCCCGCACATCTGCTACCAAATCGGCAATCGTCGTATCTGTTTCGTGTCCTACAGAAGAAATAATCGGTGTTTTAGCATTAAAGATTGCCCGTGCGACTTTCTCTTCATTAAAGGGCCATAAATCCTCAATCGAACCTCCACCGCGACCTATAATCATGGTATCAAAATCACCTAATTCTTCTACACGTTCAATGTTAGTTACGACATTTCCAGCCGCTTTATCCCCTTGTACTACAGTAGGAAATAACGTAATTTCAGCAATAGGATACCGTCTTTTTACAGTTGTCATGATATCACGAATGACCGCTCCACTGGGACTAGTTAACACAGCAATTTTTTTGGGATATTTAGGCAATCGCTTTTTTGGCGCTAAGAATAATCCTTCTTTTTCTAATTTTGCTTTTAACTGTTCATAGGCTTGATATAAAGCTCCTACACCATCAGGTACCATTTGTTCCACATAAATCTGGTAGTTTCCACTAGCTTCAAAAAGAGAAATACGACCAATAACAAAAACTTTCATACCTTCTTCAGGTTGAAATTTTAATTTACTAAATGCCCCTTTAAACATCACCGCAGAAATCTTAGCACCATCATCTTTCAAAGAAAAATATTGATGATTTGGTCGCAAACGAAAATTAGATATTTCTCCTGTCAGATAGACTTTTTCCAAATAAGGATCTACCTCAAATTTACGTTTTAGATACTTGGTCAAAGCTGTAACTGTTAAATACTCCTGTGCCATTTAAACACCTGATTTCTGTATGTTATACGCTTTAATTGTTTGATATAAAAGCATTGTAATCGTCATCGGGCCAACGCCTCCAGGAACCGGTGTAATAAAGTCTGCGATTGGTTCAACTGCAGCAAAATCCACATCGCCAATTAATTTATTATTTTTATCCCGATTCATACCAACATCTATTACTACAGCACCCGCTTTAACATAGTCTTCAGTAACCAAATGACCGACCCCAACAGCTGCAACTAAAATATCTGCTTTTTTAGCAATTTCTGGTAAATTTTTAGTTTTTGAATGTGCGATCGTTACTGTCGCATTTTCTTGTAATAAAAGATGCGCCATTGGTTTACCGACAATATTGCTACGACCAATAACTACAGCATTCTTCCCGATTATTGAAATATTATAAGCCTCTAAAAGTTTCATTATCCCATACGGTGTACAAGGAATCATTAATGGATCTCCTGCAAACAATCTTCCAATATTTAAAGGATGAAAACCATCTACATCTTTTTTAGGATCAATAGCCATAATTACTTTTTCTTCATCAATGTGAGCAGGTAATGGTAATTGCACTAAAATGCCATGAAAACGCTCGTCTTCGTTATAGATTTTAATTAAATCTAATAATTCTTTTTCGGTAATATTTATAGGACGGCGATCGATTTTAGAAAAAATTCCCATTTTTGCTGCAGCAGTTTCTTTATTGCGCACATAAATTTGACTCGCAGCATCTTCACCGACTAAAATGACCACTAACCCTGGGACTTTGGCATCTCTAGCTTTTATTTCCGCTACTTCAATTTTCATTTCTGCCTGCATCGTTGCTGCTAATTTTTTTCCATCTAATAGTTGGGCCACAAAATCGCCTCTTTCATTCATTTAGCCCTATTCTAGCATAGGGAGCTTTTAATTTGAAAGTTCTTGTCGTCTTTTACTGAAAATTTACCAGCGAAAATTTTTTCATAATTGTTAGTATTTTATCCCTAAATTAATACCATTTCCTTTGCCTTCAATAAGAAAGACAGACAAGAATCAAAAAAGATTCTTGTCTGTCTTAGTTTCGTACATTTTTTATTAATACATCCCTATACTTCTTTAATCAAATCTGTATTGATTGCAGATAAAACTCCATTAACGAATTTACGGGATTGATCATCACTAAATGTCTTGGTTAACTCTAACGCTTCATTTAAAGCTACCTTATTCGGAATATCTTTTTCATACAACATCTCATAGCTGGCAATGCGTAAAATACACAAATCCATTTTAGAAAGACGTTTAACACTCCAACCTTTTTTTAGATGTTTTTGAATCAACTCATCTAAGTTTTCTTTGTGTTCACAAACGCCTGCAACCAGCCGATCTAAATAAGCTGGGACAAAATTTTCTTGTTCTTCATCCACCATTTCGTGGTGTTCTAACTCAATTGCTTGCATAATGGCATCTTTTTTGTCTAAATCCTGATTAAAATCCAAAGGAAATAAAGCTTGTAAGGCCATTTTTCGGATCTCATGACGAGATAATTCTTTACTCATTTTCTTCCTCATTTTCAAATAATTCATCTAAGTCTGGCGTTTCAATTTTTTCTGGTACGACCGCCACAACATGTACATTTACCTCAGCTAGTTCAACATCGGTCATGAACAATACTTGCTGTTTTACTCGCTCTTGAATCTCCATCGCTGTTTTTGGTACAGAAACACCATACTTCATGTAGCAGTAAAGGTCAACCTTAATTCCGGTTTCATCGATGGTTAAAGAAACCCCTTTACCATGATTCGAACGACCTAGTAATTGCGTAACATTACTAGTAAAACTACCTTGCATATCATAAACACCATCAACCTTAGAAGCGGCAATTCCAATAATAATTTCAATCACTTCCGGAGCGATTACAATTTCACCTAAATCTTGATTTGCATCTAATACTAAATTCTTTTCCTCAGCCACAGTGACTTCCTCCAGTCTAATTACAATTATGCCCGCGAGACATATGAACCGTCAGTTGTATTAACAATCAATTTATCCCCTTGATTAACAAAAAACGGTACGTTAACAGTTACACCAGTTTCCATAATTGCTGGTTTTGAACCACCTGAAGAGGTATCCCCTTTAATGTTGGGTTCTGTTTCAGCAACTTCTAAGACAACTGTGTTTGGCAAATCCACACCTAGAATCTCTGAACCATACATAATAACTGTAACTTCCATATTCTCTAACATATATTTCAATTCGTCTCTAATCTGTTGCGTTGGAATCTCAATTTGTTCATAAGTTTCCAAATCCATAAAGACATGGCTGTCGCCACTTTCATACAGGTATTGCATTTTACGATTATCAATTTGCGCTTTTGCAACTTTTTCACCGGCACGAAAAGTTTTTTCTTGTACCGCACCATTACGTAAATTCTTTAATTTTGAACGGACAAAAGCTGCGCCTTTGCCAGGTTTTACGTGTTGAAAATCTACCACACGCCAAATATCACCGTCGACTTCAATCGTTAAACCTGTTTTAAAATCATTTACTGAAATCATGGCTATCCTCCTTATTTACTAGCACCAAAAGGTTATCTGCAATCCAGCATATTCGTTAATAGTTTATCATTATTTTGAATCAAAGGCTATAAAAACCCACTTCCTTCTATTTGCAACTTATGTGAAACCGTCTCAGATAACAACAAGAAAAAGGCTAATTTTTTGTCTGATAAAATCACACAAAAATTAGCCTTAAATCTTCAATTTAACGCATGTAATCCCGCTCCAATGATTCCACCAGTGTTTGGATAAGGCGAGATGCCCAAACTGGTAATACTATGACTTTGTGCGGGAACAATCCATTCTCCTAATTTTGTTTTAATCAAGGGAAGCAAATCAGGATTTAAAGTCATTACACTACCGCCAAAAATAATTTTTTGAGGATCTAACAATGAAACAATGGTATATACAGCCTGGCTAACATCTTTACTCCATGCCTCTACCAATTCTTTTGCTAGCGGTTCTCCCAAACGATAACGTCTAAAAATTTCTTCTGGTGTTACAGTGCCATCGTTATAGGCCTCTTTTCCTCGTTCTGCTAATGCAGGACCAGCTGCACTTTGTTCGACAGAATAGATATGTCCATTTTTTTCTTTTAAGGGAATGAGACCAAGTTCACCAGCAAATCCATTTCCGCGAATAAAGTCACCTCTTGTCATAATCGCACAAGACAGACCTGTACTAATGGTGATATAGACTAATAATTCTTCTTCCTTTAGACCAGCATAATTCCATTCTGCTCTTGTTGCTTGGTAGACATCATTATCAATTACAATTTTTTTCATTGCTGGAAAAGCTTCTCTTAATCGCGCTACTACCGGAAAATTTTCCCATGCCAAATTATTTTGAAAAACTGCTATTCCCGCTTCACGATCTACTAAACCCGGAATACCTAAGCCTACACATACTTCATGAGCAGATAACTTACTATCAACCAAAACTTGTTCGATTACGCGACAAACAACAGCAAACATTCCCTCACGATTACTGGGATTTGAAGGTAGACGAGTAATGTGGGTTACATTTCCCATCTCATCTACCAAACCACCTGCAACTTTTGTTCCCCCAATATCAATACCGATTGCATATTTCATTTTGCCATCTCCTACTGATAATTTTTGTTATAGCGCCATAAAAGACCGAGGAGTCCAACTAAACCGACTACTTGCAACGCTAAACCTGCATAACCAATATTTTTTTGACCATAAACAATGAATAAAAAACAGACGATAAAGACGACACTTTGCAACCAAAACTTTGCTTTACTCATCGTAGTTCCTCCATTCAATTGCCCCAGGAGCTAATGTAATTACATAATTTCTTTTGTCTGTATAAATTTTTGACACTTGTTTTTCATCAGTATTGTTTACCACAGCATATTGTCTTTTTTCAGGGTAAGCGTGGACTTCCACATCAGGGTTCTCCGCATACCAAATATTTAGTTCGGCTTCTTTATGAGCCGCATAATAAATAGCGCGTAAAAAGATTTGCGCATTTTCTGGTGAATAAGGCATACCACTGAAATATACGCCACGTCCGTTAGAAAAATCGTGTGTAGCCAATTGTACGCTTCCGTCAAAATAACGTAAAATCTGCGTCTTTTCTGATAATGCATAAATATTTTTTTGTCTTTCGCCAAAGTCTATCTGTGTTGCTTTATCGATGATGAAATGCTCTGATACTTCATCTTTAAAATATTTATCTGTCGACAAACTAAAGCCTAATTCTTTATCAACACCTAAAATATGAGCCAATTGGAAGAACCGACCGTTGGCAAAATAAGCAGTTGGTTCTCCAATTCCAATCAAACCACCACCATTTGCTACCCACTTGGTTAAAGTTGCAATTAGCGTAGCATCCTGCCAATTTTTGCCACCAGAAAAAGCAGTACCAGCGTCTCCCACATTGATTAAAACATCAATGTCTGCTGGAATACCTGTTTTTATATCCGTAAAATTCAAAAATTCAACGGCAATCTTTTGACCTGATAAGGATTCTAATACACCAAGATAGCTATAAATTTGTTGATACCATAAAGCATGCGCGACCATATGTGTTTGCCACGAACGCAATTTTCCCCAAGCATTTAAAATCCCTACTTTTATACCTACATAAGGCGTGACGTCTGCTATTCTTGCATACAAATCGCGAAATTCTGCAGTCACACTGCTGACGTAGTCAACAAATTCTGGGAATTTATTAGCTAGTGATAAATAACCGCCATAGCCAATCCGATCGACTGGTTTACGCAAAATAGCGCGTCGTGCTGTCAACCAGTTTTCTTTTGCTTCAATTGTAGGATCATTTCCTTCATAAAAAACATCTGGGAAAAAGTATGGTAAAAACCTTCCTTCAGTATATTTCACATGAGGAATCTCTGAGATCATTCGTAAAGTCGTCCCGTTGCCTACGCTACCTACAACAGCATCTAGCCCAATTTCTTTGAAGTGTGGGCCATACGGCTCTGTTCCAATCCAGTTATCCCCTAAAAACATCATGGCTTCCCGATTAGCATCATGTACAATTTCGACCAATTTCTTGGCCTCATTTGCAACAAAACGTTGAACAAAATCAATATAATCTAAAAAAGCTTGCGAAGGTACGCGAAACGGTGAATTGTAATAGCCCTCGTCAATAAAATCTTCTGCGTGCAATTTGTACCCATATTCTTTTTCAAATTCTTTTAATGCCCGTAAAGAGACAGTCGAACCATAACCAAACCAATCCACAAATTTTTCTTTTTTCTGATCATTGAAAAATAGTGTAAAATGATAAAAGAATGTCGTAAACCGAACTACATCTGTATCTGGATTATCAGCTAGCCAGTTTATTAAAAAATTTTTAACAAATGCGTTGGATTCTGGTTGTCTGATATCAAATGGGATTTCATGAGGTTTTTCTCCCCAATCATTGGTAATATGGTTATACATCTGAGTTGGGTCCCAAATCATACTTGCCAAAAAAGAAACCGTGTATTCATGATAGGGTTGCCATTTTTTCAAAGAAACAAAATTTTGTTCTTGATCTACTTCCCAGTTTTCACTTGCTATTTTTTCACCGGTTGTTCGATCATAAACTTCCCATAAATCTTTGGGATTTTCCCGATAATTCGGTTGCAATTGTTCTGCCAAATAACCCTTCATAAACCAAATCTTAGGTGTTGTTTCTGTAGCAGTGACACGTTCACTTAATAAAAATGCTTGCTGTACCTCTTCCAAGTGTTTTTCAGCAAAGTCATTATGTCCTCTTGCTACAAAGTAAGTTGTATAAATCTTAGCTCCAATTTGTTTTAACTCTTCATCAAGTTTGGTGCCATCGCTATCACGAATAGCATCTGCCCCCCATAAAGCCATTAAACGTTTCGTTTCTGCCAAGAAATTACTTTCACTTGGAATGGTTACTCTTCCTTTTTCCATTTTCGTCTCTCCTATTCCTTATTCCCACCAACTGTCATTCCTTGGGTTAATTGTTTTTGAACTAAAATATATAAAATTAATGTAGGTAACATCACAATTACTAAACCGGCATACAATTGTCCATAATTAGCAGCTGCTTTTTGACCAGCCATTAAATTAATCAGCCCTACCGGTAACGTTTTATTAGGACCTGGAATCAAGGTTAAGGCGATAATATACTCATTCCAAAAGCTCAAGAAATTAAATAAAATAACCGTAATAATACTTGGTTTTGCCAGAGGAGCCATGACGACCACCAACGTTTTAAAAAAGCCGGCACCATCAATGTAAGCTGCTTCTTCATAAGAAGAAGACAATGTACGAAAATAATTCGATAATAAATAAATCGTAAAAGGCAATGCTGTTGCGGCATAAACGAGGGCGAGAACAAACAAATTATCAATAAAGAATCCTTGTCCACTGACTTTTCGTAATGCATTATCGCCATCTAATAGCATTAGAAAAATTGGTACGACAATATAGTTGGAGTTAATAAATAGTCCCATCATAAATAATGTATTTAAAATTCCGCGCCCTTTAAATTTAAAACGAGCTAAAACATACGCTGCTGGAAGCGCCACAATAATTAGAATAACTAAGGCCACCGCGGTTACCTTAATTGAATTCCACATATAAAGGCCCATATTCGCTTTTTCAAAAGCGGCAATAAAGTTATCGATATAAAATCCCTTTGGCATTGCCCAAGGATCGCCGTAAAACTCTGAATTTTCTTTGACGGATGCTAAAAATACCCATGCAATCGGTATAACAATCGAGATTGCCAAAGTGATGAGGGCAACATAGACAAAGATTTTATAAAGTTTTGTAGATTTTTTCATCCTGTTCCCCTCCTAAAATTCGTAAACATCACGTTTGGTAATTCTATTTAAAACCGCAGATAAGATAAACGAGAAGGTAAAGACCACAACGCCAATTGCCATCCCATAACCATAAGAAGAATTTGTATAAGCTTGTTTGTACATATAACTTAAAAATACTTCTGTCGAGCCATCTGGTCCGCCATTTGTCATCGCTTTGACTAACAAGAAACTCAAATTAATCGTACTAATAACAAAAAATGTTAGTGTTGTCCGAATAGTGCTCCAAGTTAATGGGAGTGTGATTGTAAAAAACTGTTGCAATGCGCTAGCCCCTTCTAGTGCCGAAGCCTCATAAAGACTTTCTGGAATAGAAGCCATAGAAGCCATATACATTACCATGTAATACCCAATAGCTTGCCAAATTAGTGCCGCACCAATTGAATAGATAACAATTTTTTGATTTCCCAGCCACAACTGTTGTAAATTTTCTAATCGTAGTGCGCTAAATAAATTATTCAATAAGCCACTGGTTGGGTCATAGATCGCAGAAAAAATGGCAGCAATGACAACAATGGATAAAATATTAGGAATGTAAAAAATGATTCGGAATAAATTGACACCTTTAAATTTTTCTCGCGTCAAAATTGAAGCAAAAATTAAAGCCAGTGTTAAAGTAAAAATCGTAACAATAACAATTAATAAAATTGTATTCTGGAAAGAGCGGAAAAATGCCATATCTTTAATTAAAGTCTTAAAATTATCTAGTCCAACAAATGTCTTTTCAGCAGAATAGCCCCCCCATTTAAATAAGGACATAAAGAAAACATTAACAGTTGGATATACCATAAAAATCAACACCAACAACGTCGCCGGTAGCAGACATAAAGCGATAAACACCTTCTTTTGCTTCTTTTCATTCATAGGATCACCTTTTTTAGTATTATTTATAAATAGATGCTATTTTTTTATTTATAACTTTTAAAACCTGATGATAAAAGGCTGCCACAAATTCCTTTGTCACAGCCTTTTATCTGCTACTTATTGTTTATCTGCTGCTTCACGAATTTTATCCGCTGCATCTACAACACTATCTTGCCAGTCTTTAACGGTCTTATCACCAGAAACAACACTATCTACTGCGCTAAATAACGTGTCACGCATATTTACTCCTTCGACAGTTACCGTATTTTCAAGTCCACCCATTACAGCTTTAGCTCCATTGTCATAAATACTGTAGAATAATTTGTTCTCGCCATCCAATTTTTCTGACATTCCTTGGATTGGTTGAATTGCACCGGCTTCTTTAAAGATATCTGCTGCTTTATCAGAATACATATACGAAATGAATTTCTTTCCTTCTTCTTTATTAGCAGCTCCTGTTGGCATCCACATTTGTTCAAAGAATGTATAAGAATAGCTGTCACCACCAGATTCAAAGGCAGGTAATGCTGTCATCCCCCATTCAAAACCATCTGCACGAGGGGCATCTTTCATTTCACCGGGCACCCAAGTACCATTTGGCATAAAGATTGCTTTATCATCTAAAATCAATTGCTGATTTTTTGTAAAGTCGTTATCATTTGCATTTGCAACCGTTGTTGAAGCTGTGTATTTTGCTAATTTACCAACCGTGTCAAAAGCTTCTGTTGCTTCTTTAGAGGACCAAGCTCCTTTTTGATAAGTCATAGCATCATTAAAGAATTCTGGACCACCTGTTACGGATAATAAACTATACATAAACGAATCCAAGTAACCTGCTGTTGGATAAGTAAATAGGGCAATCCCTTCTTTTTTCGCTTTTTCCCCTAAATCCCACATTTCATTCCATGTTTTTGGCACTTCCCAACCTTTAGTTTTTAGAAGATTCGCATCGTAAAATAATCCAGTTGGTGAGTAAAACATTGGTGCCATATATGTTTTTTTGTCATTGTAAGGATTTGTTGCTAGTGTATCAATAAATCCTGGAATTAATTTATCTTTTACTGTTTTCTCTTCTCCAGGTACTTTCATATCAAAAACATCTGTTAAGTCTTCTAAATTCTTATCTTTGATGAAAGTTTCAGTTAATCCAGCTTCTCGGCCTGTTGCAAGTAAGATAACATCCGGATAATTTCCGGCTTTCATATTCGGACTAATAACATCTTCTAATTTCTTGTCAACAGTCAACTCAACTTTTACACCAGGATTATCTTTTTCATATGCACTTTTTACTTTATCCCACATATCAGCACCATAGGCCGATTCTAAGGCTGCTACTTTTAAAACTTTTTTATCTCCTGCTGCTTTGTCTCCCCCATTGCTACCATCAGTACTTCCACCACTACCACAACCTGCTAGTAAAAGACCAGATAACCCCAAAGCTAATACCATTCCTAATGCTTTTTTCATGTCGGATTCCTCCCTCATTTGATGATTTCAGTATACTATTATTGTAAGCGCTTTAGTTTTAAAATATTGGTTGTTTTTTTAGAAATATTTATAAATTCCCGCTTTAGTAAAATATACTAAAATTAGTGACGACGTTTTCGGTACTGATTAGGAGAAATCCCAATCCCCTTTTTAAAAGCCTGATTAAAATATGACTGAGAAGTAAATCCTGCAATTTCAGCAATCTGTCCTACAGAATAATCCGTACTAATTAGGAGTTCCTTGGCATTTTCCAAACGTTTTTGCATCATATAATTCATCGGTGTTTCAGAAAAATTCTCTTTAAAAATATGGATCATATAATACTTATCCAAATGCAACCGATTAGATAAAACATCCAATGTTAAATTTTCTTTGTAATGTTGATCAATAAAATCTTTGATAATGGCACCGTCTTTAGAAATATTTTTATTCTCAATTTCAACCAAACTGAAATTATTGCTGCGTAAAACCTTGACCAAAACAACTTCTGCCAATCTTTGTAGAACTGCCTCTGATCCTTGTTGTTTTTCATTTATTTCCGCAATAATTAGTTTTAATAAAGGCACCATCTCATCTAAAACATCCCGAAAAATATAATGACTTTCACATTTATTTTGTTTAACAAAACGAATATTATTAACGCCAATCACAATATACCATAAAGGAAAGTCACCCGATGATTTCTCTGTATGACGTACGTAAGGATTGACCACTACAATATCATGCGCTTTAATCGGATACTCCTTTCCTTCAACAATAAAACTCCCTTTCCCGCTTAATACATACATTACTTCAGTAAAATAATGCGTATGTAAAGTACTATGCCAATCTTCTTCACTAAATTTAGATTGGTGTACATAAATTAAATCTGCCTGCTGCAAAACATCATGAATTTCTTTCACTATAAATTCCCTCCTACTCTTGAATAGTAAGCGTTATTGAACGATAGGTCAAAATAATTATTTGACATTTTTTTGCAAACTAAAAAATCTCAAATAATCTGATAAATAATTTGGCCACAAGAAAAGAACGCATTACTACTAAGTAGTAATGCGTTCTTTTCTTGTGGCTTACAAAATGATCAATTCTTTTGGTGAGCGTGTCAATACTTCATTACCTTCTGAAGTAATTAACAAATCATCTTCAATTCTCACTCCACCAATTCCAGGTAGATAAATTCCTGGTTCATCTGTAATTACATTGTTTACAACAAATTGCTTATCTGCTCTAAAAGAAACATTTGGTCCTTCATGAATCTCCAATCCGATACCGTGTCCTGTAGAATGACCAAAGGCTTCTCCATATCCAGCTGCTGCAATATGATCTCTCGCTATGGCATCAAGTTGAATGCCGGTTAAACCTGGTCGAGCAGCCTCAATAACTTTCAACTGTGCTTCTAAAACAATTTGGTAAATTTCTTTTAGCTTTTCACCAGGATCTCCAATTGCAAATGTTCTAGTCATATCAGAAACATAACCTTCATAATAACATCCAAAATCCAAAGTAACTAAATCGCCTTGTTCAATTACTTTTTCACTAGCCACCCCATGAGGCATAGCCGAACGTAAACCACTAGCAACAATCGTATCAAAAGAGACACTCGTTGCGCCTAGTGAACGCATATAAAAATCAAGTTGATTGGCAACTTCAATTTCTGTCATCCCCGGGCGAACAAATTTCAATACGTGTTCAAATCCTTGATCAGCAATTTGGCATGCTTTTTTGATAATTGCGATTTCATTTTCATCTTTTACTTCTCGTAATGTTTCAATCATACCTGCAATTGGAACAAGCGGCGTTTCTTCAATAATTTCTTCTAAGACAGAGTATTCAGCAAAACTAATATAGTTTTCTTCAAAGGCTAGCGCATTAAGATTTTCTTGCTGACACAGTGCCGCTACTTCGTCAAAAATTGGTCCTACATTTTTAACTATTTCAAATTCTGGCGCTTGTGCGGCTGCTTGCTCGGTATAACGAAAGTCAGTCACAAAAAACGCTTTATCCAAAGTAATAACAGCTAATCCGGTTGTACCTGTGAAATTTGTTAAGTAGCGCAAATTATATGGGCTTGTCACTAAAAATCCATCTACTTGCTCTTTACGCATTGCTTCTCGCAATTTTTCTACTCGTAACATCATTTTTAATTCCTTCTTTCATTTGACTTTTCCACTCATTATAGCAAATATAGGAGAAAATAAAAAAGATTGCGACAAAATAGAGTCCTATTTTGTCACAATTACTTTCATTTATTTTGTTTTACCAAAGAAAAATGACACCACAGCAACAACGATCACCGCACCTAGAATAGAGGGGATAATAGCCATCCCCGCAATGTCAGGACCCATATTTCCAAACAACGCTTGACCGACAGACGCCCCAGCTAATCCCGCAATGATATTAAATAAACAGCCCCTTTTTTGACCAGTAATCGCACCTGCTATAGCACCAATTACGGCACCAACAATTAATGTCCAAAGCATTTTTTTCACTCCCTTTTATAAAAAATCAGACAATAAATTTTTAATAAATAGCTAAGCATCACCAAAACTATTTAAAAACTAACGTTCAATTTATGGTAACATATTTCAAAATAATAACGAAAACATTATGCCTTCTGTTCTATTTCACATGTGCGAACTCAATCTTTGGTTTGATGATAATTTAATAGTTACTAGTTAAAAAATAAAAAAAACCATAAAAGCATCTGCCTTTACGGTTACTGTTTTTTTCCAATTAGTTTTACTTTCCAACTCTTTAAACCACGCTTGACAACTTGAAAAAAAGTTAAAGAACGTACTAAATGATCAGCTGGTACATATTCTCTAATTGCACGTAAAACCTTTTTGGGTTGTTTTGATGAGAAAGAATAGGTACCATTTTTCTTTGTTTTGATGGCGTAACGAGGAATCCATTTCCCTTTAAAATAAACAGAAGCGATAACAAAATCGACTTCATCCCAAGGAATTTGAATAAATTTATTGATATCTCGGTCATTATAAAACTCAAAGGCTTTGTCGCCAATCATAATTTTTCCATACTCGCCAATGCCAAGATAAGATGTTGCATCAATAGTCAAATCAACTTTACTATTTAATGACTGAACCATTACGGACACTCCATTCATGGATATTTATTAAGTATTATAGGCATAATAGCTAGCAGATGTAAAACAAAAGCCCAGGGAACCCCCCCTGAGCCTTTGTAAAAGTTCAATTACATGATGTTTAATACGTGTAAACCAACACCGACGATGAATAAGCCAATGATGATAACGATTGGAGAAACTTTTTTCTTCAATAACCACATGCAAAGTAAAGTTAGTAATAACCCGGCAAGCCCTGGAATTAATTGATCCAAGTTATCTTGCAAAGTCGTTACTTTCGTAGGTGTTTGAGAAAGGCCTGCGCCCACTTGACTAAAGGCTTCTTGAATACCTTTCCAGCCATCAGGTAATTTATCCCAGTGAATATATGCTTTTTCGTCCAATTGAACTTCAGAAACAACTGGTGTAAATTTCACACTTACCCAACGTTGAACCAATGAACCTAAAACAAACATCCCTAAGATAGAAGCGCCTTTAGTAACTTTTTGTAATAAACCACCAGATAAGTCATCGGTAATTTTAGAACCCGCTTGATAACCGAATTCTTGTGTGTACCATAAGAAAGCGATACGGATAATATTCCAAGCAAAGAAGAATAATAATGGGCCCATGATGCTGCCACTCAATGCCAGAGAGGCACCTAAGGCACCTAACATAGGACGTACGGTAAACCAGAATACTGGATCACCAACACCGGCTAAAGGTCCCATCATACCAACTTTAACCCCTTGAATTGCTACATCATCAACAGGTGCACCATTGGCACGTTCTTCTTCAAGGGCTAATGTAACCCCTAATACTGGAGCTGCTAAATATGGGTGAGTATTAAAGAATTCTAAATGGCGTTTTAAAGCTGCCGCGCGATCTTCTTTAGTTGTATATAATTTTTTAATTGCTGGGATCATTGCATATGCCCAACCACCGTTTTGCATACGTTCATAGTTCCATGAACCTTGAAGGAACATTGAGCGGAACATGACACTTCTACGGTCTGCTTTTGTTAATTGAATTTTTTCAGCCATTGTTTGTTCTCCTCCTTCAAGATTAATAGTCGTTTAAGATGTCGCCTAATGGATCACCAGTATTACCGCCACCGCCATTACTTGAACCACCAGTTTCTTCTAAGTGTAAGTAAATCAAAGCGATAGAAATAGCTAATGCACCTAATGCGATCAACGTTAATTGTGAAATAGCTGCTACAACAAAACCAATAGCAAAGAATGGCCATACTTCACGTGTTGCCATCATATTGATAACCATTGCATAACCAACGGCTACAACCATACCACCACCAATTGCCATACCATCTGTTAACCAAGCAGGCATAGATTCTAGGAATCCACGAACTGTATCTGCAGGGATTAACAACAATGCAGCAGCAGGAATTGCGATACGTAAACCTTGCATTGCAATAGCAATTAATTGCCAAATTTCAATTTTACGATAGTTTCCTTCTTCAGCAGCACTGTCCATAATGTGAACAATTGGCACAGCTAAAGTACGAGCAATCATAGTTAAAAATAAACCAGCTACAGCTAGCGGAATAGCAACGGCAACAGCAGATGCAACTCCTGCTTTACCTTGTCCACCTAAAACTAAAATAATTGCGGATGCGACTGCTGCTAAAGCAGCATCTGGTGCAACAGCAGCACCAATATTTGCCCAACCTAGGGCGATCATTTGCAGTGAACCACCTAAGATGATTCCGACTTCTAAGTTACCAGTTACTAAACCGATCAACGTACATGCTACTAGTGGTTGGTGGAATTGCCATTGGTCTAAAATACCTTCCATACCAGCTAAGAAAGCTACGATGACCACTAAAATCATTTGGATTATGTTTAAATCGTGCATGATTAAGCCTCCTCTTTCTTATGTCTAATTGGCGTTTGCCAATTCAGTTTTTGCTTTTTTCAACAATTCGTCGAAGTTTTCTTTTGAGTTACTTGGCACTTTACGTACATCAAAGGTGATACCCTTTTCTTTTAGTGCATCAAAAGTTTTTACATCTTCTGAATTCATTGACAATACTTTGTTGACTTGAACTTTACCAACTGAATGGGCCATAGAACCAACGTTAACTTCTTTAATGTCAACGCCACCTTCAACAGCACGCAATAAATCTTCAGGGTTTTCAAACAACAACAACGCTTTTGTATTACCAAAACGTGGGTCTTTTGCCACTTCAATCATTTTATCGATTGGAATAACATTAGCCTTAACACCTGGAGGAGCAGCCTGTTCAATTAATTTCTTACGTAAATCATCTTTTGCTACTGCATCAGAAACAACGATAATACGATTAGGGCCAACCGCTTTTGTCCAAGCTGTCGCAACTTGTCCATGCAATAAACGTGAGTCAATTCGTGCCAAAACGAATTTAATATGACCGTCACCTAAAACTGTACCAGCAGGGATAGCACCAGTTGGTTGTGCTCCACCAGTTGCTACTGGAGCTGCTGTTTGTGGCTCTAATTCTTCTGGTTTAACCCGGACACCTTCCTTTGCAGTTTCAATGATATGAGCTGCAATTTCTTGTGCAGAGTTCATTGAAAAGCGTGAAGCATAAGCTTCAATGACCATTGGCAAGTTCATGCCGGCAACAATTGCCCATTTGTCTTTGTGTGCTTCAAACAAGTTATTGGCTTGGTTGAATGGAGTTCCACCCCAAAGATCGACCAAGAATAATACTTCATCTTGATCATCAAAAGAACTAATCGCTGCTTCCATTTTGGCTCTTACATCATCGGGACCTTCACTTGGCATTAACGTTACAGCTTTAACGTTTTCTTGTTCTCCGAAAATCATTGCGCCGGATTGCAAGATACCTTCAGCGAATTCTCCATGACTAGCCAGGATAATTCCTACCATCTGTATACCTCCTATTAACATTTTTGTTTTACTAATCGTCTAAATGATAAATAAATAATTTCTTAAAATGCGACGATTAAAACCAACTAGATAAAATTTTCTTTTTCCAACAATTCCATTAAGTAGACTTTACGATCTGCAGGTACCTTTCGCAACTCAAGTTCAATACCTTGAGAAGCAAGATATTGAAAAGATGCAACGTCAGCTTGATTTAAAGAAACAAAATTTGTCAACATCTTCTTTCCAACAGTAAATCGCATACCTCCGATATTGATTGACGTTAACTGAACTCCGCCACGAACCAGCCGTTCTGCAGCTTTAGGATCTGTAAACAGCAACATAACTTTTTGTCCGGCCAATAAATCTTCATGATAAAGCGTAATCATTTTATCAATACTAATTACATTGGACTTAATACCTGGTGGGGATGCCTCTTGTAACAAAAAACGACGCAACTGATCTTGGGCTACTTCATCTGATACAACTAAAATGCGCTCGATTCCACTTTGCTTTGACCAAGCTGTCGCAACCTGTCCGTGAATTAAACGATCATCAATGCGCGCTAAGCGAATATCAATGCTCACAAGCAACCCTCCTACTTAATAAAACAGAGCAGCAAAAATTTTAAATTCTGCTCACGCCAGAGTATTCACCTCCTGTGTCACTTATATATAAGCAAGATGCGTGCCAAATAAAAAAACGACACACAAATTTAAAGATCTTTAAATATAAAGAATTATTTATGAAATTGTGACACACTAAAAAACGACACACTTCAATACAGTGTGTCGTTTTTTAGTATTATTTCGTTTTATTTCCTTTTCAGGAGATACAGTAGTCTGGTTTAATTATTAATTCGTGTTTTAAGTACTTCTAAAACATAATATTCCTCAGCTGGCGGAATGCCTAAACGTAGCATTCGTCCAAATGATTGAATGTGGTTGTGCACTTGCTCATAAAGTGGTTCATTGGTCAATTGTTGAGATTCTAAGTTTGTTATCGCCAATGGTTGTTTTAATAGCACACGTTCTAACAGACCTGCCATATGCAAAGCCAAGTTTACTTCTAAGCCAAATTCAGCATCATTCAAGCCTACATCTTCTACCATATTTTTAACAAAACTCCAAATTGGTTGCGCAAGTTTCTCCCCATTGACAAACGTAAAGTTATCATTAATAAAATGCTTAATCAGTTCTACTGCTTTTTCTTCTTGCATAGCTTCATTTGGATAAGAAATCAACTGATCATGATCCAATAATAATCGATTTAAAATAGCTTTAACGTCTTGATTGATAAAACGATCTAAAGGAATAAAAGGTGCATTAATCTGCGGATCAACGATACCCGTTGCAGCAACTAAGTTATAATCCGTTTGAATCTGCGGTAATTGTTCTGGTAGCGTAACTACTGATTGGGTGAGTACTTGCAATTGTTTTTGATCTCCGCTTAAAGAACGTTGAATAATTTCTTTAATTCGTTGAGCAGTTCCCTCACCAGAAGCGCAAACTGCTAAAATCGCAGTTGGTTTCGTCGTTATACCCTTATTATTTTTCTGAGATGGGATTAAAGTGTAGCCACTAAATCGATGCAAAGATTCAAATAAGCTATCTAAATCCGTTCCTAAAACAGAAGCTTTTCGCACCGTTTCCAATACGATTGCTGTCGTTACCATATCAATAGTACGGACTTCGATACCAGTATTCTGGGTAATTTCGTTTCCGAAAGTGGCTAAAGACCCCATATCTACTAGTAACATCACCCCCGAACCATCATCTACTTCGGTAACAGCTCGGGCAACTTTCTCTAGTGCGACTTTTGGCGGCATATCAAGAGGCATATCCACAGCTTGTACTTGATCAATATCCAATAACTGTGTAACTACTTCAACCATGCTAGTTGCTGTACTATTTCCGTGAGCTGCCACAACTACACCAATTTTTCCCTCTTGTTGATTTGCTCGTAAAGAAATTAACAAAACTGCTAAATAATAGTCTTCGCTTTTTGGAATTTCAACATTAAAACTTTCACTAATGTAATGACGAATTTTTTGCGCAATTTCAAACTCCGCTGGAAAACCAGCTACCATTTGTCGAATATTATCATTTGTACTACGTTCTTCGCCATGTTCCAATTTTTTTAAAAATGAACTGATGTGCAAACTCATTGCATAAACAAAATTTTGCTGAAAAGCATATCCTAACTTTTCACGCACCATATCATAAATATGATTCGTTGTATCAATTACTCTTTGGTCGACAAATTCAGCCAGTTTATTATCTGCATTAAAGGCAAACCCGTGATTTTTATAAAATGATTTCAAATGAACATTAATATCTGTTGAAATAAAATGATTAATCGTTTCTTGGTCCAAACCATCAGCCTTAAGTAGTGCAGCTTTATCGCCGATAATATCATATAAGTTATAAGGTAACTCATACGTATCTTGCTGAATCAAAATTATTTGGTCATTTGGTGTAATCACAATTTTTGGATCTAATACTTTAGATAATTCATTTAAGACTTCTCGCTTATTTGCCAACAATAATAGTCCCGAACGAATTCCCTCTGGTAAATCATCAATCGTGATATTCATTTCTTCACTATTCATGTGATTTAAAAAACCACGCGCACAAACAAGCTGTACATTTGATTTTAACTGCCCAATATTACCATAACTAACACTACCAATTAAAGCCTTAACTACGTCTTCTGTTAAAGAAATCTGCCGATCAATACGACCGGCTTCTTGTGCGACCATCACCTTTACGAGATCAACTTTTTCGCTTGCTGGACGCTGATCAAAAGCTGGTAATTGGATATTAATTGGAATTCTACGGACAAAAGTATCTAATAATGAGGAACTGGGATCTTCTGTAGTTGCCCCTACAATTCGTACATCTGCTTTATGATTTTTACTACTCTCACCCAGACGAGAGAAAGTTCCGTGATCCATAAAATAAAAAACCATTTCTTGACCTTCTGGTGGTAAACGATGAATTTCATCAAGAAACAACATTCCACCGTCTGCTTGATCGATAATTCCGGTCTTGTCTTGTTCAGCTCCCGTAAAAGCACCTTTTACGTAACCAAACAAATGGCTCATTAAAAGTTCCGGATTGTTTGCATAATCTGCGCAATTAAAAACAATTAATTCTTTTTCTGACTCAATAACTTGACTGGTTACAGCAAAACGAAACATGGCGTGAGCAAAATACGTTTTACCAGAACCTGTAGGGCCTGTAATTAAGCAGTTTAAGCCTTTTGGTGGATATAATATAGCAGCTTTTGCTTGTTCCACTGCATTTTTCATACTACCATTAGAGCCAATAATGCGCGAAAAAATATCTCCTCGTCGTAATTCTGACGGGATAACCTGCTTTTTCTCACTAGGTGTATACTCTTTATAACTAGCTACATGTTCAATTTTAGGATATGACTCTTGGGTTATGTCATCTGCTTTTGATAAAGATTCTACTTGGGAAACAGTATAACGCACAGGGCGACCATCAATCTTGATTAAACGTCCCGCCCTTACTAACCGATTTAAATCTTTACTGACATTCGTTCGCTGCAATACAAGTCCTTCTGCCACCTCATTAGTGGTAAGCCCATTTTGAAGTGGGTCATTCATTGCAACAAACTGATAAACACGTTCAATTCTCTTAGTCATTGAATCTCCTCACCTTATTTGTGCTAGTGTGTCATCTGTGTTGCTTTATTATAACTTTTTTCCAATAAAGCGCAAACTAAAAAGCCATCTAAGAAAAAGAGTAACTTAAATGACTTTTCTATTATAGTTATCAATGATGATTAGATACCAAGATGCGGCATAGCTAAAATAAAGGAGCCGACAAAAATCAATAATGCTGCTAATTGAAACGTCTCAGATTGCGTTATCTTTTGTTTAGTAAAATGCTTTTTCACTAACGCAACGAAAAATAAAACAAAACCAAAGATAAAACTACCAACACCAATTAAACTCATTTCTTCACTCCTTTAAAACTAATAATATTTTCTTTAAATAATTTACGAAAGTAACTTACTTGCTTATTTCAGTCTAACAAAATTCTATTTTATCATCCGGTGTTTGACCTATCAGCAATCGAACAATTTTGTAAGATAAAGCAAGTGCTTTTACTTTACAGTAAGAAAAAAAGTGCTAAGATGAATAGCGTAATCCCATGACCTGTTAGTCAAGTGGTTTAAGACGCTGCGTTCTCAGCGCGGAGACACGGGTTCGAATCCCGTACAGGCTATATAAATAAAAGACTTGCGCTTTAAGGCAAGTCTTTTATTTTTGGATAAGGAATAAAATTATCTGGCTCACTTGATACTTCTTGTAATGTTTTTTGCAGCCATAAGATATCATACCATTGGGCAAATTTATAACCCAATTTAGGAAAAATACCAACTTGACGATAGCCGAGTTTTTCGTGAAACTTGATGCTAGCGCCATTTCCCGCAGTAATACAGGCTAATAGTTGAACAACATTTTGTTTTTGTAGCTCTACTTCTAATGCCTGATATAAACGTGTACCCAGCCCTCTGCTTTTAGCGTCTTTAGCTACATAAATCGTCACTTCACAACTCCAATCATAGGCTGGTCGTCCTTTATAAGCACCTGCATATGCATATCCTGTAAGTGTACTATCTTCTTTTTCTGCTACCAAATAAGGATAACGTGCTAACGTTTGTTCAATCCGTTTTTCAAAATCAGCTAAAGTGGGAACTTCATATTCAAATGTAATGGCTGTCTCTTTTACATAAGGCATATAAATTGCTAAAATTGCAGCGGCATCTTTCTTTGTTGCTATACGGATTTTTTCTGTCATAAGCGTCCTCTTTTTTACAGAGCGTAGCACAATCTATTTTGTTTCTGCAAGTCATTTTTGACATGCACTGTCAGTTTTTAATTGATCACTTTCACATGAATCGCCTTTTGCTGCCCCTTTTGATTGGTAACAACCTCATAACTTACCCTTTGTCCCACTAAAAGTACCTTATCTAAGGGTAAAACGATATCTTCTTGATAAACAAACATATCCTGCTTATGGTCGTTTACTAAAAAACCGTAGCCACCTTTTTCATTAAAAGATTTTACAGTGCCTTCCAATGAATCAACCTCTTTTCAAATAAACAATTCAAAACCACGAACTCTTTTACAAAATAGTTCGTGGTAAGATTTTTACAAAACAAAAAAAGTGTCGGCATTCATTCGAATACCGACACTTGATTTTTAATTAAGCTTCTTTCGCTACTGGGTAGACAGATACTTGTTTTTTGTCACGGCCTTTACGTTCGAAACGTACTACACCATCAACTTTAGCAAATAAAGTATCGTCGCCACCTTTACCCACGTTTACACCTGGATAAATTTTAGTACCGCGTTGGCGGTAAAGGATTGAGCCACCTGTAACAGTTTGACCGTCCGCACGTTTAGCGCCTAAACGTTTAGATTCTGAGTCACGACCGTTGGAAGTAGAACCGCCACCTTTTTTATGAGCGAAGAATTGCAAATTCATTTTCATCAACATGAGATGCACCTCCTATTTTTCTGTAATCGTATTAATTTGAATAAACTCACTATTTTCGGCTTCAATTGACTGTAAACCTAACAACAAATTTTCTAAAAGAATTTGTTCAATGTTAGTTTGCTCCTGAGTTAAACCTGATACGACATCCATTTTAAGATAGCCGCCTTCAGATTCGTTTGCTTCAACCTTGGGTGCAACCCCAGCTAAAGCATCAATGCCGTTAATGGTACTGATTGCTAGCGCAGAAACACCAGCACAAACAATGTCACTACCATATGGCCCAGCTTCGGCATGCCCTGTCAATGTGAAAGTAACAATCTGGCCAGAGTCATTGCGTTTGAATGTCCCTTTGATCATTAGTGCGACCTTTCTCGCAAGTATTAAGCGTTAATAGCGTCGATAACCACTTTAGTATATGGTTGACGATGACCTTGCTTGCGGTGAGAGTGTTTTTTAGGTTTATATTTGAAAGTAACAACTTTCTTTTGTTTACCGTGTTTTTCAACAGTTCCTTCAACCGTTGCGCCTGCAACAGTTGGAGCGCCAACTTTCGTTGATTCGCCACCTACTAAGATAACTTCGTCAAAAGTTACTTTGCCACCAGCTTCAACGTCTAATTTTTCAACGTATATTGCTTGACCAACTTCAACTTTAACTTGTTTACCACCAGTTTTGATAATTGCGTACATGCTCTAAAGCACCTCCTTATAATAGACTTAGACTCGCCATCCCAAGTGACATAATGTGCTTAATACTTGTTCTGAGCGGTTGTAGCTGTGGAGTCCACAATTACAACATTTATACTTTACCAAAAAACAGACATGACGTCAATTACTTTTCTTTTAAGTAAGAAAAAGTAATTTTTATTCCTCACACTAATCGTAATTTTTCATACTATTAAAGTAATAGCGTTATACTAAACACAGGAGGGATAGCGATGGAATATCCAAAAGATTTAGTAAAATTAACCAAAGCGCGCTCAAAGAATTACAATTTGGAAGGTTTTGTCACTGGACAAGGTCCTCTGAGACCAAAATTAATGATCGTCGGTGAGGCTCCTGGTCGTAAAGAAATCGAAAACTTTATCCCCTTTAGTGGTCAAGCAGGAAAAGAATTAATGGCTTGTCTTGCAAGTGTCGGATTAACAAGGAAAGATGTTTATATTACAAGTGCAGTTAGAAGTAGACCTTATGCTACGAAAGAACGAATAAATAAAAAAACTGATAAAAAAGAAATTATTTATCCCAATCGGACACCTTTAAAAAAAGAGATTCTCGCTCATGCGCCTCTTTTGGATTATGAAATAAAAAAAGTAAAACCAAAAATAATCGCACCGGTAGGAAATATCGGTCTCCAACGTTTATTAGGAAATAATTACGTCGTTAGTCAAACTCATGGACAAATAATTCACCATCCCATTCAAAAACTAAACGAAAAAATGACAGATTATATTTGGTCTGATTCAAACTACACAATCGTGCCGTTATTTCATCCAGCAGCCATTTTTTATAATCGCCAGTTAGAATCTCTAATAAAGAAAGATTGGCAAATCCTTGGAGAATTACTGCAACTAACTGCTGATAAAAGCTAAAAGCGCAATATCACGTTATAACAAGCTATTGTCAACTTGTTATAACGTGATATTTGCGCTTTTAAAGTTCCACTTTTTCAATTTTCTTTTTTAAAAGTCCTGTATAAAATTCATACCAAATTTCCCCTACATGGGCCTCAGAATAATAATTCGACGCATCATGGGCAAGACAAGCATATTTTTTTAATAACTCCTCATCATTTTGCAAAGCTTTAATATCGCAGTTCATCTCTTCAAAATCATCTGCTCCCAAGTAATAGCCAGAAATGACGGATTCATACAATTCCAAATTTCGAACCATCACTGGTGTTTGACAACTAAAAGACTCCAAAATACTCATTGGAAATAATTCATTATAAGAAGGCAGCAAGAAAATATCTGCCATATTATAGTAATTAACTAACTCACTGCGATCGATAATACCAGTGAAAACTAAGTTAGCCGGTGGATTTTCATAGACTTCTTTGTACTCATCATAACCATCTGTTATTTTGCCAAAAGAAAAGCCTCCCACCCATATAAACGTCACTTCAGGATTTTCATTAGCTAAGCGAATAAAATCATCGACACCTTTGCGCTTTTGAATCTGGCCAACACCGAGAACAATAAATTTATTTGGTTCAATTTGATGTTCTTTTCGTAATCTTTGCTTTTCTTCAGGTTTCATTTGATAAAATTCTTCTGCCGAAACAAAATTAGGAATATAAGTGATTTTTTCTTCTGGTATCCCAGCTTTCCTTAATTCTGGAATAAAACTGGGGTTCACTACTACTAATTTATCCATCCGACGATAAAAAGAAAGTACGTACCAATTAAAAATTTTTTGAATTGGCTTGGCCAAATGAATGCTTCCTTCCAAAGTTTCTGGTAAAAAATGAACATATCCCACAGTAACACCTCGTCTTCTTTTGAAAAAAGTCGACAAATAAAACTCTGGATTAATGGTATGGTAATGGGAAATATCTGATTTTTTATACGTATTAATCTGTATGTCAAAATCATCTTTAAAACGCGCCTTTAGCATCTTGATTAACTCATTATATGCACTTCCCACCCCTTGGCCTTTAACTGTGTCGGCCCGGGAAAACATGGTAATTTTTATCATAATAAAATCCCTTCAAATCTAATTTAAAAGCTCGCCTATACTATCTACCTACTTAGTTTCTAAGCGTAAACCTCTATTTGCAAAACAATAAATAAAATACGTGATTGCAACGTATTTTCCTAAAAAACAAAAAAATTATTTTTTAATCTAACCACAATTATAGCATATGCTTCTTTAGAATAAAATCAGCCCAAAGCCTGACTTCTCGCTTGCACTGATTTACACAAATGTTAAAATTTAATTAAAGAATAATTTTTCTAATGAAAAGAGGATGACAATGAAAAAGATACTGCTTCCCCTACTAATAACTACAGCTTTGTTATTATCTGGTTGCCAAGAAAAAACAAAAAATGATGTACCATCGACAACAAACACAAATAACACGGAAAAAACAACAGCCACTAGTATGGATAAAAATCCCGATTTATTAATTAATCAGGCGCAATATCAGCAATTAGCAGAAAATACGGGTGCTACTAAAGCCCAATTAGTTGGTACCAAAGAATACGATGTCACTTTAAAAGATACCAATTGGGAAAATGTAACGATTATCAGTGATGAATGTAAAATTATTAAAATCAAAGATTATAAAGATAAGAACAATAAGGAATACGAAGGTTATGTTCTAATCCATTTTACCATCGAAACTGGTGATACTGCGGTAAACATAGTTCCGGAAAAAGGAATTTTAACCACCAACACCAGCAGACCAACAATGGGGAATTTAGCTATGGATGAATTTGGCGGAGAGATTGCCGCAAATAAAACTGTGTCAGGAACAGCGGCCTACCCCTTAGAAAGGCTAACTGACGCTGATGACGTTACGCAGCTCGAATTAAAATTTACCGGTAAAAAAATTAAAACAACCTCCACAGATAAAGAATCCACCCATGACTATGATTTCATTTTAAGCAAGAATCGTTAGTAAAAGCATCCTATTTTTCATTTTCGCCGCTAATGCTTATACTAAAGACTAGGAGTTGATAACATGAAAATGAGCATTACAAATGAAGCTGCTCCATACCTAGCAGCAAAATTAGCCGACAATAATTCGTTTATATTAGCATTAAACGATGGATCAAATCAATTTTCATCAGCTCAAGGGTGCTGTATGATTGGCGATCGTTTTTTAATTAAGCCGATTAAAGAAAAAATCGTTCCTTTTATTATCCAACTACAAAATGATCACTATTCCATTTATACATCAAACTATGAAAAAAACTTTTTACCCACTAATATTATACTCGATCGTAATAAAAGTTATGGCAGTTTCGTTTTGCGTTCTGACGAAGGAATTTTAGATATGAACGTTACTTTTCAGCCGGCAGAATAAAAATTTCAATCCTGATATAGATAAACATTGCAGTTAAACTTTATGCCATGTTTATCTTTTTTATTTTTTAAAAGAGGAGTAATGTTCACTAAACCACAAGCAATATCTTCGAAATATAAGAGGTACCGATGATAACCTATTATTATATTAATCATTAGGAGGGATTACTATGAAAACGACAAAAGAAGAAATTTTAGCTCGTCGCATCGATGATTCCAAACAATCGCGTGAAAAAATCATAAAAAGCGCCTTAAAAGAAAACCCACCTAAAAGAAAAAATAAAGCGCTACGTTTTAAATTCACCCGCCGTACAGTCTACTAAACGAATATAAACAACTAACTGCTTATCAGAATATAAAACAAAGAAAAACCACTAGAAATTAATATTTCTAGTGGTTTTTTAGCGTCACAGGAGGGATTCGAACCCCCGACCGTCCGCTTAGAAGGCGGATGCTCTATCCGGCTGAGCTACTATGACATCAGCAACAAAATCAATTATAGAAAACTGACTAACTAATGTCAATCAGTTTTCTTAATAAACACGTTATTTTTTCTCTGACCATAAAAAATCTTGGACAAAATTTACAACAGTTGGGTGAATCACCAACTGACTATGCTTGGCATTTTCTGCCACAACGAATTCTTCATAACTTTGACTTTCGCCATAAATTAACCTTCCCGCTAAAAGACTTGTAACGGGTACTACTCCATCTGAATTGCCCTTGGTGACATTTCCGGCTATGCTAATAACATTTATCTCTTTTAATAGACGCTGCTTCTTACTTAGATAGCGCTGCAAAATCGCACTCCTAGCTTTTACTTTTGTTAAAGAGGTTGCCATTTCGTTATACTTCCATCCCACATCATTAAATGGTGTTCCTAAAAATAGAATTTTAGTCGGTTGAGGATCAACGGTAAGATGAACATACTCCAAATATTCTGTCAAAACCAAGCCGCCATTAGAATGTCCAAGAAAACTATACTTTTCAACGCCATAGCAATGTTGGACATATTCCATTGCCTTTTGAAACCATATCGCTTGCTGCGGAACTGTTTCTTCTGAACTATCAGCAAAACCAATTACAATAATAGGCCGAATATCTTTTTGTGACAGCTCCCCTTTAATGGTTAACTGTCCGTCTGTTTGAACTGTAATTTTCAAAACCTCAACAGCAGCTTTTTTTTGCAATTGAGCAATTAGTTTATCAAAACGATCAACAGTTGCACCAGTTCCTGGTACCATCACCAATGCTTCATTTTTCAACGTCATCGTCGCTTGGTTATTTTCTGCTTTTGCACTTAAATGAAAAGTATTCAATAAAAAGCCCAATAATCCCAACCATAAAACTCCCTTTAACCACTTATTTACCATAGTCAGATTTACCTCTTTTTAATACAAGGTAATCTATCTAACTTAAATGGAAATTAAACTATAACGAAATCGTTTCTTTTTCCTTAGTAATCAATAAAATACCATCGCCTAAAGGTACTAAAGTCGAAGTTAAATCTGGATGTGTCATCACTACATCTAAAAACTGATTCAATTTCCGGTGGATACTGCGATTTTTGCGGGGAATTTCTTCAATTGGATCTAAAATGGTACCTCCTTGGAAAACATCGTCTACCATTAAGACCCCACCAACTTTTAATAGACGTAAACATTCGGGTAAAAAGCTCAGATATTTTGACTTCGCGCTATCCATAAACATAAAGTCATAAGGACCTGTCAAAGTTGGTAAAATTGCAGCCGCATCACCTTCTAATAAAGTCACTTTTTCGGTCAAACCTAATTTTTCATAATTTATTTTTGCCTCTTTAATCATCAAATCAAATCGGTCAATCGTCGTAACGTGGCCCTCTCCTACAAATTGTGCCATCAAACTAGAAGAAAAACCAATTGCCGCACCAATTTCCAAAACTTCCTTTGGCTTTATTTGTCCTAACAAAAACTGTAAAAAAACTACTGTTTCGTGAGGAATTATTGGTACCCGTCTTTTATGGGCAATTTCTTCTAATTCTCCAATTGCACCAGCCAAAGGTTTTTGTTTTGTACGCATATATTCAACTAGTCGTGCATCCACAACTGGCCTATCCATCATTTCATTTAACATTTCTCCACCTCGCTTTTGTCATTATACGTAGGAACAAAAAAGTCCGCAACCTTTAAATTAATAGTTGCGAACTTGTCTATTATGTATCACTTGTTCTATCAAATGCCAAATTGTCGTAAATGTGATAAATCCAGCAATCAACCAAAATATTTGCTGCACTAAATCTAAAAGTTCCCGAGAAACAAAGTGTCCCAAATACGGTAAATGAATAATGGGCTGTCCAATTAAATTCCGACTGCTTACATACCCGATTTCCATTTGTTCATTTCCATCACCTTTTGTATAAAAAACTTGATTATCTTCTTTAGCAACCACTCTACGGGTTTGAATATTTTCACCTTGATTTACATAATAAGTAACCACTTCTCCAACGTAAATGTCTTCTGGTTCTATTTGACGAACAAAAATCAAGCTTCCTTTAGGGTAAGTCGGCTGCATGTCACTATCTTTTACAATTGAAACCGTCATTCCGAATAGATGTGGTAATAATGTAATCAACAAAGCCAGCGCCATTATAATTGTGACAATAACCGAACCAAATAGGCCCATTTGTTTAAAATTCGACATGTCCCCCTCCCTCATACAATTCTTTTTGTTTTCTAATTATAAAACGATTATATCACATATAAAAGATAGTTTAAAAGTAACTAACTCCATTTAAATCCTTTTTATTACCAAATAACTCTCTTTTTAATATAAACTAAAAAATAATTACCGTCGATTATTGACCTATCATTAAATAACATTTAAACTTAATTTAAACTGAAGAATATTGCCGACTAAGCATTCTATTAATTTTAAAAATACGCTGTTATTAAATAACAAAAAAACAATAATAGATATAAAGAAATAAACAAATAATTATTCTTTACCAGATCTTTTGAGCGGTGAAAGGACTTTAACATTATGAAAAGATTAAATAATGAAACCAAAAAGAAATATAATAAGAAAATGATTTGGATTCCTTATCTGCTTGTCATTGCCGTTTTCATTACAGTAGGGATCTTTTTTATTCATGCTTTAAATGCCCCATTCTCACAATCATCCATGGCAGAAATAAAAGACACTTGGGTCTATTACGCTAAAGATGATCCTGTTACTTTATTTAAAAGTCGTTATGTGAAACGCTTAAATAGCGTATCCGCAGGAGAAACAATGGTAATGGAACGAACAATGATTCGTAAAGTTTCCAACCCAACTTTATTAATTCAAGGAAATCATCAGTGGTTAAAAGTGACGGTCGACGGCAAAATCCTCTATCAGCATAGTTCCAAAACTGCAACACCGACTTTTTTAGGCAGAAAAAATCCAGGCAATATCATGACAGAAGTACAATTGCCTAAAAACTACGTGGGCAAAACCTTACGATTAGAAGTAAGTAGCCCATATAAAAACTACGCAGGTATTCCTGCTCGAGTATTCATTGGGGATTCAGACTCACTTTTATCTTATGTCGTCTCTGTTTCCTTACCACAAATTTTAATCTTAATTATTTGCACTTTTATCAGTTTAGCAATAATGATTTTTAGTGGCGCTGAATTAGTTAAGCGAAAAAACTTAAACTGGGAGTTAATTTTATTATCCTGTTTTGCTCTAACTATTGCATTAGAAGCTGCTGCAGGTGATATTCTAGCCGGATTACTGTTTAGCCCCTTAGTTAACTCGACTATGGCTTTGCTTTTAGCAATTTTTACTCCGATTTTCTTGATTTCTTATTATTGTTTAAAAATGAAGCAAAGCCAAAAATACTATCGCCTTTGGGTAATATTTCATATCAGCTTTGATTGTTTAATTTTACTTTGGGCTGTTTTAACCAAAATTGATTTACCTGAAGTAAAATTCTATATTGATGCTGCAAATATTTTTGGAACATTAGCGACAACTATTGCAGCGATCACAGAAGCCCATCAAAAAAATCGTTTTTTTGTCATTTGTACACCCTGGATTGTCTTGGTTGCAATGGCCCACTGTTTTATTTACATTACCAGTGTAGCCCAATCAAATTTTTACCTTGTTAATATTTCGGGTTTATTGTTCGCTATAATTTTACTAGTTATTTTTGTCTATACGCTTGTTGAAGGATTGACTGCTAGCGAGCAAAATAAGCGCCAAATGCATTTTTTAGAGTTAAAAACAGAGTTATTAGAGGATAATCATGAAACGATTATTCATCACCTACAAGAGTTAGAACAGCTACGCCAAGATTTCAAACAAAATCTATTACTCGTAAAAGACCTGAGCAGTGATGGTAATTTACCAGCAGTAAATGAATATTTAGAAAAGCTTTTAGAAGAAACTGATCAGTTAAATATTATTCGCAACTTTTCTGAGCATACTTTAACGAATTTGATTTTAAATCGTTATCAAAAAAATGCTCAACAAAAAAGTATTGCCATTAATTTTCTCGCCAATTTACCCCAAGATGTAAACGTGGCAGATGATGATTTAAGTCAAATTTTAATTCATCTTTTAGAACACGCTACCCGAGAGACTTACGCCATCCATGATCCTAAAAAACGAGAAATTAATTTACGGATTGAATACATGAATGAAAAGTTACAAATTAGCTGCACTCACACTGCTCATTATCATACTAATATTTTTGATCGCGGCATCACAACAAATTTTTCTCAAAAAGAAGAACTGGATCTTTTTGTCATTGAAAAAGTTGCAAAGAAATATCGCGGTCAACTAAAACAATTACAAGATGACTACAAAGATCAGATTACCTTATCTTTATCACTTATAACTTAGAATAATTTTAACTTGCAATTTTTAGTGTTTACTATTAGCATAGAGACAGTCGGATTAGTATTAAGATTATGGTTTAGAGAGCCAATGTTTTGCTGAAAATTTGGTACCCACTAATTTTTTGAACCTCCCGACAGTATTGATTATGAAAATAATCGGGTTAGGGCCCTTATCCTTGTTTTGAGTTGGACTGTTAAAACAGTCAATAAAGGTGGTACCGCGAAATTCACGCATTTCGTCCTTTTATAGGATGAGATGCGTTTTTTATTTTGTCTTTTATAAACAAAGTCAAAAAAAGTAATTTATTTAGGAGGAGACACTATGTCTGAACAAAAAAATGACTTCACTGAATGGTACTTAAAAACCATTCAACAAGCTGAATTAATGGCTTATTCGCCTGTACGTGGCTCAATTATTTTTCGCCCTGATGGTTTTGAATTGTGGGAACATATCCAAGAGGAATTCAATAAATTTTTGAAAACACAAGATATTCGTAATGCCTATTTCCCCATGTTAATTCCAAAAAGCTTCTTTATGAAAGAAGCAGATCACATTGAAGGATTTGCTCCTGAATTGCCTTGGGTAACAGAAGTTGGGGATGAAAAATTAGATGAACCGCTAGCGCTACGACCTACTTCTGAGACTATGATTGGTTCTGCTTTTTCTGATTGGATTAATTCGTATCGTGATCTGCCGTACGAAATCAATCAATGGGCGAATGTTTTTCGCTGGGAGAAGAAAACCTTACCTTTTTTACGCACTTCTGAGTTTTTATGGCAAGAAGGACATACCGCTCATGCAGATGAAGCGGATGCAAGAAAACGGACAATGGCTATTTTAGACGAATATGCGCGTTTAGCAGAAGAATTTTTAGCTATCCCTGTTTACAAAGGACAAAAGACACCTTCTGAACGTTTTGCCGGTGCTGTTGATACGTATTCAATTGAAGCGATGATGCAAGACGGCAAAGCTGTTCAAGCAGGTACTTCTCACTATTTGGGGACTAAATTTGCAGAAGCATTTGATATTACGTATTTGACAAAAGAAAACAAACATACTCACGTGCATACAACTTCTTGGGGCATGTCAACTCGCTTGTTGGGATCTTTAATTATGACTCACGGCGATGACAAGGGACTCGTTTTCCCACCAACTGTCGCACCAACGCAGATTGTTTTAATGCCAGTTGGTCCTTGGAAGAAAAATCCAGCTATTATGGAAAAATTAGATACATTATTTGCTGCCTTTAAACAAGCTGGCTACCGTGTCCGTCTAGACGATACGGATAATTCTCCAGGCTATAAATTCAATGAATGGGAATTAAAAGGCGCTTGCCTACGAATTGAATGTGGTCCTCGTGATTTAGAAAATGGGCACGTGATGGTAAAAGTACGAGATTTAGATGAAAAGAATACGGTGACTTTTGATAACTTAGATGCTTATGTAGCAGAACAATTAGCAATCATGCCAAAACGACTACTAGAAAAAGCAAAAGCTCGTAATAAAGCTAACGAACACTATGATATCAACACACTAGACGAATTGAAAATCCATATTGACAAATGTAATGAAGAAGGTACTACACCAGGCTTTGTTTTAGTTGGCTGGGATGGTAGCGAAGAGACAGAAGCAAAAATCAAAGAAGAAACTGGTTTTACTACTCGAAATATTCCCTTTGAAGTTCCAATGAAAAAAGAATTTGACTTAGTTAGCGGCAAACCAGCAAAACATACACTCTGGATTGCTCGCGCTTATTAACTAAATAGTTTTAAATAACGCTATAAATAAAGGTTCTAGGAAGAGTCGCCACGACTTTTTCCTAGAACCTTTAATGTTTTTATTAATAAAGTAGTTCTAAAAATTCTTCTTGGGTAATGTTACCAAAGTATTTTTTTACATCAATTTGTGTCACAGCTGTTTTTAGTGCTTCTTTTTCATACTTCACGCCTACAAGCGCTGCTTCAACGTCCTTAATATCACCCAAACCAAAGAAATCACCATAAATTTTAGCTTCTGTAATAACACCCTTTTGTACATTTAGTCGGACTTCAATGGAGCCAATTGCAAAGCGTTTTCGACGCTCTAAATCAAATTCTGGAGAACGACCATAGTTCCAATCCCAATTACGGTAATAGTCTTTTGAAATTTGATTAATTTTTTCCCAGTCATCAGCTGTTAATTCGTAAGTTTTTACATCTTTTATGTCATTTACACCAAAGATTTTCAATAAAATTTCTTGCCGGAAATCTTTCGTTGTCATATTTTGTTTATTTGCAGGTAAGAACGGCTTCACATTGGTTACGCGCGAACGAATAGATTTAATTCCTTTTGATTCAATCTTATCTTTACGCACCTTTAAAGCATTGACCACTTCATTAATGTCGCTATCAAACATAATCGTGCCGTGCGCAAACATTCTGCCATTAGTGGCATACATTGCATTCCCCGAGAATTTTTGATCTTCAATCACCAAGTCATTACGCCCTTTTAACTGAGCCCCTTTGACTCCCAGTTCTTGTAAAGCAGCCACAATCGGCTTAGTTAATTTTTCAAAATCTCTAAAGGAGTCGCCATCATCAGGCATGATAAAACTGAAATTTAAGTTCCCTAAATCATGATAAACAGCCCCACCACCACTTAAACGTCGCACAACGTGAATACCATGTTCATCTACATATTCTTGATTGATTTCTTCGATGGTATTTTGATTGCGCCCGATAATAATCGATGGTTCATTAATATAAAACAACAAGATGGGTTCCGTTAAGGGATACTCCTGAACCAAAAAATGTTCAATTGCTAAGTTTACTCTTGGGTCATTGTTTTCATTTGGTACAAAAATCACAGTACATCCTCCTATTCATTAACAACACGTTTTCTTTAAAACTATTCCATCCTTAAATCAATAATTCTTTACCTACTGCTGCTAATTCAACCGAGATGTTCTTCCCAGCTGCAACCTGTGCTTGTTCTTTTAGTAATTGCAAATCACCAAATTGAGGTAAGTGAGTCAAAACTAATTTTTTAACATGTGCATTTTTAGCAAAGGTTCCTGATTCTTGCGCTGTAAAATGTGCTTTATGATGTTCGTGGCCATTAAATAAGTATGTATCCGCTAAAAATAAGTCGGCATCTTTAGCGAATTCATTGAAATCTTCTAAATAACCAGAGTCACCAGTAAATACAAATATCTTACCTGTGTCATTTTCTAAAAAGCGCATTGCATAACACGTTACAGGATGAATCGTCTTCATAAATGTAACAGAAAACGGTCCCAATTCCAACTGTTTTGTTTCGTAATAAGGACGACCTTCAGAAACATTTGCCATCGTTAAATCATTAAAATGAAATTCATCTAAATCATGTCCATAAATTGGTAAAATTTTCTTATTTTCAGCTGGAAATAGTTGGAAATAATATTGCAAAACCCCTAAATCCGCAATATGATCATGATGATAATGAGAGAGGATAACAGCATCTAAATCAAGTGGATCTATTTTCTTCTCCAACTCAACTAAAGTTGTACTGCCACAATCCAATAACAAATTAAAATCATCAGTTTGCAGCAAGTAACCAGTTGTCCCTTGCCCTTTATACGGATAAGCTCCAAGGCAACCTAATACGGTTAATTTCATATTCTTCACACCTTCCTTTTCTTTATGCTAGCACAACCTTTTCTTTTCATAAAATAATAGTTATTTAACAGGCAACATCTTAGCATAAATTAGTTCTAGCAAATTAATAATACGATTACCAAAAAAGGCTTGACCAGCATCGCTGATAAGCCTTTTTAAACATTTCATCTAACAATTGAATAATATGCCATATAAATTAATAGGTTCGAATTTTTTTCACTGCTTCATCATCTAAACGACGAACGACTTCTGTAACTAACTTCACGGTATTTAAGTAATCGTCTTCGTGAATAATGGACGTATGAGAATGTAAGTAACGAACTGGTACTGTAATTGCGAGTGAAGGCACTCCATCACGAGTTAAATGCATTTGTCCTGCATCTGTTCCCCCACCGGTAATCACAGTATATTGGAAAGGAATAGCTAATTCTTCGGCAACATTTACAACGAAATTCAATAATTTCTTATGCGGTACCATCGACGCATCAAAAATCAAGACTTGAGGACCTGCACCTAATTTAGAATCAGCTTCTTTTGGTGTCATTCCTGGTGTATCGCCAGCAGTCCCTGTATCTAATGCAATAGCAATATCTGGATTCACCAAGTGGGTGCTTGTTCGTGCGCCTCTTAAACCAACTTCTTCCATAACATCACTGCCTGCAAATAGACAATTGGGATGGCCCTCTTTTGACAAATTTTCTAAAACTCTTAATGAAACAGCCGTACCGACACGGTTATCCCAAGCTTTTGCAAGTAGAAACTTCCCACCATTTAAACGTTCATATTCAATATAAGGAGTAATCATATCTCCTGGACGAATTCCCCACTCTTTTGCCTCAGCGAGACTTGTTGCACCAATATCAATAAACATATCTTTAATTTCATAAGGTTGTTTGCGCGCTTCTGGTGTTAAAACATGTGGTGGTTTACAACCAATCACACCACGAATTAGTTTACCTGCTTGGGTTTTAATTTCCACTTGCTGAGCCAACATAACCTGACTCCACCAACCACCTAATGTTTGAAATTCAATAAAACCCTGTTCGGTAATTTTTGTCACCATAAAGCCTACTTCATCCATATGACCCGAAATAAAAATTTTCGGCCCACCGCCTTCGCCTACGTGCTTAGCGATAACACTTCCTAGGCCATCAAAAGAAATGTCTTCGGCAAATGGGGCAGCATATTTTTTAAAAACTTCTCTTACTTCATCTTCATTCCCAGGCACGCCTCTCGCTTTGGTTAATTCAATTAGTAACTGCTCTTCATTTTTATCCATCTAGACTGCAACTCCTTGCATTATTTATTACGATTTTGATTATAACATGGCAGTTTATAAAAAACAGTAGCCCAGCCAAAGCCAAACTACTGTTTTAAATTATTTAATTGTCGCTGGATTTTGATTTTGCCAGTCTTGCGTGTAGAAATAATCAGCTATGTGATAAGTTGGCTGTGGCGTTCTTTTTTCCAAAAACGGTTGGATATATTGATCTGCTGCCAACCAACCACGCCATCCTAAGTGGATAGTATCCGTCATAAAATAAGGCTCATGATCTTTATTAGTAAAATCAGCAATCTGGTTAAATCCTTGAGAACGTAATTGATACGTAATTTTTTTGCTAAACTCTTGTAACATATGTTGCGATAAGCCTGTATATTCGCTCCATTTTCCATTAATTGGCGGAATAATGAAGAGAGCTTGTGTATTTTCTTTTGCCAATTGATTTAAAACTAATTGAAAATCCGAAAATTCTTTTGAATAACGATAATCCCACTTAGCTTGCGAAGCATTGAATTTAGTCAAACGTGGTTTAATCCGATGGGTATAAAAACCATTTTCAATACCAAAAGAATTATTTGCAGTTGCTTTTTGACCAATTTTTTTAGCTTGTTCATCTAATTTTTGATCATTGTAAACAGCTGGTAATTTTTTTTCTTGTTGTTCAATTTGGTTATTTTTCGACAACAAACCAATTTCACTAAAAAGTTCATCTTCCCGATTCAACATATTAATATGGAATCGTGCCACATCAACTTGTCTTTTTGTTGGTAATTTACCTTTAGCAATTTCCTTTAACATCAACTTCAATGTTTCATCATGATTGACTTTTTCATAGGCCAGCAATCGTTTCGCTAAATATTTATCAGTTTCAGAAACATTGTCTAACTTAGTGGCCCAAGTATAGGTTTGCAATTCAGAGAAATACGCGTCGAAATACGCCCGCTTTATTCCTCCTTTGACGAACCATTGGGGTGAGATAATAAAAACTACTTTTTTACCTTTTAGGTCACTACCAAATGATTGCATCATCATATACTGTGTTAAAGATTGTGTTCCTGGAGCACCTAGTAAAAAAGGCGTGTAATTTCGTTTGTATTTTTTAGCTAACACAGATGGATGAAATGGACTAATTCGACTTAGCTCTGAAGAACCAAAAAAGGGCACATACTCACCAGATTTTACGGCTTCATTTTTAATTGAATTTCCACGCAAAATATTACCGGACATCGAACTACTAGCTTGGGCCCATAAGCCTTTATCTTCATCATTAATCTTAAAAGGTGAAAAGAAAAATAGCGCTAGCAGGACCGCAGCTGCTATTACCGGCCCAAAAATAGCAAGAAGCTTTTTTTTCATCATTAATTCCCTTTTAGTTCCAAAACTTTAGCAATGATTTTATTTGGTGTGTCCCATTCTTCACGGTCAAATTCTGAAACAGGAACTTGAACATCTAATTGTCCTTCTAATTCTACTAATAATTGCACAGTAGCCATGGAGTCCATTAGTCCTTCATCAAATAAATTAACATCCAAATTTTCTTTTACTTCATCTGTTCCGGTAATTTCTTCTAAAATGTTCAATACTGTATCTTTCATTTTTCATTCTCCTCTTTTAAATTAATTTATCTAAAATTCCTGAAAAAATCATAAAGCTAAAACATACTGCCTGAAAGTTTAAAAAGATTGCCAATCCATGGGTAAACTTATTTGACGGCAAATTCTTATGTTTTTTCTTATAACGTAACCAGGCGTCGGTTAAACAAATCAGCGCTGCGTGGTATAAACCATAGACAATATAATACCAAGCTAGTCCGTGCCAGACTCCCATTATTAAGAAAAGGGCAAAATAACCAACATTTGAAGCAACGATGCGACTTTTGAATACTTTCTTTTTCAACAAAGTAAACATCAGACGCATATAAATATAGTCGCGAAACCAAAAAGACAACGTCATGTGCCAGCGATTCCAAAATTCTTTGATATTCCAAGCTAAAAATGGTTTATTAAAGTTCATTGGTGTTTCATAACCTAAAATATTACTGGTTCCAACAGCAAACAAACTATAGCCGGCAAAGTCAAAGAATAAATACATACTGTAAACATACATATAAGCAACTAACGGCCAGGAAATTCCACCATTGAGGATTGTCGCTCGTTCAATTGGCGGCAGTAAAACTGAACCAAAATAATAGCCAATAATAAACTTGTATAAAAAACCGATAAAAATACGGTGAATCCCCGTGCCCAAAAGATCTACATATTTTTCTGGTGTCGGTGGATTATCTAAGTCCTTATCAAAACGGCGGAAGCGATCAATTGGTCCTGAAGAGATGGTCGGAAAAAATAATAGAAACTGGATGTAATGCCAAACTTTATATGATTTAATCATCCCATCGCGTGTTTCCATAATCATTTGTACTGATTTAAAAGTCAAATATGAAATCCCTAAAAAACCTAAAATTGAACTGTGACCACCGTTAAAAAATGGCACAATTTTGGTGATCGCTAAAGGCAAAATTGCCAAGAATACAGCGGTATAAAAGACACTACTGCTATTTTTTTGCTGCCGATATAAAAAATACAGGTGGACCAATACTGTTTGCCAAATAACATAGCCAATCAGAGCAACTCCTTGATGCCAACTGGCACCACCAAAACTAATATATAAGAAAAACACCGTTACTAAACTTTGGTAAAAGGAAGGTCGTTTTCCTGCAATTAACATACTTAAAATCAGTGGCACAAACGCAATAAACAATAATAAAAAGTACTTCGGATCTGCATAAGGAATACTATGTGGAAAGACCATTAGCCGTTCACCTCATTTATCAGACCCTTACGATCAATTTTACCGTTGGCGGTACGAGGTAATTGTTCAACATAGACAAACCGTTGGGGAATCATGTAATCCATCACACCTTCAGCTAATTCAGCTTTAATTGCTTTTGTTAATTGAAACTCTTTAGCAAATTCATTTTCATTGGGAACTACAAATGCCACTAATTGTTGAACTTTATGATCTTGATACTTTGGTACCACAGTTGCTTGTTTTACTAAGGAAACTTGATTTAAATGGTGATCAACATCTTCCAATTCAATACGATAGCCATGTAGTTTCACCTGAAAATCAATTCGTCCTTCATACCGTAATAGACCATCATCAGGCAGGCTACCTGCATCTCCAGTTCGATAAGCCCAGTTACCATCTAATAAAAGGAAAGCCTGTGCCGTCTTTTCAGGATTATTCAAATAGCCTTTGGAAACACTCGGACCAGAAATTACAATTTCGCCAACTTTGCCAGCTGCTAATACTTGTAGGTCGTCCATGATGGTTACTTTTGTATCCTCTTTTACATATCCGATTGGCAAACGATCAACTTGTTCCAATAAAGTAGAAGTAATTTCAACACTTGAAATCGCGACAGTTGCTTCAGTTGGGCCGTAGGTATTGTAAATATGCGCTGCTGGAAAACGTTCCAATAAACTTCTGGCTGTTTTTTTTGTTAATTCTTCTCCACAAAAAATGAAAGTCGTTAAGCTAGGGATATTTTCCCCATTAAATTCTTTTTCCATTAGGCAAATATCCATAAACGAAGGGGTTGATACCCATACATCTAGTGCCAATTGGGGTAGTGTCGCAAAAAGTGCTTTAAAATCGTTAATAATTTCTTTTTTCAAAGGAACCAAAGAACCGCCTGAACACAAAGCAGGATAGACATCGAAAACAGATAAATCAAAAGAATAAGGCGCTTGTGATAAAAAGCGACTTTGTTTTGGCAAAATAAAATCTGTCAACGTCCAGTTTACAAAAGATAATAAATTTTCATGACTAATTTGTACTCCTTTTGGAACACCGGTTGTACCTGAGGTAAAAATTAAGTAGTAATTTTCATCTTTTTGAACACTTTCAAATTTTGGTAAGATCTGATTTTGGTAGAAAATTTCTTTTAATGCAACTGGGGACAAAACGTCACAAGTAATCGGAATATCGGGCCATTCTTCAACACTAATGATTAACGTAGGTTGTGCAACAGCTAAAATTAATTCTACACGATCATTTGGAGTATTCGCTTCAATAGGAATATACGCATGTCCTGCTTTACTAGCACCTAAAAATGCAACCAACATTTCGAATTCTAAGTCGCCGTAGACAACGATAGGGCCACGATCCATCAGTTTTTCGCTCAAAAAGGCAGCAAGCTGATCAGACCATTTTTTTAACTGACCATAGGTATATTCTTTTTCATCAATATAGGCAATGCGATTAGGTTCAGTTGCCCCCCAAGAATCAATTTGTTCAATAATATTTGTTACAGTCATCTGCTCTCACCTCTTAAAATTCGTTGTAAATAAATGTGCCGCCTTGAATATTTTTGTAATGATACAAATAGACTAAAATTAGCACGACACAGAAGTAAAAGAGCGTTTTTCCAATAAAAGTTAACCAATAGTGGGTATTTTCTTTATGTAACCAATTTTTCATTATCACTCTCTCCTTTTCCTTTGCAGTATAAATTGAATCAAGACTTTCTAACATTTCTTTGGCTTACATAGGATAAGAAAATCTAACACTTTCGTCACTTAAGGGCTTTCAATCAAATTACTTAGTTTACAAGCAGTCTAACATCATTTAGACGTCTATTTTTAACCTTTTAAATTAAGTAAATCTGCATTTTTTAATGTGTTACAAAGGCATAAAGATTTCCAAATGAAAAAGACAATGTTTTAAAATTACTGAAATCAAAATAATACGGCGAAATTTCAGTTTTTTTCTAAAACATTGTCTTTTCTAATTTATATTAATTTTCCCAGCTATGCAGAAAAAACTTAACAGTCAAAATATAAGCAAAAAAGTAAATGACGGCTACAATGCCACAAAACAGATAAGCTAACCAATAACTGCCATTTGTAACAAATTGCGACCAAGTGTAAATAGCAAAGCCAGCATGTCCGGTAATTAGCACAACCGGGGATGCAAAAATCCAAGCATTTCGATAGTAGAGATTGCGTTTCATTTGTTTCCGACTAACGCCTAGTTTCTGTAATAATAGATAATCTCTTCTGCCTTCTTCTACTTCTGAAAGTTGTCGCAGCATTAAAATTGCAGCTGTTGTAATGGAAGCAATCATCCCCAAAAAGATGGCAACATACATAAATATTCCTGCTTCTCGTGTAGCTCGTCTAACAATGGGATAGCGACTAGTATGATTTAAGCGAGAATAGTTTCCAGTAAAATCATGAACTGTTTTATTTTCTAATTCTTTTGTTGAAATGGTTCCTTTTAAACTTTTATTTTTATAAGTAAAGTCATAATAAATATCATTTCCCCAATCTGACTTTAATTCTTTTTCAACAATAGTAGCAAGTCTCTCCTCATCTTTTGCCTTCACATCAACCATTGCAATGGTAAATTCTACCCCTTGTATCAATTCAAATTGTTCATCCGGTACTACCAAAACTCCCGTGTCATACCGTAACAACGAGTCTCCTAACAAATCAGAATAAAAATGTTGTACCGTAAAATCAAGCCCATTTGGCAAGGTAAACTTTCGACTTAACTCGCTAACCCCGTTAAACACCACGTAATCATAATCAAATAAAACACCTTTATTTTTTGACAAGTTGTCAATGATTGGTAGTGTTGGATGTGCTTTTTGAAATTTTTGATAATCGCTATAACGCAACACATTCATCAAGTTAAGTTGTTCCACTTCTTCGCTGCTAAAAAGTTTTAAAGCAAACTGTGTTGCCGTTACTTTGTAGCGAAGGCTTTGGACATTTTTAATTTCCCCATCATTTTCTGCAATGATCTTTGTTAACTTCGGCAATTCATTACTGTGAACTTGAAAATCTACTGGTGTTTCGTTTTCACTTACTTTACTTTGGATGCTAACAAGTGAAATAGCTCCACCGATTAAAGCAAGTGCCAATGCTGTTAAAATAGTCAATAACGCCATAGAACGCCAATTTTTTAAGATAGAAACAATTGTACGACTACGCTCGTAATAATTTAAACCATGATAGTGAGATTTCTTTTTATCTAATAAATAAAAAATAGTTTTTATACCATAACGATAAAAAAGATAGGTGGCAATAATACATGTTAATAAAATTCCTCCTGGTAGCCAAAATAAAATCGTGAAACTTTGCGTCATCATTACAAAACGAAAAATTAAGGGACGAATAAAAAAAGCCGCTGTATAGGCTGCTATAATTAGCATCACACTGAAAAAACCCAATTTTAATTCATACGGTTTTGTCTTTAACTTTTGTAAATCCGATTGTTGTTTAGTAGCAAAAAGCCCATCTACTCTTTTTTTAGATAAAACGATAATATTTTGAAAAGCACTTAGAATAAAAACAAAGATAAAAACAGCCGCGGTCACTTGAACAGATTGCCATGAAAAAAAGAGGGTGCTATTGACATCGAGTGCCATCGCTTTTACCAGTATCATAGAAAAAAGTTTTGAAAAGATGACACCAGATCCGATTCCTAACAAAAAAGCTACTAAATTCAAAGTGAAAATTTCTGCTAAAGATTGAAAAATAATGCGGCGCCTTTTTAGACCAAAAAGTTGATAAAGTGCTACTTCTTGTTGGCGTCTAGCAATAAAAAAACGATTGGCACTTAAAACAAAAAAGACCAACATAATAATGACAAAAAAACTGCCTACATTTAAAATGTTTTCAATTTTTATATCTTGACTGGCTCTTTTGGTCAAAGGTTGATCATGGGTCATGGCATTAAATGAATAATAAATCATAACGGCCATTGTAATACTAATTAAGTACACGCCATAGTTCCTAGCTTGTTTAATAAAGCTACGCCACGTTAATTTATAAAGCATTGCGTCGTCCCCCACCGCCTAAAGTTGCCTGCATGTCAATTACCCGTTCAAAGAAATCCTGCCTAGAGCCTCGTTTAACAACTTCAGCAAAAAAAACACCATCTTTGATGAATAAAATACGATTACAATAACTCGCTGTATACGGATCATGGGTTACCATTAAAATCGTTTTATTTTCTTTTTGATTAATTTCACTCAAATAATAGAGTAATTCTGTCGCAGATTTTGAATCCAATGCTCCAGTCGGTTCATCGGCAAAAATAATTTTTGGTCGCACGACCAATGCTCTAGCAGCAGCAACTCGCTGCCGTTGACCTACTGATAATTCTTCTGGATAACGTTGCATAATTTCTTTTATTCCAAGTAAAGTTGTGGCGTGTTGCACACGTAGTTCAATCTCATCATCTTTAATGTGATCAATTGCTAAAGGTAAAATAATATTATCTTTAGCCGTTAACGTTGGTAATAAATTAAACTCTTGAAAAATAAAGCCTAGTTCTTTACGGCGAAAATCACTTAGTTGATCTTCTTTTAACGCTGTTAAATCATGGCCATCCACTGTTACACTACCAAAAGTAGGTAAAGCAATTGATGCTAAAATATTCATAAGCGTTGTTTTACCGGCCCCACTAGGACCCATAATACCTACAAACTCACCTTCATCCACACTAAAAGAAAGATTATCTAACACCTTCATTTGATTAAAGCGATTGCCATATGTTTTACTTAAATGTTTTACTTCAATTATTTTTTTCATTGGATAACCTCTAATAACAAGCCCGAAAAGAGTTTGTCTATTTTTATATTTACATGGTAGCATAAGCTGTTTTAAAAGCGCAGTTTTTAACTTAAGTCAGGAATAAAATTTAAACAAAATTTTTTATCTCATCTTATACTTTTTTATACAAAATTCAATTTTTTATAAATCCCAAAAGCCTATTGTTATCAGTTTTCAATTTTTTTACATATTTTTTATACACCATATATAGTGTTTTTTTGTTATAGATCAAAACGACACCACTATATATAGGTTGCATACGACTTGCTTTTCAGCTATCATATTATGTGAGTTCAGACACAAGTTAATGTCTGGTTAAAGCTAGCCTTTCGTAAAATAATTCACAGCAAAGGACTTGGTTTAAGAAATAAAGGAGTGAGCAAAATGATGGATTTAAAAAGTGATCAGGTAGCAAGTGAGGTTCAGCCACAGCTACAAACGATTAAAATCATTAAACGTGACGGTCGCCTAATGGACTTTGATGACCAAAAGATTTACGATGCATTGGTTAAAGCAAAACAGCAAATACACGGAGAATTATCACCGATTGATCATGAACGCCTATTAGAAATAGTCGAACGAATAGATGCCGAAATTGGGCAACGTTTTACCACAGATGTCAAAATCTATGAAATCCAAAATATTGTCGAACATATCCTTTTAGAAAAAGGTGAATATGAAATCGCTGAGGCTTATATTAACTACCGTACCCGCCGCGATTTTGATCGCAGCAAAGCGACTGATATTAATTTTACAATTGGTCGTTTAATCAATAAAGATCAAAGCGTTGTAAATGAAAATGCTAATAAAGACAGCAATGTTTTTAATACCCAGCGGGATTTAACAGCTGGTATTGTTGGTAAATCAATTGGATTAAAAATGTTACCCAAGCATGTCGCAAATGCTCATCAAAAAGGCGATATTCATTACCACGATTTGGATTATCATCCATATACACCAATGACAAATTGTTGTTTAATTGATTTTAAGGGTATGTTAAATGACGGTTTCAAAATTGGAAATGCCGAAGTCGAATCACCAAAGTCTATTCAAACAGCAACAGCCCAAATTTCACAAATCATTGCTAATGTAGCTTCTAGTCAATATGGTGGTTGTTCCGCTGATCGAACAGATGAATTATTAGCTCCTTTTGCTGAATTAAATTATCAAAAACATATGCAAGATGCCCACGAATGGATTGAAAGCCCTGACCGACGTGAAGAGTATGCCAAAGCAAAAACAAAAAAAGATATTTATGATGCGATGCAAAGTTTAGAATATGAAATTAACACACTATTTACTTCAAATGGACAAACACCTTTTACTTCTCTTGGTTTTGGTCTTGGAACAAGCTGGTTTGAAAGAGAAATTCAACGAGCTATTTTACAGATTCGCATTAATGGATTAGGCAGCGAAAAAAGAACTGCTATTTTTCCTAAATTAATTTTTTCAATTAAAAAAGGAATAAATTCTAATCCAACTGATCCAAATTACGATATTAAACAATTGGCTTTAGAATGTGCTACCAAGCGTATGTATCCAGATATTTTGAACTACGATAAAATTGTGGAATTAACCGGAAGTTTTAAAGTTCCAATGGGCTGCCGTTCTTTCCTACAAGGCTGGCAAGACGAAAACGGTCAAGAAGTAAATGTTGGCCGCATGAATTTAGGCGTTGTTACTTTAAACTTACCTCGTATTGCTTTAGAAGCTGCTGGTGATCAAGATAAATTTTGGACTCTTTTAGAAGAACGATTAGCCACCGTTAAAGATGCTTTAGTATATCGCGTTGAGCGTTGCAAAGAAGCCATTCCTGCCAATGCCCCAATTTTATATATGTATGGTGCCTTTGGGAAACGTTTAAGTCGTACTGATGCAGTAAATGAATTATTTAAAAATAAACGGGCAACTGTTTCTTTAGGTTATATTGGATTATATGAAGTTGCTGCTACTTTCTTTGGAGGAACTTGGGAAAATAATCCAACTGCCAAAGATTTTACGTTAAACATTGTCAAATCATTAAAAGCTCATGCAGATGACTGGGGTAACGAATACGGCTATCACTTTAGTGTCTATTCTACGCCAAGTGAAAGTTTAACTGATCGTTTTTGCCGTTTAGATACTGAAAAATTTGGTACGATTGAAAATGTTACAGATAAAGAATACTATACGAACAGTTTCCATTATGATGTCCGTAAAAACCCAACACCTTTTGAAAAATTAGATTTTGAAAAAGATTATCCAAAATATTGTTCGGGCGGATTTATTCATTATTGTGAATATCCAATGCTCCAACAAAATCCAAAAGCTTTAGAAGCTGTTTGGGATTACTCGTACGATAAAGTTGGGTATTTAGGTACGAATACGCCAATTGATCACTGCTATGAATGTGGTTTTGAAGGAGACTTCACGCCAACAGAACGTGGCTTTGAATGTCCGCAATGTGGCAACCACGATCCTAAAACCTGCGATGTGGTAAAACGGACCTGTGGATACTTGGGAAATCCGCAAGCACGACCAATGGTTCATGGGCGGCATAAAGAAATTTCTTCACGTGTGAAACACATGAAATGATGTCTTTGTATTCGTAATAGCTAAAAAAGCCCGAACGCAGTTAGCTGACGCTCGGGTTTTCTTGCCAGAAAAATGAAAAAACAACCTTGGCACACTTGCCAAGATGCAATATTAGAAAGAAGGCATTTTTATGCGTAATCCAAAACCCAAAGAATGGCAAGCTAGTATGTATAGTAAAAATTATATCGCAGATTATAAAGCGTTTAACTTCGTTGACGGTGAAGGTGTTCGTAACAGTTTGTATGTCAGTGGTTGTCTTTTTGCCTGTGAAGGATGCTTTAATAAAGCTGTCCAAAATTTCAACTATGGTACTCCTTTTACCAAAAAACTAGAAGATCAAATCATTACAGACTTGAGTCATGATTATGTTCAAGGACTAACACTATTAGGTGGCGAACCTTTTTTAAATACTCAAGTCTGCTTACAGGTAGTTAATCGGGTAAAAACAGAGTTTGGAGCGCAAAAAGATATTTGGAGTTGGTCTGGGTATACTTTTGAAGAACTGCTCCAAGAAACTGACGATAAATTAGAATTGCTAAATAAAATTGATATTCTAGTGGATGGACGTTTTGAACTGGCTAAACGTAATCTAAATCTTCAATTTCGTGGTAGCAGCAATCAACGGATTATTGATGTCAAAAAATCTTTAGCATTAGGAAAAGCTGTTATTTGGGATAAATGTCACGATGCAACAGAAAGTTTTGAACAAATAAAAAAGCAAGATTTAATCTAGCAATACTTTAAAAATACTAATTGATAAAAAAGACGAGGCAAATAGACATTTGCCTCGTCTTTTTTGCACGTACGTTCTATTTTTAAACTAACCTTCGTCTCCCCACAAAGGCAAAATCACATTTTCAAAAGTTATTGGATCTAAATTTGTCACTGTTACCCCTAAAAGACGGATGCCCTTTTCAATCCCACCCACTTCTTCCCAAATTAAACTTGCTTGAGAAAAGATAGTATGCTTATCGGCTAAATAAGTTGGGAATGTTTTTCTTTTAGTAACTGTTTCATAACCTGTATATCGAACTTTCAAAACAATAGTTTTACCGTGTTTCCCAACTCTTTTTAAAGAGTCGGCTACATTTTCAGATAACTGTCTAAGTTGTGATAATACTGCTTCTTCAGTTGCAAGAGGATTGCCATAGGTATGTTCTTTTCCCACCGACTTTCGTTCTCTTGTTACACAAACAGGTGAATCATGTATTCCCCGTACTTTCCGATATAAAGAATACCCCATTTTACCAAAGGATTGAATTAATTCCATTTCTGTTTTTTTAAATAAATCAGCTCCCGTAAAGATTCCCATTTCATGCATTTTCGGAACAGTTTTTTTCCCGACGCCATAAAATTTTTCAATTGGTAAGGCCTTTAAAAAAGTCACCGCATCTCGGGGTGGAATAACCGTAATTCCTTGTGGCTTCATAAAGTCAGAGGCTAATTTGGCTAAAAATTTGTTATAACTAACTCCCGCTGAACAAGTCAGTTGCAAATTTTCCCAGACATCGCGTTGAATCAATCGTGCAATTTTTACTGCCGAGACACTACTAACTTTGTTTTTTGTAACATCTAAATACGCTTCATCAATTGAAACTGGTTCAATAATATCGGTATACTTCAAAAATATACTGCGTACTTCTTTTGAAACTGCACGATACTTCTCGTGATTTCCTGGTACAAAAATAGCGTGTGGACACAATTCATAAGCCTTTTGTGCACTCATAGCAGAATGAATACCGTATTTACGTGCCTCATAATTAGCAGTAGTTACGACGCCTCTTCCCCCTGTATCACTGGGATGGCGAGCAATAACCAATGGATGTTTGGCTAATTCAGGATTGTCCCGTTCTTCAACAGAAGCAAAAAAAGCGTCCATGTCGATATGAATAATTTTACGACTCGTATCGTTTCTTAAAGGAAATTGTAACTCTGCCATATTCTCTCCTCGCATTCTTCTCTATTATACAAAGACAAACAAATGTTCGCAACTTTTCTTCATGCTATTTGAGAGTATATTGCCGCTAAATGCTTATATTTTATTCTTAAAAGATAAACATCAACAGATTTTGTTATGCTACAAAGAAATGATGAAGTCTTAGTTATGGCATGATTGCTACAAGAAAGAATAAGGACCACTCAAAGGAATTAAAACTTGAAGCTTTTCTTATTTATTTAGATGGATTGGATAGCCAAAGAAATGTCGTCAAAAAACTTCAAGACTGGATTAAGCTATATAATTCTCATGAAGCCTTCAAATCAGAAAGTGATGGAAGTGAACATGAGACAAACAAGAAAGCCGCACCCTAAAGGAAGACGCGCAAATTAGAATCCCTCAACTCGAAGAACAAGTAAAACACCAACAAAAGGAGATCAACCTGTTAAAAAGGGAGAGGATAAAAAACATAGAATAAGCGAAAGTCATACGAATCATTCGTAATAAATATCTTGAAAAAGGGTATCATGGGAGTAATTCAGAATTTTTATAACAGAATTGTTGAAACTGAACTGACACAAAGTATGTCTTGTGTTGAAAAATGTGTTGATAATGGACCGATGAGATATCACAATCTGTATTGCAAAACAAGCTAATCATTCCTGTATTTCAAATATAAAATATTCTTTATTTTGTATTTGAACCGCATAACCAACTAAGCAGTAATGCGGTTGTTGCGGCTTAGAAAAGTAAAAAAAACTACTCTTCAAGAAGCAAAGAGCAGCTCTAAAAATCATTCATTATTTCATTATCCTATTGACAGTTAGCCCTCCATTTATTCTACTGACTCATTAATTTCATGATAATCTTTATAAACGATTTGTTTCTTTACTTGATTATTTTGTGCAACCACTTTAATTGCTGCATTAGGTTTCATACCACTTTCAATTAAACTTTCCACTTGTTCTTTAAAAGTTAATGCTGGCCTTTCTATAGCTGCCTTTGTGGCATCATCGCTTTTGTTAAAGCCCGCTACAAGTAAGCAACATTCCCCTTTAACTGTATTTTCAGTTAAATACGTGGCCAATTCTTCCAAAGTTCCTCTCAAATACTCTTCATGTACTTTCGTCAACTCACGACATACTACTGCTTGACGACTACCAAAAACCTCAGCTAAATTCATTATGGTCTGTTTTAAACGATACGGTGACTCATAAAATATTAACGTTGCTGTCTCATTTTTCAAAGCAGTTAACACGTTACGCTGTTCACTTTTTTTGCGCGGTAAGAATCCATAAAAATAATTGGGTTGTGGTGTTAAGCCAGAAGCAATCAATGCTGTTAATCCCGCTGTAGGACCTGGTAACGCTACTACAGGAATTGCCGCTGCAATACACGCAACGACCAATTCATGTCCTGGATCGCTAATTGAAGGCATGCCTGCATCACTCACTTGAGCTACACTAACTCCTTGTTGTAACAAGTGAATTAATTCGGGCACCCGTTCTTTAAAGTTATGTTCATGTAAACTTTTTTGTGGTGTCTTAATTTCAAAGTGATTCAATAATTTTTGAGTATTTCGCGTATCCTCACTTGCAATCAATTGCACGGTTCTCAATGTTTCCACACCACGATAGGTCATATCTTGTAAATTACCAATTGGCGTTGGTACTAAATATAATGTCCCGTTTTCCGAGTTACCTTTAAAACTACTTTGCTTTTGCATGTACAATCCCCTTTTCATAAAGTGAAAAAGAATTGATAAGAAAGGTTACAAACGCTACCTCCCAATCAATTCTTTCACCCTTAGTTTTGACTTTCGCGATACAAGACTTCCAAACAAAAAACGCACTGTTCATCATTTTCTCTTCTTGCACCATAGGATTCACGACAAATATGAAAACCTTCTTCATAAATTTTTTCCAAATTCATGCGGGATTTAGACATGCCTTGTTTCACTTCTTCTGCAGCATTTTCTTCTTTTAACTCTTGTAGATATTCCCGTAATTTTTGGTTTTCCAACTCCAAAGTCGTATTTTTTTCAACAATTTCTTGTAACGCTGCTTTCATCGCCGTTAATTGTTGCAAAGAACTTTCTAAATCTAATTCTAAATTACTTAAACCATCATAAATATCACGTTTGTCCATGCTCACTAGCATCACCTGCTTTTTTTGCTTCATCGGCTGAGGTTTTTACTTTGTCTAACTGTTCTGCCTCAAATTCTTTTAGTTCATCATAATGATATTCCACCGGTGTTTCCCGTTGGAATAAACGGATTTTTACAACCCGATTTAATAAATTCAAACCGATAACTTTTCCTCTACCATCTGGCGTATCAATTTCTTTGCCATAATCAGGCAACTCACGTTTCGCCGCTTCGTATTCATCATTTTCGTATTTTAAACAACACATTAAGCGGCCACACAAACCAGAAATTTTGGTTGGATTTAAAGACAGCCCTTGATCTTTGGCCATTTTAATCGAAACAGGAATAAAATCTCCTAAAAAAGTAGTACAGCATAACGCTCTACCACAAGGGCCAATACCACCTAATAACTTAGCTTCATCACGAACGCCAATTTGGCGCAATTCAATTCTAGTTCGAAATTCACTAGCCAAATCTTTTACCAGTTCTCGAAAATCAATCCGTCCGTCAGCAGTAAAATAAAATATCATTTTACTACGGTCAAACGTATATTCCACAGACACTAGTTTCATTGCCAATTCATGGTGTCTTATCTTCTTTTTACCAATTACAAAAGCTGCCTTTGCGTCTTCTTCATTTTGAGCCGCCCGCTGCAACTCCGCACTCGTTGCACTATGTAAAATTGGCAGCACTTGATCTGGCAAATCGGTACTATCAATTTCCACTTTTGGAATGACAACTTCTGCCATTAGTTTCACTTGCTGGGATTCAACAATGACTTTTTCTTCATAACGATATGTCTGATTCTTAGCAGGTCGATAATAGTAAATATGACCTGCTTCTTTATAGCGAACGCCTACTACTTCCATTCTTTTCCCTCCTTTACTATAAAATTAAAATAGCAAACAATAGTAACTCTTTTTATGAAAGACGAACAATTCGTAAAACCAATTGTTCACATACATTTTGAAAGGCAACATTTGCTCTTAGTTTTTGTTCTGCTTGCAAAATTAATTCTAAAATTTCATTAGTCTTTTGCAACTGCAAGCTATTTGTAATTGTTTTTTCTCGTTGCTGACGAAAATAAAACAACAACATTTGTAATAGCGTAAACTGCTGGTCCTTTTCTTTAGCCAAAGGCAACAACTTCTTTTGAACAAAAATAAAAGCTTGTAAATCTGCTTTTTCAAGATAACGATGCCAAGTTAAAACAGCATCCTTAGCACTATTAAACCATTCATCTTGTGAGAATTCAATTGCTTTTTCATAGCTATTGGTAAGGCTTGCAAGTAATGCTGCACTTTTTGCGCCAACACCCTCATTTTTCAATTGTTCTTTGAAATTTTCTTTGGATAACGAAGTAAAATGAATGAGTTGACAACGCGATTGAATTGTCGGTAAAATTCGTCCCAAAGCGCTTGTCTCTAAAATAGCCAAAAGTCCCGGTTGTGGTTCTTCCAAAAACTTCAACAAACTATTTGCTGCGTTAACATTCATTTTTTCCGCTTCTGAAATAATAAAAATTTGTCGCTTCGATTCAAAACCTTTTTTACTAAATTCATTCTGTAGACGCCGCATTTGATCGACTTTAATCGTCTGTCCCTCTGGTTTTATTACCTGAACATTTGGATGCTCATTTAAACTAATCCGAGTACAATTATTGCAAGTGTTGCACGGTTCATTATCAACGACATTCGTACAAAAAAGGCGTTTGGCAAGCCACATACTCATTTGATGTTTACCAGTGCCGCTTTCCCCTTCAAAAAGATAAGCATGAGCCATACGCTCATGCTCCACACTTTTTTTCATTTGGGCAAAGACCAGAGGCTCATTTTCCAACAAAAATTCTCGCTCTGTCATTTTACTTGCTCCTTAATATTGATGGAAACCTTCTACTGGTAGTACAAAAACTGTTGCTCCCCCAACTTCCACTTCTACTGGATAAGGTACTTGCCCATCTAGTGAAATATCTAACGACATAGGTGTCGAAACATATTGCTTTCTTGATTGACAAGTTTTTTTAATTAGCTCAAGTGCTTCTTGCACACGCTCATCTTCAATCCCAATAATGAACGTACTGTTACCAGCTTTTAAAAATCCGCCAGTTGATGATAACTTTGTCGCACGAATATTATTATCAATAAATTCATTAGCCAAACGATTACTATCCTTATCCTGTACAATTGCCATAATTAATTTCATAAAATTGCCTCCTTTTAATGAGAAAGACTTTCCAAACTACTTCAACTACTAAGCTGAAACTTTATCAGCTTGAACAAACGCGTTCATCCAATAATTATATTTACACAAAAACATTGAACGCTTTGATATGCTTTTTAGAAAAATTGAGGATATGCTTCGGTAATAGCTGTAAAACTAGCATCTACGACATCTTGTAAACTCATACGTGCGTCAACTTTATGAATTCGAATCGGATCTTCTTCTGCTAGTTTCAAATAAGCATGCCGCACCCGTTGATGAAATTCCAAACTTTCAATTTCTAATCGGTCTGCTTCTCCCTGACGAGAATTCTCAATCCGTTTTAAACCAGTATCTGAATCAACATCCAGATAAAGTGTGAAGTCTGGTTTCAATCCTTCTGTTGCAAATTCGTTAATTTTGGCAATTTCAGGAATACCAATTCGACGCCCAGCACCTTGGTAAGCCAAAGAGCTATCCACAAAACGATCACAAATCACGATTTTACCAGCATTTAAAGCCGGCATAATAACCTCAACCAAATGTTGTCGTCTAGCTGCTGCATATAATAACGCTTCTGTACGATCATCCATTTCTTCATTACGAGGATCTAAAATAATTTTTCTAATCTTTTCGGCAATTTTTACACCGCCAGGTTCCCGTGTCTTAACAATGCCACGTTTGGCAATCAGCTGAATACGAGGAAATAATTCGTTGACAACACTCGTTTTACCCGCGCCGTCTGGTCCTTCAATCGTGATAAATAATCCGTTCACAAGTTTATCCTCCAATTATCTATTAACATTATTGTACAAAAAAAATCTAAATTTTAAAACTTTATAACTCACGGCGGCCTTCAACAGCTTTTAAAAGTGTTACTTCGTCGGCATATTCAATATCACTACCAACAGACAGACCGTGAGCCAACCGCGTTACTTTAATACCAGCCGGTTTAATTAACCGTGATAAATAAATAGCTGTCGCTTCTCCTTCAGTGGTAGCATTTGTTGCCAGGATTACTTCTTTTACTTCATCATCGTGTAATCGTTCTAATAGACTCGGCACATTAATATCTTCTGGCCCAGTCCCTTCCATTGGAGATAAAACACCGTGTAAAACATGGTACAAACCATGATATTCTCGCATTTTTTCCATAGCCATCACATCTTTTGGCTCTTCAACAACCAAAATTGTACTACGGTCGCGACTTTGATCTGAACAAATTGGACAGGGGTCTTCTTCTGTAATATTGCCGCAAATACTACAAAAATGTAGATCGCGTTTCACACTTAAAAGTGATTTAGCAAATTCATTTACAATCTCGTCTTTCATATCAATTGTATAAAAAGCTAGCCGCGTTGCGGTTTTTTGTCCAATTCCTGGCAGTTTCATGTAGCTGTCAATTAATTTGGCAATTGGTTCTGGATACTGCATAGACATTTCTCCTTAGCTAAAACTGCTGTGACATGTCATTTTCTAAAATCCTGGCATGCCTTTTGTATATTTACCTAAAGTTTGTTCAGTTTCTTTTTCAATTTTACTTAGTGCGTCATTTACTGCCATCATAACTAAATCTTGCAACATCTCACTGTCTTCAGGATCAATAACCTCTGGTACAACTTCTAGTCCAATCATCTTACGATCACCAGTAAACGTTGCTTGTACGTATTCATTTGTAGAAACACCAATAAATTCTTTTTCATTCAAAGCTGCTTGTGCTTTTGTCATTTCCTTTTGCATTTTTTGTACTTGTTTCATCATGCCTTGCATATTTCCCATGCCACGCATCATATTAACCACTCCTTCAGTTTTTAAAATTTAGATTAATCGTCAATTACTTTTACCACATCTGAGCCAAACAAAGCGACTGCCTTTTGTGCGGGGTCTTCTACTTCAGCTGGTTCTGGTGGTAGATGATTCAGTAAATCATCATCCAAAATACCAGTTTCTGTTATATCCACAGTAGGCTGGTTTGCTGGTGTCTTTTCATTGGTAATAGTTTTTTGCTTTTTTTCTTGCTTATTTTCTTTAGAAAGCTCATCTTGCACATCATCATCTAATAGACTACCATTTTTTTGGGCCGTAACGAACTCTCTTCTTAGCTCTTGCCAAGCAGCACTGGTTAAATAGACCGGTTGTGGCGCATAATCAGGAATCATCTTGCTTAAATTGTTGCCAATCAACTGACTCATTTCTTCATCTGCAATCGCTTTTTGGCAGATAATTTCATAATCAAAGGTCACAACGATTCCATTTGCACTAGCAGCCCTGACCTGACCTTGACGTAAAACGGCCTTTTTGGTAATTGGCAAACTCGCCAATAAATCTTCCCAGACATTTTGTGTTTGATGTAAATTATCTTTTGTCGCTGCTTTTAAAACTTGGAAGACTTGATTACGGGGAACGCGTAAATTGTTTTGCTGCCGATTGCGATTTTTTTCAAGTGCCTTTGGCGTTACTGGTTCTTGTTTTTGCACTGAACTTGTTTGAAGTTGCTTTATCTCTTGTGCCATTTGCTCAACTTTTTGCTTTAACGCTGTAATAACAGGATTATCCTTGCTTAACATTGCCTCTGAATTACTGGTATCAGCAACAGCTGAAGGGACAGGTACTATAGCTGTTTGCATTTCAGCTAATTTAACAATACAGACTTCCAAATAAATCGTCGGACTATTTGTAAAGCGTACCTCGTTTTGTGTTTCATTCAAAATTTTAATCCAAGCAAAGATGTGTTGACTACTTAGTTGCTGAGACAACTCTTTAAAAGCAGTAGTTAAGTGTCCTGATTTTTGTTGTAACAACTGTGGCGCTTTTTGGTATAGTAATAAATCGCGACAATAGACCAATAAATTTTCAAGTAAACGCCGTGCTTCTTTTCCTTCAGCTAAGATAGCAGCTAAATCTGTTAGCGCTGCCCCTGCGTCATGCTGGAAACAATGATCTAAAAGTTGATCCATCATTTCATACGTTAGACTGCCCGTGACGGTCATCACATCTGCCAAAGTAACTGTGCCATCGGCAAATGAAATTGCCTGATCTAACATCGACAAAGCATCGCGCATGCCCCCTTCTGCGGCTTGAGCAATAATTTCTAGCGCTTGCTCTTCATAAGGCTGATTGCTTTCTTCTAAGATATACTGCATTCGCCCCACAATAGCATGGGCGTCAATTCGTTTAAAATCAAATCGCTGGGTCCGAGAGATGATTGTTGCAGGAATTTTATGAGGTTCTGTAGTTGCTAAGATAAAAACAAGACTTTCTCTTGGTTCTTCTAGCGTTTTTAATAACGCATTGAAAGCTCCGCTAGAAAGCATATGAACTTCATCGATAATATAAACTTTGTATTTACCCTTGGTTGGGGAATAATTAGCACGTTCGGTTAAAAAGCGAATTTCGTCAACGCCATTATTACTTGCCGCATCGATTTCAATAACATCATCAAATTGACCATTGGTAATAGCACGGCAATTAGCACATTCATTACATGGCTCTCCATCACGACTGTTGGGACAATTGATAGCTTTAGCAAAAATTTTAGCTGCACTGGTCTTTCCTGTCCCTCGTGGCCCAGTAAATAAATATGCGTGGGAAATCTTTTGTTGACTGATCGCATTTTTTAAGGTTTGCGTAATCGCATCTTGTCCAACTACGTCATCAAAACGTTGTGAACGCCAAACACGATATAGGGCTTGATAGGCCATATTTTGCCTCACTCTCTTTAAATTCACTATCTTTCATTATACGCAATTTTTGTTAAAAAAACTAGTTTTGCTCTGTAGTTTTATCAATTCTAAAATCTTGTTTGCTCAAAGCAGGCAGTCTTTTGTTCCTATGCTATAATTTTATTATAAGTAGACACTTTTCCAACAGAAATAAGTGTCAACGACATAAAAAGGAGGATCTTCAATATGGGAATTATTAAAGCTGCAGCTGGAGCTGTAACAGGTGGTTTGGCCGACCAATGGCTTGAGGTAATCGAACCAGCTAATATGGGCGACAATACCGTTTTAACAAAAGGAATCCAAGTTAGAAAAGATGCCAAACGTAATGCTAATAAAAAAGGAACCAGCGACGTAATCACAGATGGCTCTGTCATTCATGTTTATCCAAATATGATGATGCTTTTAGTTGATGGCGGAAAAATCATCGATTATACCGCAGAAGAAGGTTATTATACTGTCAAAAATGATAGCGCTCCCTCTCTTTTTAACGGTTCTTTAAAGGATGCCGTTAAAGAAACATTTAGCCGCTTCAAGTTTGGTGGGACAACGCCTCAAAAGCAACAAGTTTTCTATATTAATTTACAAGAAATTAAGGGGATTAAATTTGGAACACCAGCGCCGTTAAATTATTTTGATAATTTTTACAATGCAGAATTATTTTTAAGAGCTCATGGAACTTACTCCATTAAAATTACTGATCCAATTTTATTTTATACCAACGCTATTCCTAAAAATAAAGATCAAGTGGAAATTGACGACATTAATGAACAATATTTGAATGAATTCTTAACTGCACTTCAAACAACTATTAACCAAATGTCAGCCGATGGTGTGCGCATTTCTTATGTCCCATCAAAAAGTATGGAACTAAGCAAATATATGGCAACTGTCTTAGATAACGACTGGAATACTTTGCGCGGAATAGAAATTGTTGCCGTAGCTGTTGCAAGTATATCTTATACGGATGATTCCACTAAATTAATTAATATGCGGAACGAAGGTGCCATGTTAGGCGATCCTAATATTCGCGAAGGATACGTGCAAGGATCAGTAGCACGTGGCATGGAATCAGCAGGTAAAAATGATGCTGGTGCAGCAACAGGATTCTTTGGTATGGGAATGGGTATGAATGCAAGTGGCGGCTATTTAAATCAAGCCAGTCAAAATAATCAGCAGCAAATAAACAATCAACAATTAAATAAACAAAATGAAAAAAGTGACAGTAAAGTTTGGTCTTGTCCGCAATGTGGCACGGAAAATACTGGTAAATTCTGTAGTAATTGTGGTACACCAAAACCAGCAGCTTCTGGACAAGTGGATTTAAAAATGAAATGTAGTGAATGTGGCACTATTGTCGACTTATCTAATGGAATTCCAAAATTCTGTCCAGAATGTGGAAAGCCATTTAAAGGCGTCCCAATTGACTAACTCATAAAGTTTTACAATATCTGAAAAAATAAGGAGTGACGCTATGGACGCCTTAACCCATAAATGTCCCAATTGTAATGGGGCATTAACTTTTAATCCAGATGATCAGCAGTTTCACTGCCCTTATTGTGGTAGTGTCTTTACTGTCGACGAACTAAGCGCCTTTGAGGCAAAACAAAAAAGTACGCTTGATATAGCAGAAAAGAAAACTGAGGTAAAAGATGTCTCTAATGCAACAGAGTCAAATAGTAGTACTGACACTGTGATAGATGATCTAGATACTTCAGAAGAAATAGGCGCTAAAAATATGGAACTATACCTTTGTCCCAATTGTGGTGCTGAAATTGTGACAGATGCTACTACTGCAGCAACTTATTGTTATTATTGCCATAATCCTGTCGTTCTACAAGGGCGCCTATCCGGTGAATTCTTACCAGACAAAGTTTTACCCTTTGCTATTAGTAAAGAAAAAGCTACTGCAGACTTTTTGAATTGGGCTCAAAAAAAATTCTTTGTACCAAAAGATTTTTTTTCAGCAAGTCAAGTAGAAAAGTTGACTGGTGTTTATTTTCCTTACTGGCAAGTTGACGCAAAAGGTAATGGCAGTTTGATGGGAAATGGTACTTCTATTCGAGTCTGGATTATAGGTGATATTGAATATACGGAAACAAAACAATATGCCATCAGTCGTAAGGGAAACCTCACTTTTAAGGGACTTGTAAAAAACGCGTTGACAAAAAACACACCACAAAAAATGGTTGCAAGCGTTCAACCGTTTCCACTTGAAAAAGCAGTAACATTTCAAAATCAATACCTTGCCGGCTTTCAAGCTGAAAAACGGGATATTGAATATGATACTTTAAAAGACGAGGTAATGGCAGAATTAGCTGATTACGGTGAGAAAAAATTGCAAGAAACAGTAGGTAGTTACGCAACATTTACTAAAACACAACACGATCTCAATTTAACAGAAACTAAGACTTCTTATTTGTTATTGCCAGTTTGGCTCGTTACCTATCGCAGTTCAGAGTCAACTGAAAAGATCTTTTATTATGCTATGAATGGACAGACTGGAAAAGTCAGCGGTATTTTGCCTATTAGTTACAAAAAATTGGGACTTGTATCGGCAGGTATCTTTTTAGGTCTATTCTTGTTGTTTTTATTAGGAGGGTATTTCCTATGAAAAACTTTTATAGCTGTTTTTCTTTCATTATTACTGCTTTCTTTTTTTTAATTGCGTTACCCGCTTATGGTGCACTAGAGAATGTAGAAGATCAAGCAAATGTCTTCCAAACAGAGCAACTAACTCAATTAAATCAAGAAGCTGAAAAATTAGAGGAAAAGATAAAAGGCGGTATTTACATTGTTACAACAGATACCAATGAGAAACAACCGCGTACCTTTGCCAACGAGTATTTACGTGACAAAGTAGGAAATAATCAAAACGGCGCCGTTTTTTTAATTGATCTAAACCAACGAGAAATGTATATTGCAACCTCAGGAAATATGATTGATTATTTAACTGATAGTCGTCGAGAAGCACTGTTTGATAAAGTCAGCTCTGAGATGAGTGGTGGTGATTATTACGCTGCAAGTAAGATATTTTTAGAACAGATGACAAACTATGTAGATGAAGGTGTTCCTGGGGGACATTATCGTATTGATGAAAAGACTGGTAAAATTTCGTATTATAAAACTATTACACTATTGGAAGGAATAATCGCCTTTGCTTTAGCTTTAGTAGGAAGTGTTGCTTTTTTCATTATTGTCAAATCGCGCTATCAACTAAAGTTAGGAACTTATAAATATCCTTTCCGGCAAAATACACAGCTGGAACTAACTGAAAATGAAAATCGCTTAATCAATTCCTTTGTCACTACAAGACGTATCCCTAAAAATAATCCGAGTAGTGGTGGTGGCGGCAGCAGTACCAATTCTAGCGGCGGTGGCACTTTTGGAGGTGGCGGTCGAGGCTTTTAAAAAATGAAAAGTAACGCTTAGTAATTACTAAGCGTTACTTTTTTTAAATAATTTCTTTAAAAACAGAAAAATCAATATTACCGCCAGAGACTACTGCAATCGTTTTTTTACCTTGTAATAAATGATCAATGTGCCCGCTTAAAATTGCGGCTGTACTTAAGGCTCCCGCCCCTTCTGCAATAACTTTTTCTTTTAAAGCTAAATAATGAATCGCTTGCTCAATCTCCTCTTCTTCTACTAGCACCGTTTCATCAATTCGCTCTTTTAATATCTCATAAGTCAATTCACCTGCTAATGCTACATCACAACCATCTGCTAATGTTTTCTGACTTCGATTTGCAATCAATTTTTGCTGCCAAATCGACGAAATCATACCGTGAACATGATAAGATTGTACTCCAATAATTTTGACTTCGGGCCGATAGGCTTTAACAGCTAGTGCAATCCCAGCAATTAAACCGCCGCCTCCAATAGGAACAATAATATTATCAACTTCTGGCAAGTCTTGTAACAATTCAATTCCTATTGTTCCTTGTCCTTGCATAACCGCACAATCATCAAAAGGCGAAACAAAGACTTCCCCACTTTTGGCTACTTCTGCTAGTGTTCTAGCTTTTGTTTCATCAAATGTTTCTCCAACTAGCTCCACCTTAGCACCATAATTTTCGGTTGCCAAAATCTTTGTTTTAGGAGCACTTTCAGGCATGAAAATTCGCGCATTTATCTTCAAAAGAGAGGCCGCCAAAGCTACTCCTTGTGCATGATTTCCAGCCGAACAAGCAATTACCCCACGTTTTTTTTCATCTGGTGTTAAAGTTGCTAATTTATTATAGGCTCCTCTAGCTTTAAAAGAACCAGTGCGTTGCAAATTTTCTAATTTCAAATAAATGTCACCTTGTTTTTTTTGCCCCAAAATATTACTAGGAGCCAACGGTGTATGAATCATTAATGGCTTTAGTCGCTCATAAGCTTTTAAAATACCGTAAAGCGCTTGGTTTTGTGTTTCTGAAATCATTTTTCCACCTTCTTGTTAGCGTTTTCAAACACATTAAAACATGAATTTAAATAAATAGCAATAACCTTGAAAAAACAAAAAAATAACAAGACATTCTAAAAAAGAAAGACTTGTTATCAATTTAGATATATGTAGTTCATAAATTAACGGAATATCAAATGATAGTTTTCACTGCCGCTAGCTTCAATAAACTGATATAAAATCAATTCCATCAAGGCCACCATAGAAATATGGGAGGTGATGTCCAAATGGTTTAAACTGATTTCGTCGGTAAATAAATAGAGATTTAAATCGCTAGAATTTTGTAAAAGATTATTATCTGCACCTGTAATCGAAACAATTAGAGGATGATTTTGATTTTTCATTTTACGCACGCACTCAATTAATTCCAAATCCTCCCCTTTATAACTAAAAATAAAAACAATATCATTCTTTTCAGCTTGTTGTTGGGCAATTGCTCGAGTTTGGTGATCTTCTGGAAAAATGACAAAAAAACCCGCTGTGTTATATAAATACTTAATATAGCGCATAATTTCTTTACTTAAACCTTTAGCAAAAAGAAAAATTTTAGGCCTTTTTTGCAATTGAGCTACAATTTGCGTTACTTTATCTGTATCCATAACCCGGACAGATTCTACCATATTTTTCAAATATTCTTCTCGATAGTCTTTTTGACTCACAACAAAAGGTGAGGAGTCAGGAATCGTCTTTTTATTTAGTAATGTATATTTTATAACTGTTGTAAATTCGCTAAAGCCAGAAAAGCCTAACTTCCGTACGAAGCGTAAAAAAGTTGTAGTCGAAACGAAACAATCATCAGCAACTTCGCGAATACTTTTATTTTTAATGCTGTCAAGATTTGTAATGACATAATCGAACAGCACTTGTTCATTTTTAGTCAATTCGGCAATATGACTGTTGACTATTTCAAAAAAATCCATCGTTTCTCTCACCTTTCATGCTGTGGTATTCCTTGAGCGATACAGTGAATATTTCCGCCACCAAGTAAAATTTCTCGGGCATTAACACCAATAACTTCATAACCAGGATAGAGTTTTTGCAGTAAACTTTTAGCTTTTTTATCGTTAGGGTCATCAAAAAGCGGAAAAACAATACCGTGATTTGCTGTATAATAACTAACATACGTCGCAGACAAGCGATCTCCGGCAAAACGTGGCAACATACCATTGACTGGGTCTACGCCTGCTGCCTCTTCATTAGTAATATACAAAGATTTCGGCAATTCTAATTTATGGATAGTAAACTTTCTACCTTTTGCGTCTTGTTGCTTTTGTAATACAGCTTCAGCTTCGCGTGTAATTTCATACATTGGGTCTTTAGGATCTTCACACCAAGTCAAAACGACTTCTCCTGGTCGAACAACATTTAACAAGTTATCTATGTCGCCATTTGTTTCATCTAGAAAAAAACCTCTTGGAAACCAAATAATTTTCTCAATCCCACAATATTCTTTTAGAATTTCTTCAATTGCTCGTTTTTTAAGCTGTGGGTTACGCCCTTCTGATAACAAGCATTCTTCTGTTGCAAAAAGCGTGCCCTCACCATCCGTATGGATTGAACAGCCTTCTAAAACAAAATCTTTCAATTGATAATAATCAATCCGTTCCAAATCACAAAGTTTACGAGCTAGTAAATCATCTTGATCCCAGGGGAAAAACAAACCATCTAAAAGCCCCCCCCATGCATTAAAGCGAAAATCTACGCCCCGTAATTTCCCCAGAGCGTTCATTACCAATACCGGTCCTGTATCTTTTAACCATGCATCATCGTTACTCATCTCTATGACGCGAATATGATTGGGCAGTTGATGCCGCGCATTTAAAAACTGTTGTCTTGAAACGAGTACAGTAACATTTTCAAAACGGCTAATAGCTTCAGCCACTTGCTGATAATTTTTTTGAGCAGGCTTTCCTCCTAATCGCCAATTATCTGATCGTTCTGGCCAAATTAAGTAACACTCTTTATGAGGTAACCATTCAGGTATTATTTGAAAACCATCTCGCCTTGGTGAAGTTTCTACTAACATCAAAGCTTCCTCCTTCATTCAACTGACTTCCAGTTGAGTTGTCTATCGTAATAACTGTTCTAACATCGCACTTTAAATATACCATAGCTGTAAATTAATTTTTATTTTTTGTCAGAAAAAACCGAACCAAATGGCTCGGCTTTTTCTTGCTAATATTTAAAACACTTAATGGGTAATGTAGTCTTTCAAATGACTCTTTTGCTCTAAACTTTGATTCCCATATATAATTGTACCTGCATCTTCTTTTAACAAAGCGTCTAAATTATCCAAAGAAGTAATCACTGCTCTGGCCTTCGGACGTGCTTTAACAAAAGCTAATGCAGCTTCAACTTTTGGTAACATGCTACCCGGGGCAAACTCACCAGCTGCTTTGTATTTTTCTAAAGTTTCAATATCTACGGTTGTAAGATTTTTTTGTTCCGGTGTATTAAAATGAACTGCAACATTTGGAACCCCAGTTAAAATAATTAATTCATCTGCATTGACAATTTCAGCAATTTTTTCAGAAGCAAAATCTTTATCAATTACTGCCTCTACTCCAACTAACCCTGCATCTGTAGTAATAACTGGAATCCCCCCGCCACCACCTGCGACAACTAAAATATCGGTTGCAAGTAGCGTTTTAATTGTTTGAGCTTCAACGATTCCGATTGGTTTAGGCGAAGCAACAACTTTGCGCCACCCACGTCCTGCATCTTCTTTATAAGTTGCTTCACTCATTTTCATTTCAGCTTCTGCTTTTTCTGCTGTCAAAAAAGGACCAACAGGTTTGGTTGGATTAACAAAACCTTCATCATCAGCTGCAACAATAACTTGCGTTAAAAGAGCTACAACAGGCTTTTTGAGACCTCGTTTTTTTAATTCATTGTCCAAAGCTTGTGTTAACCAATAACCAATGCTACCTTGTGTCATGGCAACACTAGTATCCAATGGCATTTCCGGATTTTCTTTTGACGCTGCTGCTTTTTGTTGCAATAACAAATTTCCTACTTGTGGACCATTGCCATGGGAAATAATCACTTTATACCCCGCTTCAATTAGACTCACTAAAGAAGTTGCAGTTTTTGCTAAGGCTTTTTGCTGTCCAGCAGCTGTTGGATCATCAGTTAAAATTGCGTTGCCACCTAAAGCTACGACAACTGTTTTTGTCATCATTATGCCTCCCCTTTTGGAATTTGTTGGGTGATACAATGAATGTTCCCGCCACCTAATAAAATTTCACGGGCATAAACGCCAACAATTTTACGATCTGGGTATAATTGTTGTAAAGTTTCTTTTGCTTTTTCATCCATTGGATCATCAAACAACGGATAAACAACACCGCCATTAGCAGTATAATAATTCACATAACTGGCTGCTAAACGGTCACCAACTTGACGTGGTAGAGTCCCGTCTACTGCATCAACTCCCCCACTTTCTTCTTCGTTAATTAGAATTGGTTTTGGTACATATAATTTTGTCACATTGATTTTACGACCTTTAGCGTCCGTTTCACTTTCTAAAATATCCAAACACTCTTTTGAAATTTCGTATTGTGGATCACTTTCATCATCTGTCCATGCTAAGGCGACTTCGCCAGGAGCGACAAAATTTGCAATATTATCTACATGACCATTCGTTTCATCTAAATAAATTCCACGTTTTAACCAAATTACTTTTTCGATATTTAGATATTCTTTTAAAATATTTTCAATTTGTTCTTTGGATAACTGTGGATTACGTCCTTCTGATAACAAACATTCTTCTGTTGTAATTAAAGTACCTTCGCCATCTACATGGATAGAACCGCCTTCTAAAACAAAATCATTTAAACGATAGCGATCTTTTCGTTCATTTTCACAAATTTTTTGAGCTACTTGATCGTCTTTATCCCAAGGGAAATATAAACCATCAACTAATCCTCCCCAAGCATTAAAAGTCCAATCAACGCCGCGGGTTTCGCCTTTGCCGTTTGTGACAAAAGTCGGACCACAATCTCGTACCCAAGAATCATCACTTGCGATTTCTACTACGCGAATATTTTCAGGTAACATATGGCGAGCATTGTTATATTGATCTAAATTGACACCCATTGTGACAGGTTCGAATTCAGCAATTGCTTTTGCCACCGCCACAAAAGCTTGTTGGGCAGGTTTACCACCATCCCGCCAGTTATCTGGACGTTGTGGCCATAACATATAAACTCCTTCATGGGGCGCAAACTCACCAGGCATTTTAAATCCATCTTGACGTGGTGAACTATCGATTGTTTTCATCTGTAATAACTCCTTTTTCATGTTTTTCTTTTGCTGAAAAGTGAATAACAATCTCGCCAATAACAAAAGCGATGATTGTACCAACTAAGACTGGAATTTTAGCATTCATTTCTGCAGCACTTGCATCCAGTGGCACAACAGAAAAAATTAAAGTAATGATTAACAAAATCATTGGAATAAATGTTATAACTTTCATTAGCCAGTTTGGACCAGGCACTTTAAAAGGACGCACAGCGTTGGGATCAACTTTGCGTAATTTTAAAAAGGCAGGGAACATCATAATATAAGAAAGTAACAACGCAACTACATTCAATGAGAAGAACGCCCAAAAGATATTTTCGTTTGGAATAAACGGCGCTGCGACAACTAAAATAGATGCAATCACACCATTTACAATCGAAGCACCTACTGGCATATCATTTTTAGGGTTTTCTTTGGCAAAAATTGCTGGCATATCCTGGTTTTTAGCCGCATACAATGCAACATAATTAACGCCAAGCGCCCAAGAAATTAAGTTTGCCGCTAATGTGTACATAAATAAAATACCAATAATCACGACAAATGGATTTAATCCGCCCACTAACAAAATAAAACTATCAATCAAACCGCCTGAAGCTGAAAGTTGATCGGCTGGTACAGCTGCTCCCATCCCAAATGCTGCAAATAGGTAGAAGAAAGCGATTAAAATACCACCATAAATAATAGCCTGTGGAATTTGTTTTTTAGGATTGTCCATGTCACTAGCTAAAGTAGTTACAACTTCAAAACCTAAAAAGTTAAATAAAATAACCGATAAAAAGCTTAAATTTTGAATATCAAATTTAGGTAATAGCGCAGCACCGGAAAAATCGTTGGCCATTCCTTTTGTAACCGCATGATAAATGCCTAAGATACCCAAACAAACCATAATCGCTACTTTGGCAAAGGCCGCTAGATTTAAAATCCATTTACTATCACTAACAGGGTAACAACTAATAATGGTTACAAACCAAATAAAAATTAATTGAATGAAAATTAAAACGGGTGTACTTAAATGTAATTGGAAAATTTGGCTTAAAACTTCTTGGAACAACACAGCTAAACTCGCCATCCAAATTGGAAAATTAATCCAATAAAACCAGGCTACGCGTGCCCCCCAGCGACGTCCATAGGCTTTTTTTACCCAATCGTAAATACCACCTTCATCATCGTAAGTTGTACCAAGTTCTGCTGAAATTAAACCATAAGGGAGGAAAAATAAAATTAATAATAACCCCCACCAGAAGAATTGCGAGGATCCAATTGCCGCAGCTGGCGCTGCTGATTCTACTACTAGAATAACCACAACGGCCATTAAGACCGCATCAAAAAGACGAAATTTTTTCTTTTCCTTCATAATTGTGCTCCTTTCAATGAGCCAAAATGAAAAACTGATGCAAACTTGACATCGTTACTAAAGATGACAAGTTTGCAATGACTTTTCAAATTTTAGAAAATTTTCTAGTCTTTACGTTCGAATTGACGTTTTGGTTGCAACATATATTGCAATTCTCCGTCAAATTTTGCTGCTAAAGCATCGTCAGCATAGTCCAAATATGGGTTTAAGAAGTATACTAACAATGCACGCATAGCTGTTAAACGATTTTCTGCTTCGTCTAAAACAATAGATTGTTTGCCATCCAACACTTCATCAGTCACTTCTTCCCCACGCGTTGCTGGTAAGCAATGTAAGAATTTCGCATGAGGTGCCGCTTTTGCCATTAAATCATCGTTTACTTGATATTTTGGATAAAAAACATTCATCCGTTCTTCTTCTGATAATTCTGCTTCATATAGACCATACCAAACATCTGTGTATACAAAGTCCGCATCTTTCAATGCTTCCTCAGCATTTTCTGTGATTAGAACACTACCACCTGATTTTTTAGCATTTTCTTTGCCGATTGCTAATGTTTCTTCTTTAATTTGGAAACCTTTAGGACCAAATTGCACAAAGTCCATTCCCATCTTAGTTGCCATAAACATAGTAGATACACAAACTTGTGTAGCATCCCCTACAAAAACGATTTTACAATCAGATAATTTTTTACCCGCAGGTAAATGTTCAGTCATTGTAATAATATCCCCTAATTCTTGGGTTGGATGGTTGTAATCACTCATACCATTAATAACAGGAATAGTAGCATCTTTTGCTAGCGCAACAACAGATTCATGTCGCTCTACGCGTGCCATTAAAATATCAACTAAGCGAGATAATACTCGGGCAGTATCCCCTAAGCTCTCATGTCCACCTAATTGAATTTGACCAGGTGCCAAATATTGGGCATGTCCACCAAGTTGTGTCATTGCTGTTTCAAAAGAAACACGCGTACGAGTTGAAGATTGTTCGAAAATCATTCCTAATGTTTTATTTTTAAGTAATAAAGGATAATGACCATGTTTAATACTATCTTTAATTTTTAAAGCTAATGCGATTAAATATTCAATTTCTTCTTTGGTAAATTCATTTGTGTCGATAAAATCTCTTTTTTGCATGGTATAACGCTCCTTTAGATAATTAATATGATTGTCTTTACTCGAGTAATGCTTTTGACATACTCAGCATAACGTTACACCAATAATTTAGAAAGGGGTTTCATCCTTTTAGAAAGCAGCTTGGCGCAAAGAAAACATGTTACATTTCCCGTAACATGTTACAGTACGTTAAAAAAGGTAATTTAAAAGGCTTTTGTATAAAATTGCAATGAAGTAGCGTTGCTTTTGTCCAAATTTTGAATTTTATTTGCGGAATTTTTAACAGAAGATTATAGTGGAAGAAAGGATGCTGTTTATTTTTTTAAGTATTTTTGAAATAATCTGCTACTATCTATTCTTTCAATACACATTAAAAAAATTCGAAATGAGAGCTGCTAAATATAATGAAAGGAGAGATTTTATGTTTCGTGTCAGTGTATGGGAAATTTTATGCCGTCTTGGTTTAGTGATTATAACCAGTGGTATTATCGGTTTTGATCGCGAACAAAAAAACCGCCCCGCTGGAATGCGAACCCATATCTTAGTTGGAATTGGCGCTTGTGTTATTGCCATGATGCAGCAAGAAATTGCTGCGCAAGCTGTTATTTTTGCTAGAAGCAACCCTCAAATTGCAACTGTTATTCGCGCAGATCAAGCCCGCTTAATTGCACAAGTCGTTAGTGGAATTGGTTTTTTAGGAGCAGGTACAATTGTTGTAACCCACCACTCTATTCGTGGATTGACCACCGCAGCTTCTTTATGGGCAACGGCTGGGCTTGGATTAGCAATCGGTATGGGCTATTACGCTATTGCATTATTAAGTTTTGTTGCTGTTATCGCCGTCTTGGTCCTATTGAAAAAAATTGTACATGTACCAACAAATAAAAATTTTCAAATTAAATACATTAATCCAGTTGAAGCCGAAATCTTTATTCATGATTTTTTTAAAGCACGAGGGATAAAAGCCATTACGACAGATTATTATGTTGACACGCAAGATGATGTAAAAGTTTTTCGAAAAAATTATGCTATTGCATTTATTAATGAAGAAACTTCAGCAGAAATTATTGATGGCTTAGCACAAAATAAAAATATTATTGCTGTTCGTGCGTTAGCAAAATAAACGTCTTGGCATTTTTTTAAGCACCTTGTAAAATAAAGACACTGAATGTAAAAGGAGCTTATTATGACGTTTGATAAAATTCAACAAATCTATCCAAATGCTCGTTTTAGCAATACACCACTAGATGATCCAAAATTTTATTGTCTTCGTTTGGATGAAGGCTTTGCCATTTTACTTGCACAAACATTAACAAGCAATGAACGCAATCTTTTACAGCTCTTGGCAAATCCTGTCAAAGAACCTGAAAATTCTACTTCTCACCGCTGGTATCGCATTTTATTCAAGGGAGATAAAACCCCAAATACTCACCAAGTTCGTATTTTGCAAGTAAAAATAAAAAGTGGCAAAGATTTTGAAAAAGAAACTTGGCAGCAAGCTGCAACTGACATCATTCAGGCCGTGGCAGATGCTTTTTGGCTCAGTCAAGATACCTTTATTTTGGTAGAAAATAAAGAAATTAGTAACTTTTCTACCAGCGAACTCTTTAGTATTTTTCAAGCTCTGGATAGTGACTTTAACTGTTACAGTCAAGTTTTTATTGGGAGTTTCCATCAATCGGATGAAAAATTAGCCCCAGATTTCCAGACAGAAAGACAAATATTTTTACAGCAAGCTCATCGTAACAATAGTCAGCAAAATTTCACCTTATCTAATTCGGCTATTGATTATTTTATTTTTGAGCCGATGCAAAAAGTAACACTTTTTAAAAATTTATTTGAATTATGGTTTAGCGATTCCGAAATGACTGCTATCTTAGAAGCTTTATGGCAGGCACAAGGCAATGTTAGTTCTGCTGCTAAAACCTTATTTTTACACCGAAACACGATTAGCTATCGTATTGATAAATTTCAAGAAGCCACAGGTTTAGACTTGAAAAAAATGGATGATTTAATGTTTTGTCACCTACTCATTTCCTCTTTTTCTGATATAAAATGAAATTGTAAACCTGTGCCAAAAAGTTTCTTGGCGCAGGTTTACAATTAGCCCACAATGGTACACAATATTTAGTTTCCTTTGGTTAAACTTTCTTTATGCTCGCGCTTGATTTTAGTCAATAGTTCAGGTTGTTCAAATAAGTCCAATGCCGTTTTAGCTAATAGTTCTGCAGCAATACCAATAGACGCCAACCCTTTCTCACTCTTAGCGGCGGCTTTAAATTCTTCAGAATGTCCCGCAATGTAATCATCAGAAATTGAAACAGTTGGTTGGATTGTTGGCACAACTTGACTGACATTTCCAACATCAGAAGATCCTAAACTTGTCCGTACGTGTGTTTCGATTTTTCCTGCTGGTATCTGAAGCTCTGCGACATGTTGAAAGAATAGTTCGTCAAAACTTGGGGTGACAATCACATCATCCACCGAATTTTGGAAAAGACCAAAGTCATAAGTTGCCCCTGTAACAAGTGCAGCAGCTTTCACAATATTTTCTACTTTTTGATAGACTTCATTTAATGTACCCCGATTTTTTGCCCGTAAATAAAAACGAGCTGCAGCGTATTCAGGAATAACATTAGCAGCAACACCACCATCAGTAATAATTCCGTGAATATTCACATCTTTTGGCAAGTACAATCGCAAGCTATTGATTCCATTAAAAACCTGTAACAGGGCTTCTAACGCACTAATTCCTTTTTCTGGGGCCCCTGCTGCATGGGCGGCGCGTCCATAAAATTTAATATCAACCGGATCATTTGCTAAAGAAGCGGTTGTTTTGCCATAACGATGTGCTGGGTGAACACACAAGGCGGCATCTACATCAGCAAAGAAACCTTCTCGTACAAAACTTCCCTTTGCTGAACCATTTTCTCCTCCTTCTTCACCAGGAGTACCGTAAACTCGTATTTCACCACCCAAGTCTGTAATTAAATCTTTTAATGCACTTGCTGCTAATACAGAATACGTGCCAAAAAGATTGTGCCCACAAGCATGCCCAATCCCCGGCAGCGCATCAAATTCAGCTAAAAAGGCAATCACTGGTCCTGGTTTACCAGTTAAAAAGCGAGCATCAAATCCTGTTCGGTGTCCAGCAACATCTTTTTTAACAGTAAAACCTTCTATTTCTAATTGCTTAATTAGTACATCTGAAGAATAAAATTCATAATTACTAACTTCAGGATGACGATGAATATCTAACGCAATTTCTTTATAAGTTGGTAAACTTGCCGCAATAAATTCTTCAATGTGTTGTGTTCTAGTAGTTGTAGTTGCCATACACTTCACTCCTTAATTTATAGATTATAAGCTAATCTTACTCATTCTAAAGTCAGTCTCATTTTTTCTTTTGTTAAAATATTAAGCTAATTATTTACGACCAAAAGTTTCCCAAGCTGGCACACTAGAGCCTTTAGACGTTTCAGCAATTACTTTTTCCGTTTCTTTTGTTTGATAAGCTGTCACAATTTTTTGATAAACTTTATTATTTGCATCTTCTTTTCGCGCTACAATAATATTGACATAAGGCCGTGCATTGTCGTCTACAGGTTCTAAGAAAATTGCATCTTTTGTTGGTGTAAATCCAGCATCTACGGCAACGCCACTATTAATAACAGAAATAGTAACATCTGATAATGCTCGAGCTGTTTGCGCAGCATCTAATTCCGTGATTTTTAAATCATTTTTGTTTTCCGTAATATCTGAAACTGTTGGTGTTTGTTTTTTAGCAGGATCTACTTTAATTAAACCCGCTGTTTGTAAAAGAAGTAACGCCCGTCCCCCATTTGTTACATCATTTGGAATTGCCACTTTCGCACCATCTTTTAAATTTTTTATATCTTTAATTTTGTCAGAGTAGATTCCCAGTGGTGCATTAACGGTATTGCCAATGGATACAAGATCAGTTTTATGTTCTTTATTGTAGTTATCTAGAAAAAACTGATGTTGAAAAGCATTTAAATCAATCGATTTATCCGCTAACGCTGCATTTGGTTGATTGTAGTCAGTAAATTTTACATATTCCAAATGAATACCTTCTTTTTTGAGACGCTCTTTCACATTATCCCAAACATCTGTATCTGAACCAATTACCCCCAATTTGACCGTCGTCTCTTTTGAGTTATCCTTTGCTTTGGCATTTCCTTTTGAACAGCCTGTGGCAACAAACAACAATGCAACTGCGATAAAGCCTACTTTGATTAATTTTTTCATTTTCTATTCCTCCAAATAAGTTCTTATTCTAATGAGTAATTTTTTTAATAATTTGATTACTTATAAATTGACTGATAAAAACCAAGATTAATATTAATAAGGTTGCGACAATCGTAACATCTGTTTGAAAGCGATTATAGCCTCGAGAAATAGCTAAATTTCCCAAGCCTCCAGCACCCACAGCTCCTGCCATTGTGGTTAGGCCAATCACGTTAATAATTGTTAATGCACTAACCCGGACAATTCCCGGTAATCCCTCTAACAAATACACGCGAAATATTATTCCCGCCGGACTCGTTCCCATCGCTTGCGCTGCTTCCACTACTCCTGGGTCAACTTCTAATAAGGCATTTTCAATTTGACGAGCAAAAAATGGAACTACTCCCACTACTAAAGGAACTAACGCTGCTTTTTCCCCAATCGTTGTTCCCACGACAAAGCGAGTTACCAAAGCTAAAAGAGACAACATAATAATGAAGGGAATAGAACGTACAATATTAATTAATTTATCGAAAATATTGTATAACGGGCGATTTTGTAAGATACCATTAGGACGACTTACTACTAAAACAACACCTAATAAAATTCCTAAAATACCGCCAACTAGCGCCGTCCAAAATGACATGTATAAAGTTTGTTTTGTAGCTTCAATAAACTCGTCTGGTATAGCAAAAACGTTTGGAAAATACTTTTCTACTACCTGCATTCTAAAAACCTCCATTCATAACTCTGGCGCTTTCTTCTGTATATTTTAAAACATTCGTGTAAACTCCTAGTCTTTGTAAATATTTTAAAGCCTGCCGGCGCTGATTTTCTTCACCAGCTAAAGTAACAACCAAACTTCCCAATGGTACATCTTGGATAATTTCCACGTTGCCATATAATATATTGGTCGTCACTTGATAGCGACTGTATAATTGAGCAATCAACGGTTCATTGGTCTGATCTCCTACATACGCCAATTCTACTAACCATTCGCTTTTTGTTAAGTGGCTAAACTTTGCACTATTCAAAATAGTTTCCAAAGCTTGGTCAATATGAGTAGCGGTTCGAATAAAGTCCCGGGTTAACGCTTGCTTTGGCTGGCTAAAAACTTGAATACAGCTCCCTTTTTCAATAATTTCACCTGCCTCCATGACAGCAACTTTGTTACAAATCTCTTTAACTACTTGCATTTCATGGGTGATTAAGATAATTGTTAAGTCCAATTTCTTATTTAAATCTTTTAATAAAGCTAAAATTTGGAGTGTAGTTTTTGGATCAAGGGCACTTGTAGCTTCATCACATAACAAAATATTCGGGTCGTTAGCTAACGCTCTGGCAATCGCCACACGCTGTTTTTGTCCCCCAGATAATTGAGCAGGATAGCTATTGGCTTTATCGCGAATTCCCACCAGATCTAATAGTTCGTTGACTTTTTCTTGACGTTCCTGTTTGGATTTTCCCGTATATTTTAGAGAAAATGCCACGTTTTCAAAAATCGTTCGACTATTCATTAAATTAAAATGTTGGAAAATCATCCCAATTTCTTTACGTTTTTCTCGTAATTTTTTATCTTTCAAGGTAGTTAGCTCTGTGCCATTAACTGTAACCGTGCCGCTGGTTGGGCGTTGCAATAAATTAATAACCCGTACTAAGGTACTTTTCCCTGCTCCAGAATAGCCGACAATTCCATAAACATCTCCTTTTTGGATATGCAAATTTACAGCGGAAACGGCGTGAACTACTTCATTTTTATCTTGCGAAAATGTCACCGAAATATTTTTTAAGTCAATCATATCTTTCCTCCTAAAAATCCGTTTTTTCGTCTTTTTAAAAGTATCACATTCGTTTTTGCCCCATTATTTTCATCCTTTCAAAAAAATTGCGATAAAAAAAGCATCCTCAAACAAAGAAATTTTCTTTGCTTGAGGACGCTTTTTGCGTGTTACCACCTCATTTTAGATTCAGTTCGCACTCAATCCCTCTTCAAGTACTAGCATACTCTAGCGCTTTAGCGGGCGCACCCGTTATTTTCTTACTTTTCAGCTCGAAAATAATTTACTCATAAGCCATTTTCAACAATTTCATTTTTACTTCTTTTCAGCTACCGAAGCTCTCTGTTAAAAAAATTCATTGTCTACTTACTTAATCATTGTAAGTAATATTAAAATAAAAAAATCCTTTTACAGATTAATCTGTAAAAGGACGAATGATCGTGTTACCACCTTAATTTGAAAGCAATGCTTTCCTCTGCCCAACATCTAATATTTATAGAGATTGGTGTTCCTTTTAACGGTGGAACGCTTCCGAAGCTGCCTACTTATCGACAAACTTTTTCTCCAAGGCCATTTTCAGTATTTTGTCCATAACACTTTCCACCAAGCAGTGTCTCTCTAAAATGTCCGCCAAACTTACTTTCCTCATCAACGAATACTATTTACTTGTTGAAATGAAGTTTACGCTAATCAAAATTTTTTGTCAATAAAAAAATAATTTTTTTGTTAACTGCTTTGACAGGCCATAAAAAAGGCTGAAAGTCGAACTTTAAAATCTAGCAGAACACTCCAACATTAAAATGAAACCATTTTCAAAAAAGTGCACAAAAAATAGGACTCCTTTTGTGCACTCTGACCTAACAAATAAAAACGGTTACATATATACTAGGTGCATAGCAAATAATAAAAAGAAAAAGAGGTAATAATCATGGTACAAATGGCTTTAAATCATGTCTATAAAAAATATGATAATGCGGAAAACTATTCCGTTACTGACTTTAATTTAAATATTGCAGATCGCGAATTCATTGTTTTTGTTGGACCTTCAGGTTGTGGTAAATCAACAACTTTACGGATGATTGCAGGTCTAGAAGATATTACAGAAGGTGAACTATCAATTGGCGACAAAGTGATGAATGATGTGGCGCCAAAAGATCGCGATATCGCCATGGTATTCCAAAACTACGCCCTATACCCACATATGACTGTATTTGATAACATGGCATTTGGTTTAAAATTGCGTAAATATGACAAAGCAGATATTAAAACACGTGTTGAAAACGCTGCTGAAATTTTAGGCTTAAAAGAATATTTAGACCGTAAGCCAGCTGCTCTATCTGGTGGTCAACGACAACGGGTTGCTTTAGGTCGTGCCATTGTTCGGGATGCCAAAGTCTTCTTAATGGATGAACCGTTGTCAAACTTAGATGCAAAATTACGGGTTGCCATGCGTGCTGAAATCGCAAAATTACACCAACGCTTAAACACAACGACAATTTATGTTACCCATGACCAAACTGAAGCTATGACAATGGCTGACCGAATTGTTATCATGAAAGATGGTTTTATTCAACAAATCGGAACACCTCAAGAAGTATATGATACACCAGTTAATGTCTTTGTTGCAGGTTTCATTGGCTCTCCTGCTATGAACTTCTTCAACGTTACATTAAATAACGGTGTAATTACAGACGGTTACGGCTTAAAATTACGTATTCCAGAAGGAAAAAATAAAATTTTAGTTGAAAAAGGTTATGAAGGCAAAGAAGTTATCTTTGGTATTCGTCCAGAAGATATTCACTCTGAGCAAGTCGCAATTGACGCTTCACCAGAAGCAACGGTTAACGCAGAAGTCGTTGTATCAGAATTACTTGGTGCAGAATCAATGTTGTATACAAAAACTGGTGAAACTGAATTTGTATCAAAAGTGGATGCTCGAGACTTCCATAAACCAGGTGAATTCATTGACCTTGCTTTCAATATCAATAAAGCACACTTCTTTGATAAAGATAGCGAAAATGTTATCAAATTACCTTAATTTTGTTCATTTCTTATTTTCCCATAAAAGCAAAAAACGTTCGCAAATGCGAGCGTTTTTTGTTTTCGTTTTTTTTAATCGTTTCTAAAAATAATTTTCAGCCAATTTTTCATAAATTACTTGCTCTTTTAGATTAGGTAAAAAATGTACTTCTTCTCTTTGCGATTGTATTTCCGTTTGAAAATATAAATAGTATAAACCAAAAATTGGTTCATTTTCTGGCGCATAAATACATTCTATACCAAAAATCGTGCTAGCTAACTGCGCAAGTTCAGTTGTTTGAAAAAAACCGCCACTAACTGATAATACTTGCTTTGGGGCCACTAAATTTATTAAACGGCGAATATTTAATAACATTCCTTCAATTACACTACGTATTAAATCTTCTCTTGTATGTTTTAATGTCAGACCTGAGAATCCCCCCTTGGCATTTTCATCCCAAATAGGCGCTCTTTCTCCATTTAAATAAGGTTCAAAACGTAAGCCACGGGCACCTATACTAGTTTTTTCGAGAATATTGGGTAATTGGCTGAAAAAAGTGTTTTGATCTTTTGCTAATTGGTTTGCTGTCCATTCCAGTAAAGCAGCTCCGTTATTAGTTGGTGCACCAAGTACAAAGTATTTTTCATTCAAATAGTAACAAAAATTTTGTTTATTTGGTTCTAATTGTACAGTGGTAGTAATTTGCCTTACCGCTGCACTAGTTCCAATTGTTAGACTAGCTGTTCTTTTCGTGCGATAAAAACTGGCATAAGCTGCTAGGGTTCCATCGCTAGCACCAACTGCAACTTTTATCTTTGGTGCAAAACCAAAGTGATTAATTTTATCTGTCTTCATAGGCAGTGTTTTCGTTGTGTCGACAATTTCAGCTAATTGATTTGGGTTAATTGCCAGATAAGATAGAATTTCTGTACTCCACGTTTTCTTTTCCAAATCATAATATCCTGTAGCTGAAGCACAAGCGCGATCAATAATAAATTTTCCAGTGAAATATTCTAACACTAGCTCTTTTAAGCCCGACCACTTCGTCACTTCTTGATATTTATTGGCTTCTTTAAAATAAAGTAGTTTCGCAAAAGGCGACATTGCATGAATTGGTGTGCCTGTTAGTTGATAAAAATGTTTCGCTAATTTTCTTTTAGAGAAATGGGCAATCGTTTTACCAGCCTGTAAGTCTGACCATAAAAAAACTTTTTGACTATTAGCAGGAAGTAAACTGTGCATCGCTGTACTAAAACTGATTATTGAAATTTTTTCACGTAAATTTTTGGGAATTAGAAAAATTCCTTTTTCTAATAAGGCAAGAATTTCTGAGGCATCCTGATATTTTGTCACCTCATCACCATATGTCCTTATTTTCAAGCTTGTTTCAAACAATAGTTTTTGATCACCAATTACTCCTAATTTCATTGCTGTGGTTCCAATATCGATTCCTAAAAATACAGCCAAATTTATCCACCTCTATTTTAGCTCACTTCATGTTATTCTTCTTATTCTAGCATAAGAGTGTTTTTCTCTAAAATAAAGTGACATTAAAAATGCGAACTATACCTGCTAACTTTTAGTCATAACTATTTTATTGCAGTCAAATCAATTTTTTTCATGTGAAAAGTTTATACTTTTTTTACAGAACAAAAAAAGACGTCGAAATATTATCGACGTCTTGAAGGTTCATTAAATTAACGATGAATATAAGTTAAGCCAGATGCGCTTAATGTTTCGATGTTTGGACCAGTTGGTGATGAGAAGCCCATACCACCTTGTGAAATTGTAATTGTGTTGTTGGCTGCATTGTATGATTCAACGTAAGCTACGTGACCATAAACTGGATCAGCATTCCAACTACCAACACTTTGGCCGCCAGCAAATACTACAACAGCACCAGCAGCAGGTGTTCCATCAACGCGATAACCATCAGCCGCTGCTGATGCGCCCCATTGTGCTCCATTGCCCCAATAAGTTCCTACCCAAGGTGCAACTTGTTTTACATACCACGTACATTGGCCTTGTGCATACATATTGCCTGAACCTGAATGGTCGATTCCACTACCTGAACCACCGCCCCAATTGTTGTCATCAGATTCATTGTTATTATTGATATCATTATCATTTGAGTTATTATTATCTGTTTGATTATTTTCAATAGGTTTATTTGTTTCAATAGAACCAGAGCCATTATTAACAGGCGTAGTATTGCTTTCTTGTTGTGCTTGTGCTGCTAATTGTTCTTGACGAGCTGCTTCTTTTGCTGCCGCAGCTTCTTTTGCTTCTTGTTCTTTCCGAATCCGAGCTGCTTCGGCTAGCGCTTGTGCTTTTTGTTTGTTTAATTTATCTTTATCACTTTTAGCAGTTGCTTCTTCAGCCGCTAAGTTCGCTTTTAAAACGTTTAATTCAGCTTGTTTATTCGCAATAGCATTTTTCTGAGTTTCTAACTCTTTTTGATTCGCAGCTAATGCGCTCACTTTTTCTTCATTTTCTTTAACTTTTGTCTCAACTGCTTGTTTATCGCGCTTTTGTTGAGCAACTAAATCATTATTAGCTTTAACAATTGTTGTCATTGCTTGAACACGACCAATAGCGTCTGATAATGAATCAGATTCAACCACCGCATCGATGAAGTTGGTACTTTGACCGTTCACTTGAACATCGCGAGCTTGTTTTTTTATTGCTTCTTCTCGTTTAGCAATTCGTACTTTTAACGTCGCAATTTTATCTTGTAATTTCATTGTTTCTTCATTTAATTTGGCTTGCTTATTTTCTAAGTCACTTACTTTTTCAGCAACTGCTGCAATTTCAGTTTCTAATGAACTAATTTGATTTGAAACATCAGCTTGTTGACCTTGTAAGCTGTTAATTTTTTGATCTTGTGCTTCAATTTTTTCATCAATAGTATCTGCAAAGGCTACATTACTTGGTACGGCTGCAAGTGTTAAGGAGCAAACTAATAATGCTGATAACAAACTCTTCTTCACGTAAAATTCCTCCGAATGGCGTCTTATTTTCTTATTTAATAAATAAAAATTACCGGTTAAAAAGTTCTTTTCTCTTTTAACGCTAAGAGCAGTTTAACATAGTGATATGTCAAACAAATAATAACTATGTTACAAAAATATTTCAAAGCAGCACGTTTTTTTACAAAAAGTAAAAATCTTATCAAAATAAGCTTTATATCTACATATTCAAATGTATTTATCTTAATTTTTGTTTTTTTTAAACAAAAAAAATTAATTTTATTTTTCTACACTTCTTATTTTTCTATATATACTAAAAAAGATTGTCTATACTCTTTACTTCTTATTTCAACTTTTATTTATACCTACCGTAAAAAATGACTTTAAAATTTATAGTAATATTAAAGATAATTTTCTAAACAAAACAGACTCCTAAAATAGAATTTACTCTACTTTAGGAGTCTGTTTTATTTTCATTTCTTAACATCAAAGTAATTGTGTAATTGTATCTGCAATTTTTTCCGGTGTTGTCGCAGAAGCAAAACGTTTTACAATATTGCCGTTACGATCTACCACAAATTTAGTAAAATTCCACTTAATTGCGGAACCGATACCTTTTTTTTCGGTTTTTAAGAATTGGTACAACGGTTCTGCATTTTCACCATTTACCTCAATTTTGGCAAATGTTTTAAATGTTGTATGGTAGCGTAATTGACAAAATTCTTGGATTTCAGCATTACTTCCAGGAGCTTGGTTACCAAACTGATTACAAGGAAAATCTAAAATTTCGAAACCTTTTGCTTGAAATTGCTGATATAAATTTTCAAGTCCTTCATATTGTGGTGTAAAGCCACATCCAGTCGCAGTATTTACAATGAGTAACACTTTACCACGATATGCTTCTAAAGAAACAGGGTTGCCAGTTGCATCTTTAACCGTATAATCGTAAATTGCCATTTTACCCCTCCTCATTTTTCTTACTCTAATTGTAATTTACTTTTCCTTTTTTGAACATTTTTATCAACTAATAGTAATAATAAACGTTGTTTTTTCCAAAAAAAAAGACGGAAAGTTAATGTCTCCATGTAACAACAATCAAATTTTTAAATTTGATTGTTGGGGGAAACTTACCAACTTTTCGTCTATAACGTATTCTTTTTATTTCGTTTCAAACCATCTTTTACTGTAGGCACTGGCCATTTTACTTACTTGCGTATAATCCTTTGTTGCAACACCTTGAAAGAGGTTACCCCCAACACCGACTAATAGCGCTCCCGCTTTTTTCCAAGTAAGAAGATTATCTAAATCAATTCCACCAGTTGGCATAATGTTAATTTGTGGTAGTGGCGCTTTAATACTCTTAATAAATGCTGGGTCAAAATTATTAGCTGGAAACAACTTCACGATTTCTGCCCCACTCATCATTGCTTGCTGCATTTCTGTTATTGTCATACAACCAGGTAGATATGGTACTTGATACAAGTTACATACTTGTGCTGTTTCTTGGTTAAAGGACGGACTTACAATAAATTCGGCTCCCGCTACAATTGCCATACGGGCTGTGATTGCATCAAGTACCGTTCCTGCACCAACAACCACACTTTTTTGTTCAATATATATTTCTTTAAGCTGTGCAATAACAATAGCTGCGTCAGGTATTGAAAAGGTTACTTCTAAGCCAAAGATACCTCCTGCAACGACTGCCCGTGCTGCATCTAATGCTTGTTGTTGTGTTTTCTCTCGGATGACTGCAACAATCCCTGTGTTTTCAAGACGAGCTAAAACTTCTCCTTTTTTCATCACAATTCCTACTCTACATTAACGTGTTCATGTAACGCATCTTCATTAGACGTGTCATCTCGTGCCGCTAATTTCAAAGTTAATGCGTCCAATGTAATGTGCACCGTTTGATCAAAAAGACTCGATAGTAGTTGCACAGACTTAATCCCTGCACCGGTTTTCGTTGCGCCAGGAACTACAATAACTTTATCAGCCAATTTAGCCAAAGGTGATGTAGCATCACTGGTTAAAACAACAATATCCAACCCTAATTTTTTTGCTGCTTGTGTATCCGCCACAATTCCTTTTGTTGTTCCTGAACCTGAGATGGCTACCCATGTATCGCCTTTTTGAATTGACGGCGTGATGGTTTCCCCCATGACAAAATCAGTATACCCAATATGCATTAAACGCATAGCGAATCCTTTTGCTTGAAAACCACTTCGTCCCGCACCGATGATAAAGATACGTTTATTTTTTTGAAATAAAGGTAAAACTTTTTCCAATTGTTTTTCATCAACCAACGTCATCACTTGATTAATTTCAGTCATTATTGTTTCAATTGTTTTCATTGTGAATAGCCTCCATAAACTCACTTACTGCTTTAATTGGATCTTGTGCTTTGACAATTTTGGAGCCAACAATTACTACTTCCAATAAATCTTGTTGTGCCAATTTTTTTACTTGTTCTAAATCAATTCCCCCAGCAATTGCCAATCGTTTAATCTCAGGAAATTTCCTATGAAATGCTGCTACACTGGCTGCAGCTTCCATTTTATCTTTACGATCAATCGAATGATGTAACGCATAAATTGCTTTTGGAAAATCTTTTATAGACGCAATTTTTTCATCACTTACTTCCAACAAATCAATCATCATTGTCTTATTTTCTTTTTGTGCAACTTCATAACAAGCAGCTATCGTGTCATAAGAGGCCGCGCCCATTACGGTAACAATATCACCCCCATAATGAAAAGCTTGATTAAACTCATACGCTCCTTCATCAATGGTTTTGCTATCGACTAATAAAGACGTTTGAGTCAATTTCTGGCGGATACGCTCAATCGCAACATTACCATAATCTTTCACTAAAGATGTGCCAATCTCTAAAATATCTGTTTTACCATTAAGTTGTTGCGCTAATTTCTCCGCTTCTTCTAACGAAATACGGTCAATTGCAGTTTGTAATTTCAATTATTTCACCTTCTGATTTTGTAAAAATTCATTCAATTGTTCAGGCGTGGGATAACCATCGTTGTCACCAGGAGATTGAACAGCCATCGCACCAATTGCATTGGCACGGACTACCGCATCTTTTAAATCTTCTCCTTCCATCAAAGCAGTGATTAGTCCAACAGCAAAACCATCTCCTGCCCCCACTGTGTCCACTACCTCTTCAACTTTAAAACCCGGAACTGTAAAACTCTCACCGCTTTTTACTTTGACATAAGCGCCTTCTGTTCCTAATTTCACGATTACCGTTTTTGTTGCAGACCCATTGTTTAAATAAAAGTCAGCAATTTTTTCCGGATCGCGACTGCCCATTAAAATTTCGCCTTCATTAATCCCAGGTAGAACAATTTCAGCATGAGAAGCTAGATCATTAATTGTATTTACCATTTCTTCTTTACTAGACCACAATTGCGGACGCAAGTTTGGATCAAAGGTTGTCCGAATTTGATTTTTTTCTAAAAGATCAATTAAATAGCGGAATGCTGCTTGCGCTTCAAGGGAAATAGCTGGAAAAATACCGGATAAATGCGCCATTTTCACTTCAGAAAAATCAATTTTATCCAATACTTCTTTTTCAAAATGAGCTGCTGCAGATCCTTTACGAAAATAGAAAATACTTGGATCGCCGTTACTTACTCTATCTTTTAATTGAAAGGCTGTCCAAAAATCTGCAGTTTCTGAAATATAGTCAGTCCCAATCTTATTTTCATGTAATTGATCAATAATAAACTCACCAAAGGGGTCTTTTCCCACTTGTGTAATATATTCACTACTGTGATTTAAACGAGCGACCCCTACAGCTACATTGACCTCTGCTCCTGCTAAAAATTTTTGAAAATGCAAAGCATCTTTTAAAGATTTATCAACTTCTTCTGACCCAAACAATGCAATAGGTTCACCAATTGTTAAAAATTCACTCATATTAAATTCCTCTTTTCTTTTATTTTAAAGTAAAATGTAAGCTGCAATTAAGTTTAAAACCGTCGCAGCCCATGCCCACGGCAGACCTGTTAATAAGAATGTTTTTGTATCTAGACCTGCATATTGAACTGACCATAAGTTCCAAGATTGCGTAATACAAGCAGACACACCCATCATTGAAGGGACCACAAGTAAACCGTATAAGAAATATTGATCAAACATCCCCGTTCCCACTAAAATTGCCGCCGTAGCAGCACCTGCACCATAAAGCATCAGCGGTCCACGGAAATAAGAAAGTGGTGCAATAACTGCTACAATAATAATTAGAGCCAGTTTACTATCTGGAATAATTTGTTGGAAAACACTCGTAAAGCCAGACATTGCATGAACTGCTGCAGATTGAAACATCGTCAAGACAAACAACATAATCAGCAAGCCAGCGATATCACTAATTGCATGTTTTGCAGTTTCATTCATCATCATGACAAATTTCGTATACTTTTTCATATTACCGGTTGCGGCAAAAGCAATAATCGTTGAAAGAAGCAAAGCTGGTACTGCATCCCATTTAGCAAAAATACTTAAAGCCACAGGTAATACTGGCAAAATATAGGTCCAGATTGGTACTTCTACAATTTCCTCTTCACTACTACTTTCAATAATTTCAGGCTTTCCGTTTCGTATTTTTTTTGCATTAAATAAAATAAATAATACTAAGATAACCATCTGAATCCCCATTGCGACAAAACCAAAGCGCTGATAATGAGGGCCCCAAGCTACTTTAGGGAAAAATACTTGAAATTGAACGAATAAAACATTGTTAACATACATAGCCGCACCAATTGCAATTGTAAAAACTGAAACCGCAATATTTCGTGGTACCCCAATAGAGAACATAATTGGAAATAAGATTACACCGACTGCAATTGCTGACCCAACACCATAAGAACTGGTGAATATTAAAGCGATTACAAAAGCAATTAAAATTGTTGCTAATACAGGACTTTTCTTTCCTACTTTTTCTGTTCGGCGGCTAATACTGCCTGCAATACCTGTATCTACTAGCACTCGTCCAAACCAAGAACCAAAAATAATATAAGCTGCTGTTTTTCCGTAATTTAAAACAGGTTCAGTAAAAATTTCTTTAATTGCTTGGTTAAAAGGAACCAAGCCAATAATCGTCCATAAAACTGCCATGACGAAGAAGCCAACGGTCAAGTTTCCGCCTTTCATGGCGTAAATGACAAAAACGATAAAGGTTAATGCAAGTAAAATTCCAGTTATTGCGCCACCCATTTTTTACGCCTCCTAATATTTGTTTAATTCACTTAAAATACGTTGATAATTTGAAACGGGTTTCTTATGGTCTTCGATAAAGAAATCATTTTCTAAATGATTAAATTTTTGAATTAAATAATAAGCTGTTAAGTAAGCAGCTAATGCCTCTTTGGCTGCCCCTTCCATGCTTTCTGTATTAATGTCTGGACGATTAATCGTGTCCATGAAATGATAAGCAAATTTTTCGGCATCTATTTTTGTTTGTTGTTCACTCATTTTACTTCCTCCTCTAAAAGTAATTTTGCTTCAAGGATTTCTTCATCAGTAGTAGTTGGATATTCAATAGCAATCGGAAGATTAGCTGGTAAAATACCTAGTACTTTGCGCCAATCAATAACACCGTGATCTAATCCTGTTGCTTGTGGTTGATCATTTTCATAACGAACATCTTTGACGTGAATGTAATGCACATATTCTGCTAATTCTTCAGCTGCTTTGACTTCATCTTGACCCACAAAACGCCAGTTGCCTAAATCATAGACATAACCAATACCTAAATCTGTTGCTTTTACAGCAGTCATATATTTTTTTATTGCTGCAATAGTCCCCGAGGTTTGGGTTTGATCATTTTCAATTGTAATTGCTACGCCCTTGTCAACAAGCGCTTTCATTTCTTTCAAATGTAGCTCACCTGTAAAATCTCCGATATTCCATTTAATCTGTTTAACACCCATACTATTTGCTTCGTCTATATATCTCTTTAATTTAGGATTTACTTCACCGTTAATATAGACTTCATCTGGTACACTATAAAATAATTCAAGTTGTAGACGTTCCGCTTCTTTTTTAATCAGCGGAATTTCTTTTGTGATATCTTTAAAATATTCTCTGCGGATTTCTACCGCTTGAAATCCTAGAGCAGCTATTTGTGCGAATAATTCATTTTGTTGAGCACCATTCTCAATTTTTTTTGCAAAAGCTAAGAAGTTAAGTACGATTTTATTTTTCTCCATAAAGCCCATCCTTTCAATTAGTTAACCGGTTTCTATATACAGATAGTAAACCGGTTTCTAAAAAATGTCAACGGTTACATTATTAAAAAACAACATTCAAAACTGAATAAAAAGAACAGCCTCTTAGAAACCGGTTTCTAAGAGGCTGTTTTCTTTGTCATCTTCTTTAAAAAAAAACTTAAATTAAACAGATTTGCGCCAACGAATTGTAGAAGGCACAATAATTTCTGTCACATTTTTGTTTCCATTCCGCAATATAGTTAGTAACTCTTCTGCTGCGATTTCTCCAATTTTTCGTGAAGGTTGTTCGATACTTGTAATACCTGGACCCACCAATTCTGTTAAACTCCAATCATCAAAACCTGTAATTCCTATTACATCGGGCATAGTAATCGTTTGATTAATCAAAATGGCTAAACTATCCATTAAAATGCGACCATTTGAAGCAAATAGTAGCTTTTTTTTTGGTTTCAGAAGAATCGCTTCAATCACACTTTTTAGTTCTTCTTTACTATTGGCTTCAATTACTTGAACTTGTTTACCCGCTTTTAAAACACTCTGAATAACCGTTTGCGAACGTACTTCCCGAGTGCTGACATTTTTTATCGGTTCACTAAGAACAAAAAAATCCTCATAACCTTTTTGCAAGGCTTTATTTACTACTTCTTTTGTAGCAGCAACATTGTTTGTCAAAACAGAAGTCCATTCTTCTGGTTCCGTTTGACGATCTACTAATAATAATGGAATATTAAATTTATTGATAAATTCATATTGTTCTGACTGACGTGAAGATGGCTGCAAAATAATTCCTTCAACACTCTGATCAAGTAATCGTTGTAGTAATTCTTTTTCCTTTGTAATCGAGTTACTTGCATCCATAATAATCATTTGATAGCCATTTTTTTCAAGAATTGACCCAATTCCTTTCAGTAATAATGAAGAATACATATTTGAGATATCCGCCACCACAACGCCTATCAAGTAACTGTGTTTTGATTTTAATGCTTGTGCTTGTTTACTTGGTCTATAACCAAGGCGTTTGATGACTTCTTCAATTCTTGCTTTGGTTTCTTTAGACATATTGCCGTAATTATGATTTAAAAAGCGCGAAATGGTCGTCTTTGATACCCCTGCTTCTTGGGCAACCTCATTGATGGTTATTTTTTTCATTTTCTTTCTCCAACTGTCTTTTTAGTTATTGTAGTGAACTTTACTTATAGTGACTAAGAGTTCATACGTCCCTACACTTCTATTATGGTTTGATATAAGTAAATCCAGCTTCTTGTAATTGAATTAAATCTAAAACTCCTGCAGATACAACTGTTACTCCCTCAGGAACTGCATTTTCCATTAAAAATGCTTTTAAAGCATTTTTACAAGCATGAAAGGAAACATTCGGATATTTGGAAATAAACTTTTGGGCATGTTCCAATTGATAGCTTTGAACTCCGCTGCCATTTGCCACTAAAACAATTTCAGCGTCTTGCACTAAGTTAAGTAAATTCTGAATATTTCGTGTTGCTTCTTGCCACTTTTCAACTTCATCTACATGAAATACAACTTTCATTTTAACTACTCCTTTTTAACAACGTTAAATCTATTATCCTTACTATACCACGTTCATTAACAAATCTTAAATACCTCTAATTTGCAACAAAAAAAGTGATGCATTTCACATTTTTTCCTGTATATTTCAATTTTTTTAAAGTACTTTTATTTTTTTTCTAAATATTGGAATTTTTTTGCTATTACGCTTTTATTTTTTGAATGTAAAAATATTAATAGGTCTAAAAAGACTAAAAAATTTAGGAGGAAAAGTTAAAATGAAAAAGAAAATTTTAGCATCACTTACTTTTAGTACTTTGATTTTATCTGTTGCTACACCAACAGTATTTGCCGCAGACAATACTCTCGTAACCAATGAGGCCGATGTGACACTACAACCAGGTTCTGGTACAAACGTAAAACCCGTTGTTGATCCTACAGGCGACACAGATGAAACACCAGAAACCGGCGCAACAGGTGCTCTTACGATTCCATTTGCTTCAAGTATTAGTTTTGGAAGTCAAGAAATACAACCCAATGATACTACCTACTATGCTCAAAACCAGCGACCTTTTGTTCAAGTAAATGATACTCGCGGTGATATGAAAGGTTGGACATTATCAGTTTCAGTTTCTGAATTTAAAGGTGCAAAAAATCAAAAGCCGTTAAAAGGTGCTCAATTAAGTTTTATGAATGGTAAAGTAGTGACACAAAAGAATACTTCCACTCCTCCAACCATTAGTTCAGAAAGAATTGATTTGAATCAATCCTTTCAACCGGTCATGGTTGCTGAAAAAGGACAAGGTGCTGGTGCCTGGGCGACATTATTTGAAGGAAAAAAAGGGCACAACGAAAAAGTAAAATTATTTGTACCACAAGCAGGCGTAGAAGCACAAGCCTATACTGCTAGTTTGACATGGGGATTAACCGATGCACCAATGTAATAACTTTAAAAGGTGGGCGCTTTTCAAGCCCATCTTTTTTCTTAGTTTTATCACCATCATCTGGTTTACTTTTCCTTCAAAAGTCATAGCATCTAAAAACTATGTAAGCTTTCAAGCTGAAGCCATTTTACCGGATAATCAACAATCTCAAGCAAGCTATTACGATTTAAAAGTAGTTGCGGGTAGTAAGCAAGCTTTGCAGTTGCGTTTGAAAAATACTAGTGAGAAAACAGTTACTGTAAAAATAGAAGCCAATAATGGATGTACCAATAAAAATGGCGCTTTAGATTATTCTGATCCTAATCAAAAACTTTTAGGCGGACCTACTTTCAAAGATATGATAAGCCCATCTCAAGTTGTAACACTGAAAAAAGGCGAAACAAAAAAAATATCTTTTCAGCTAACTATACCGAAAAAAGGGTTTAATGGTACGATTTTAGGTGGATTCTACCTTTATGAAATTGAAAAGAAAAATGATGAAAAAAAAGATGGACTTCAGTTGACCAATAAGTTTGCTTATACCATTGGTGTAAAGCTTATAGAAAACGAAGTCAACATCGCACCACAACTACTACTTGCCAAGGTGAAACCAGGACTTGATAACGGCTACCTTACGTTATTTGCAACATTAGAAAATCCCAAAGCTGTGTTGCTGAGCCGGCTCGACATGGATGCCTATGTTACCAAGAAAAATCAAAAAGACAAAATCCAAGAAGTAATAAAAAAAGTCTCTTTTGCTCCACGTTGTACTTTTAATTTACCTCTTTCATGGAAAAATACACCTTTAAAATCCGGAAACTATACTTTAACTGTTCTTTTACAAGATAGCTCTGGCAAAAAGTGGAAATTAGCCAAAGATTTTAAAATTGATCAAAAAGATGAAACATTAAATAAAAAAGCTGTTCGTGTTCCAAAAGAAAAAAGGTCTGTCTGGCTGTATGGTATTATTGCGATCTGCCTTATCGTAATATTTATTTTATTAGCTTACATCTTGAAGTTACGCCAAAAAAAAAGCTTGCCTTAGGAGAATAAAAATGAAAAAAAGAATAATAGTAAGTTTTGTCCTTGCTTATTTGCTGACAACAAAAGCAATAAAAGAAAGACGGTCTCACTCCTACTTTCTTTTCCTTGGTGTATGCTTTTTTATAGTGATGGCGCGATTAGTGTATATTTCTATCCTATTGAAAAGTAAAGATGAACATTAGGAGGATGATGATGAAAAAAATAATGATAACAAGTTGTCTTATAATACTTTTGACGCTATTTTCAATACCTGAAAATGCTTTAGCCAAAACAAATCAAGTTCAAAAAGACGCCACAATTACATTTTACTTTTCTTCGAAATCCAATCAGACCGTCTCTTTAAAAAAGGTCTATCTTGTTAAAAATCACGATTCAAATAGCGTATCAAAAAAAGCAACAGATTCACTACCACAGCTTAATTTAAACGACAATTTATGGTTTTCTTTATCGGGCCTGTTTCTTGTTGGAATACTGTTATTGGTAGTTTCTTTAAGAAGAAAAGAGGTTTAATATAATGAAAAACTCAGTGAAGCTGTATCTATTTTTATTAGGCGTCTTTATTAGTTTGAGTATCACTACCCCAGGGTATGCAACTAAATTGGTTACAAAGCTAACAAATCATACAAATTTGCATGACTATGGTTATTTTATACAATTGCCAGGATCTTATACACCAGCAGAAAATATCTTTATAATGCAACGCGGTGCTAAGACAACCGTTGATTCTTTTACAGGTTCTGCCACCAGTGAACAACTTATAGTTGATGCTAACACGCCTTCAAGTAGTGCAACGATTCATAATGTGGGCTGGTATAACGGTCATAGTGTATCGGTACATGTTTCACTTCATAAAAATCTCGACAATTTTGCTGGAGGCACGCTTTCTCTAGCAAAAGAATCTTTTTTAAATTTAACTATTGATGGCGATGTTGAGGTCTCTTATGAATTTTTTGATGAAACAAATACTCCATTAGCTATCACTACCACCGTTAATTGTAACCAATTAAATAAGCAGTTTTATTTTGGTGTAACGAATGTGTCCTTCAAAACACTTCATGCCTATGAGCCAACTAATATTTTTTCTAGAACTTGGCGCGATGACAAGGGTATTTATTGGGTAACCTATCATAATGAAGTAGACGGTGCTGCTACAGGTGATACAAAACAGCAACTAGAAATCGTGACACAGCCAACAAAAAGTATTCGTTTTATTTATCATAATAATACAAGAAATCCAGTCAATGTTCCCTATCACCCTCAATTTATTGCTAAACCTGAATTTGGAGCGGCATATGCTAATTCTCTGATTTTAGATAAACCAGAATCTGTTCTAACACTTTCGTCGCAACAAATCATTCCAAAAGTACCAGATAATCAGAAACCAAATAAGTTAGCACTTTACTTTGATTTAACCAATATATTGCAGTCACAACAATATCATTTTGAAAATATTAGAATAGATAATTTTGATGGTGAAGATGTAACGAGTCTTTTTACTTCACAATTACAGGGTAATACTCTTGTAGTAACAGCCAATAATCCAACTGATTCCCGTCTTTGTGAAACTACTTTATCTTATCATGTGAATTTTAAGTGGCAACGTTATAAACATCCTGTATCGGATCGTTTTATTGAAAATAATAAGTTATCTCTTTTTTATGCAATAAGAACAGAAATTCAAAATAGTGAACGCGCGTTTGATACTACCACATCAGCTCATTTGGCTATCAATTACCAAGGAAAAGTCCATGTCACTTTTGTTGATGAAAATAATCATTCTCTGCAAAATACTCTAGTTAAGTCCGGCATTTTAACACAGACTTTTGATGTTTCAAAACTTTATCCAGAAATTCCAAACTATATACCAATCAAAAACACAGTTACGGAAGATTCTGGTATCTATACCTTGGATACTCCAACAATTACTCATCGTTATCAAAGAAGTATGATTTTAAGTTTAAAAAATCTCGGGGATACTTTATTAGTTTCCCGCTTTAATAACCAAAGTTTACTACATATTTGGTTCAAACATGAAGCAGGTAAAAATATTAAACTTATGGCAAAACTTCAGAATAAAAAGATAGTAATCAAGCAATACACTGCTGCTCAAAGTGACGTTCAAGATAATGTTTATTTTGATGTACCCAAAAATTGGCTAAATAAGAAAGTTAGTTTTTATTTGGAAGATGATTTAGAAAATATTTCTAATATAGAGCAAAGAACGTTGATTAAAGAAGAAAAACCAACGTTAATCGTGCCTGATAACCTTTCTTTTGGAAATCAAGAAGTTCCTCCTACAGACAGATTTATAAAGCTGTCTAATAATCCTTTGCTCCATATTAAAGATGACAGCCAGTTGGATAAGGGAACATGGAGAATCAAAGTTAAACTCAAAAAAGAAATGACTTCCAAAGACGGTCAACTACTAAAACACGCGCTTTATCTTAACGATGAAAAAACGCAAAATAAAAAGATAATGAATAACGAAGAACAACTTGTCGCTTCTGGTAATGGCAATAAAATAATAAACTTAACAAAACTATTAGAGTTAAAACTATCACCATCTAATTCGTCAGGAAGTTATCAAGGAGAAATTATTTGGTCTTTAGAAGATGCACCTTTATAAAGGAATGAAAAAACTTGTCATAGTAAAAACTATGACAAGTTTTTTTAAGCAAATTTTTTTATCTCATATTTGATTAGCGTATAATAAAAGTAACGAAACCTTAAATTGATATTATTAAAGATGGAGGTGCTTTCATGCAGACTTTCTTAACAAAAACCTCGCAGAAAAAAATACGGATGTTTAATTTTTTACTAGAAGAAAAGAAATGGCGCACTATAAAAGAAATACAAGATTTGCTTGAACTATCAGCAAAATCAATTATTCTCTACGCAGAAGAATTAGAACATTTGTTTAAGAAATATAATGGCCAAATTGAATTAAAAAATGAAAATAATCAACGTTTTTTTCTTTTTAAGGAAGAAGATTTTCCAATTTATAATATTTATTTACACTACTACTATCAGTCTTACAACTATTACTTAATTGATTTTATTTATCATAATCCATATAAAAATTTAGAAGACTTTGCTGATAAACAGTTTACTAGCGTCTCTACTGTTTTTCGCTACGCTAAATTGCTTGTTCCTTATTTTAAACGTTGTAAAATAAAGTTTCATCCATTTGCATTAGAACTTGATGCCAACGAGGCAAATATACGTGCTTTCTTTTATTACTTTTATTGGAATTCTACTAGACGCGGTGGCTGGCCGTTCAAGAGCTCGCAGAAAAAAATATTAAAGTATGTTTCACAGTTTGAAAAAGTCTACAAAATATCCTTGCTTTCTTTACAAAAACGTATATTCAGTTACTGGTTAGCAATCATTTTAGATCGTTTTACCATTTATCCAGTTAAATTGGATACTCATACTGAGAAGATTGCTGCGGCAGATGAAAATTTTTCATTAGTAAATATTTGGCTCTCCCAATGTGATCTTGTTTTTCCAATTCCTGAGCAATTGTTTTTATACCAAGTTCTTTATTCCTTTGGAGTAATTGATGGAAATCGTCTATATGAGAAAAGTCATGCAAAAGCACATCAACTAAATAACAGTACATCTTATGCAGCAGTAACAAACTTGCAACGAGTCATACAAGACGACTTCCAATTCAAACTGGATACAAAGGATTCGGAGTTACTCTTTAATTTCATTGCCTTTCATGAGCGTAGCCAGTTGTTTTTCGGAAATACAGATGTTTTTTTCAATTACTCGTTTATAAAAAAATTGCAACGACAACAAAAAGAAGTGGCACACATTATTTTAGATTTTTATCGGCACTTACAACTTGTTGCACCAGAAAATGTACGACAGCTATTAAAAAACAAAGAGCAGTTATTTCTAAGCTATTATTATATTTTAGATTATTATGACTTACCGCTCAAAAAGCAAGAACCTATAAAAATCCTAATAGCTGACGATTTACATCATACACATCGACTTTGGCTGATGAACAAAGTTAAAAATTACTTTGGCAATGCTTATCCGTTATCCTTTTATGATTATGAACTAGATGTCTCTCGTGCAGATTTAGTAATCTCAAATTATTATTTTGATACGGACCAAACACCACTTTTACTTATGAAAAACTTTCCAACCGAAAGAAACTGGCGCACATTAGAAAAATTACTTTATAAAATTAGTCACAAAAAACAAGCTGAACAGACGTATAAATAAAACGTACTTCAGCTTGTTTTTTACTTTAAAAATCATTTCTTTTAATTTTGAAGAAGCATAGAATATAAAGTAGAACTGTTAACACCAGAGAAATAGAAAAGTCAGACCACGTTATACCATCAACAGCAATAAAACTCAACAAATAAAATGGTGTTCGAAATAAAATTACAAGACCTAACTGAGGTGCTACTAAACTAGTCACAATCGGAAAAATGAAAAGTAGTAATAAATTTATCATCGTCAACGTAACGCCCTCTAAACCAAAATACAAAAATAAAAAGAGCGCTACTGCTAAATAGAACGTCGGTATAAGTAAATACGATATTGCAACGGGTAGTATTTCACTAATCTCTCCATTCACTTGAAATACCATACCGTAGCCAATACATACACTACCAAATAAAAGTGTTGCTATGACCCCAAGAATTAAAGTAGTGGCAATCAAGGAAACTAAGTAGAATATTCTGCCTTGAGAAGATTTGAAAAAATAATTATAGATTTTTGTCCCCTGATCTTCCACCAAAAAATGAACAGCCGTAATAGGAAGTAATAAACTAAAAATAAATGTAGTGGCAGAGACTACTTCCTCAATATCAGGATGATCTCCGATTAAAACACTTAAAATGGGCAAAACTAAACTCAGCAGTAAAAAGACAATTAAATACTTTAAGGCAAATGAAATTACCCGTCGTTTCGTATCTTCTCTAATCAAATTTTGTAGTTTCATCGAGTTCCTCCTTGTCCATCAGCTAATTCAAAATACGCATCAGTTAGACTTTCATGATATTTTCTTATTTCCACAGGAATAATCTCTTGCCGAACTAATTCTCTTATTGCCATTTTTCTATCTCGTTCTTCAATTATCAAAGTATTAGGCCCAAGCTCTTTAAATGAACGATATTGTTGCAATATCTCCTTACCATCAAGCTGTTGATTTTCTGTAAAAATAAACTGAAAACACAAACTACTTTCATTTTTTAAATCTAAATGCCGGACAATTTCACCATTTCTAATAAAATAAACGCGATCACATAGTTTTTCTAAATCGTCTAAAATATGGCTTGAAATAACAATCGTAATCTTCATTTTTTCCGCTAACATTTTCAAAGTTTTAATTGTTTGTTTGACACCATCTGGGTCTAGGCCATTCATTGGCTCATCTAAAATTAGTAACTCACTTTTATTTATTAAAGCCAATCCCATTCCCAGTCTTTGTTTCATCCCCAATGAAAAAGATTTGACCTTCTTTTTCTTATATTCTGTCATATCAAATATCTTCTCAATAAAGTTGAAGTCATAAGAATCTTCAACCATTGAAGCAAAATACTGCAAGTTTTCTCTCGCCGTTTTATTCGGAAAAAATTTCGGTCCGTCAATTAACATTCCAACGTTATTTTTCTGTTGAACTTCTCCTTCAAAATTAACAATTAATCCACTCATAATTTTCATAGTTGTTGTTTTACCTGCTCCATTAGGTCCTACTAAACCCACAATTTCACCAGGGTTTGCTTCAAGATTAATATTTTCTAAAATAAGTTTATTGTTGATTTTTTTTGAAACTCCTATTAATTTCATTTTTTCTCTCCTTATTTATTTTCTTTTCTTTTTTTTCACAATAAATAAACAACGGAATCAGACAAAGTTGAAACAGTGCGCCAAAAATTCCTAAAAATAACATACATCTTGCTCCTTTCATCGATAGCAAGATGCTAACAGCATTATGAACAAAACGTAATGGTAAAAAAATTCTTATTTTCAGAAAAAAATTAGAAATGCTAAATCTTTGATTTCTATTCATCAAAAAAACGTTTGACTAACCATAGTTTATTATAAAATAATTGTATAAAATCAACAAAAAAAATGTCAATTATCAACGAAATTGACATTTATATTTTTATATCGTTATATCTTCATCGTCGTTAAAACCATTCTATATCTTTTTTAAGAGTAACACTCTAGAAAAAATTTTATAGATTATCCAAAACCTTTTTTGTTTTCTTATTGTAACCAAATTTTTCTATGTTCTATTTATAGAAATTTGCTTTAATAAAAAAGAACAACATTATCCTTTTAAAAAAGGCAAAACAACTCTAATGCATTAGTAAATCAACATCTAATAAAGTTAGAATTATTCCTCTTTAAGCCAATAGTACAAGCCTAGATTCTCTTCTGGTAATATTTGACAAGCGTTTAGTTAAAGAGCATAAAATATTATACAGTCTAAAAACTCCGGTAAAATGTGATGAAAAAGGGCAAAAAGTAGGATCAAAAAACACTTACTAGTAACTTTTTAAGGTGAAATCCAACTAACTTCCAAGTTTTCTCTGCAATGAAGTTTAGATTCAATCTGCAACTTACATAGTAAAGAGAGCAAACTCAATAATGTTCATGCTCTAATTTATTTACCCCACAAGTTCCAAAATTCATCTCACGTATGAAGTCATTGTCTGAATTACACATTTCAAGTTTTAAATTGTTTTCGAGATTATCACTATCTAGCTCTCTTTGTTGTGCTACACCTGCTCCGATTATTCTTGAGACCACCATTTTGATGGCCCAAGCTACATCACTACTCGTTTCAACACTCTGAATAACTGCCACTGCTTTATAAGCAACCACACTCAGACCAGCCTTTAGGAATATGGAAGACATTTCTAACTCAATATGAATATTTCCGCTTTTTTTAGCAACTCTATCTCAAACCCGTTTTTGTACTTGCATGGGCTTTGGCATTCCTTCATTTGAAAAGTCGGTACCAGAAGAATCACTCTCTTAAAAATCATCTTTCCACTAGATTTCAGCCGTTTTTTTAATACCTTAATTGTACTTTCAGGATTTGGAAGATACATTACCATAATGACACCCAAAGGCTCAACTGAATAATCCAGCTGATACATCTCAGTAGTGATAAATTGAATATTTTTTATCTTTTTTTCAACTTGTACCTTCTGTACAGAAAGAACCGCTTGCTTTTATCGAAGTTGACAATTTCTACTCATTCACCGAACAACTTGTTCAAAAAAACTATTCCCGTTCTACAAGCGCCATCCAAAATTCACATATCTTTTTATTTCAGCATGAGAAAATAGTAATTGGGTAAAAAGCATTACTGCTAGTTTTCATTCACCTACTCTTTTTAAACAAAGAACTACTTTTCTTTAGCAACAAAATTATTGATTATTTCTGCTAATTCTTTACTATCTTTATTTACATCTAGTGACAAAAGATACGCCCGATTAGTTTTAAAAAAATCTGGAGTCAATTTTGAAAAATCAAGTGTTTCAAGAACGCGAATTGCTTCTTCGTTAAAGCGGTATTTAATGACTTTGGCAGGATTCCCCCCAACTATTGCATATGGGGGAACGTCTTTGGTCACTATGCTACCTGCAGCAATAACCGCTCCTTGACCAATCGCTACGCCGGAGACAATAATCGCGTTAGCTCCAATCCATACATCATCTGCAACATCGATTCCTCCTTTAGCTTTCACATCAGCTTCATAACTGACAAAAAAAGCATCATATGGAAAGCTTAAAAATCGCGAGTAATCATGTTCTCCTCCCATTAAAAAAGTAACACCATCCGCAATTGAACAAAAATTTCCAATGCTTAATTTTTCGTTATCAGCTCCCCAAGAACGTATGGTTAGTTCACCATATGTATAATTACCAACAGTTACTTTATCGATTGGAAATTGGTAATCTTTCACAGTCGTTGTATTATGAAAATTTTTACTTCGCCATATTTTTTCAAATTCTTTAAAATCCATGTCTTGATCCATATTATTTACTCCTTATAAAATTTATAAGCCCTTCAAGTCAGATAACTTTTTGTTTTTTAGTTCTTCCCACATAGCGGTTTGTACTTCTTGCAGTGTTTGCTGGATAGGGCAATCAGTAGGTGATTCTACTAAACAAATCAAAGACTCTGGCATACCTTCAATTGCTTGAATAACATCAAAAAAGGTAATCGTTTCAATTGACTTATTCAAACGATAACCACCTTTTACACCAGAAACAGAAGCGATTAAACCGGCTTTGGATAATTGGGTTAAAATTTTTGATAAATAAGAAGGTGAAACATCAAATTTATCCGAGAGTTCATTAATACTCAGATATTCTTTATTGGTGCTATTCTGAACTAAATAGGTTACTACGTGTAATCCCATATTCGTTGCCTTAGTAAATTTCATTGATTTACTCCCTTCTAATTAAAGATAAACAAAGTCTATAATATCTTTTATTAAATATCTTGTCAATGTTTACAATTCTCCCACCAAAACAATAGCCCCAATACTAAAAAAAGGCATTCGAAACTATTCCAGTAAACAAAAATAAAAAAAGATGCTTTTCAATATAATTACAAAGTACCTAAATGCCTTCCTCATATATAATGGATTTGAACAATTTGATTATCTCTGAACTAAAAACTACTTTCTAGTGATATTTGCTAGCTAAAAATAATATAAATACACTACATCTCAAAAAATCAAAAGAGTAATAAATCTCCCACACATTTGATCGAGAAGTTCAAAAACAAAAAAGCAGACTATCCCTATCAGATAGTCTGCTAAACGTTGGTATATCAGCGTTTTTCTTATTCTGCAGCGTTTGCGTCTTTGAGACCGTATTGAGAGCTGGATTGCTTTCTGGTGGTACCTGATAGGTAGAAAACAGGGTAAGTACGGTATTCTTGCGGAATTATAAAATCTAATGAACCCCAGTAAAATTTGATTGAGAAGGTCAAAAGTATGGTCAAAAAATACTCGTCAGTATATTAATTTTACTTGGTCAACTCTATTATTTCAGCATTTCTAGACTGATCAATAGAGATTACAAATCTCATTTTGATTTATATCCAGCCATTTGTTTTTTTTACGAGGACTCGCGCGCTTTTTTATAGGCAGATTGACCAGAATGCTGTGTAGGTTAGTCATAGGTCTTCGCATCTTGAATTTGTCGTTTAATTTTGTGGACAGTCCCGTATTTAACTACTTTATAGATTGTTTGAATCGACCAACCAATCGAAATAATGTATGAATCATACTTCCAGTAATTTTCTTTGATTTACCATTAATTGTTTGACAAAATCATCTAAATTTACATGTAGTTTTGATGCAATCGTTTTTGTAACGTCCAATAAATACTCTGATAAATATGTTGATTCATTACTAAAGGCAAATGGAAAATCAGATTCTAATAATATCCTTTCCAAAGGAACTTTCTGAACAACTGATAGAGTACTTGAAGATGAGAGCATGCTCTTGTTAATTGAAAAATAGCATCCTAAATCTAATAATTTTTCTAGTTGCTTAATATCTCCACTAAACCAATGCAATATTTTTTTGCTATTTGGATATTTCATTATCATGTCTGTAATCAAATTTTCTGATTTTCTTGAATGGATAGTTAAAACTTTATTAGGCATTTCATCACAAAGCCATAAAATATTCTCAAAAATCTCTATTTGTCTTGATAAACTTGCCTTGTATCGGTTACTTCCATCAATCCCTATCTCACCTATATATCTTGCTTTTGTCAATTGGATTTCAAATTTGTTTAGTTGATTCGGAAACTGCCCAACTAACTCGGGATGATATCCTAGAGCATGTTTCAAGTATTTTGATTCAGGAATTATTACCTTATTTTTTTCGAATAGAGAAGGTAAATTAGAAACGGCGATTGTATAAATCTGCTGTTCATTAATATTTTTAATGAAATTTTTTCTATTTTTAGCTAAATCAACATGACAATGAGTATCAAGATATTTCATTTTTTTCAACCTCATATATCAATTGTTGAATTTCTTTCATTCCAACAGAATAAACTCTAGCATAATCTTTGATGTTAGATCCAACCGGTCCCGAATATTGTACTCTAGCCAATAAATTGGAATTATTATATTTATTTTCTGAGATTCGCAAAGCATTGAAAGTCTCTTTACCAATCTTATTTTCATAATTTTTGTATCGGTACGGCGTGCTATCCTGTATCCCTGACGCCAATATTGATGCTCTTCTTATAGTGCAGGGCACACAATATCCACAATGAATAGGCTCAGAAAAACCACTCCATCTTCCTTGTTCTGGATGCGAACACGACATAGTATTTTGAATATTTTTTTCTAAAAAAACTAAATCACTACAATGAGTAATCATTTCCCCCTTCGTACTGAATTGGTAAGGATTATTAATCGTTATATTTATCCCAATCGAAGAAAGAAGTTCTCCAAATAATTTTATATAATGCGGGTGAGTTGTTCTTGTACTGCTACTTCCATTTCTAGAATAATATAAGGGGACATTCAGGGATACAAAACCATTTTCTGGTATTGTCAGACAACCTCCTTCTGGAACTAATGCAATAGCGTGCGAGAAAAACATAAATGATCTACTTCTCGTGGTTGGTTCATCTTCTCCGGTTAATGATTTAAGTGCCGCTGAATAAAATGAAACAAAATTGTCTGTACTCAGAGATTCAAAACGTTCACATAAATTATGAATTAAGAGTTCTTGATAACTTTTTGTTCCTTTACTACCGCCTCCATAATGACTCACAAAAATAGGATTAGGGTTTCTAGAAGAATTTAAAATATCAATAGCACCTATAAATGAATCCAAACCTCCGGAAAACATACATACATGCTTATTGTCAGCTTTTATATTTTTTTCAAGTAACTTAGTCTCCTGAATATTTAAATCTCTTTGAGAGAATTCAAATTCCCACTTGTCGCCAGTCAAGAAGTCTAAAATTTCTTGTAGTGTTGCTTTTACACTATTCCAACAATCTGGAAGTAGAACTGGGATATTCATTTGAATTTTACGCGTCCATGAATCTAAGGCGCTATTTCTAGGAATACGTCTATCTGCGGCATAGACAAAGTCTGAAATATATAACAAGTCCAAACGTATTTCATTAATTGACACATTTGATAAGCGTAAAATACCTTCAAAAAAAGTATCACGATAAGAATCGGATGCTTTCATATCTATCATAAATTCAAAATTATTTGAAGAAACCGAACCAATATTCTCATTCATAATTTCCACCTACTATCTCCATCGTTGCATTAAAAACTTGATTCACTATTGATCTTGGTTCCTGATTTAACTCTGAATTCTTCAACAGTACATAAATTTTAGCATCCACAAAATCTCGTAAGTCCTGTTCTTTTGCTGCAAGTCTTGATGGATCATCTACAAATTTTTCAACACCATATCCTAAATCCTTCAATAGTAAGCCTGTAATGTAATTTACGAAATACTCACATAGTAAATCATCAAATACTTCCCCAGATATACTATCTAATTGTTCTATACCTAATCCCGACTCCTCAACAACCATGTAGAATGAGGACATTGTATCTAGTGTTGCTTGCCTTGCAACTGATTCTTCTTTTGTACTTCCTTTAGGAGAAATTTGTCCTGCCAGCTCACTGATAATCTCTACTAAAGATTTTCCTTCAGATGAAATACGAAAATTACTCAAAGTTTGTAAGAGGCCCACAGTATTAATATGGTTAAACAAATCAACTAATCCGATGAAGCCAGCCTTCCCCCCCGTTGCTGAATTAGCAAGAGAAGCATGTCCACCGCTAGCTTTAACAAACTTTCCAAATAGTCTTGACGTATTTCCCCCAGTACTATTTAAAAACTTTCCAAATTCTGTTTTTGCATTTTGCCAGCTATTATCATCGAAATCATCTGGTAACAGCGGATTCTTTTCCGGTCCCGTAAATGACGAAGATGTTCCCATCTATTTCACCTCTGATTTTTCTATTGCTTTATCAAGCTCTCCATTTTTATTTCTCCATGATTGAATTATTTTTATAACTCGGTTATCGGGATGACTTTCCAACAAGTACTGGAAAATCACTGGTCCAGCACCGATATTTATCTTTTCTCCATCTAAGCTATTTAAGAAGAAAATTGTTTCATCCAAAATATCAATATTGCTTGTTACCCAAATAAAGAATGATTTAAATTGAGAAAAGTTGTATTTTCCATTATTTATTTTGATATCACTAGAAAGTATTTTTGAAATTTCAACCCTATCAAAAAGAGATAACTGATCTTTGCTTTTAACAGCTGCTTCGAGAGTTGCTGAGCCTCCTGAAGTAAGCATTTGTAACGTTTTTTGAGCGTCTTTACTTAAGTTCAAAGACGAAAGTTTAACAGGATTTCGAAGAGAATCTCTAGTGAAAAATAGATACCCTCTCAAATCTTTATCATTTAAAGATGGATTTATTTTTAACCACTTTTCACTCCAGTCATCTTGGAAAAAGGTCATCAATGCATTTTCATCTTCCTTGCCCACACCATTCTCCAAAAACGAAAACTCATTAACAATACCATTTGATGATTTCCCTGCTAAAATTGTGATTTGCTCATATGCGGCAGGCTTGAAATACTCAACCAGCATAATTTTTGTCAATACATTCCTATTTAATTCGATACCATAAGACTTGGCCATAATTTCACGCATTCTCATAGAGTTTAAAAATCTCTTACATTGTCGAGGATTACCATTTAACCCAACGGCTAACAACCCAGCAAGCTGTTGAGCAGTACTATAAATCCCTGATAATACGTTATAGTAATCTTCTTCTGAAAATTCACTGATTGCATTACTTAATGTAAAATCAAGTATATTGTTTCTTCGTTTTTTATTAATGGTATCGAAAATAGACATGCTCTTTCCAATATCAAATGTATCTTCCAATAAAAGGCAAAAAACGTAAAATTCGACTTCATTAGAATCTAGTTGAGGTATCTTAATTGGATATTGGACAAGTTTTTCTAGATACTCTTTACCAATATCTATCTGGTTACCTTTTATCTCGGAGAATTTTCTTTCTACAGAATAAGAAATATGACGCTCATCCGCTCCAATTATAAAAATAGTATTTCCAGTAAAAACAAAAAGTCTCATAGCTTCTAAAGTTTCAATGATTGTATCTGGACTGCACCGATCCAACTCATCAATAAAAATTACCAATTTATCAATTTTGCTATCCTCTAATAATTCTGCAAAATTCTCTTGAAATAACTTTAAATCTTCCCTTAACTCAGTAAGATTCAACTCTTCACGAATGCTATTCACTGTTTTTTCAATCTGAGATTCCGGTATGTCTTCGCCCGTAATTTCTTTAAACTTGGAAGCAACTTGATCAACGATTATACCTATTCCACCAGTATTTATTAAATCTACAGAATATTTAATTCCTTTGCTCATTAGTTTGAGCTTATCAACACTTCGAAATAATCCCTTTAAAACTTGCTTTCCTTTACTAGTTAATGTTGCGTTTTTCTCAATGGTATCCAAAATACTTTCTAGTAATACAGTTTTAGCATCTTCATACCCTTCAAACATCCATCCATTAAAATTAAGGGTTACAATCTTTTCTTGATCATTTTGATCATTAAGATTTCTAATCGCCATTTTTATTAGACTTGATTTCCCAGAACCCCAGTCACCATATACCCCAATTGTTGCTGGAAGTAACTTATCATTATCGATCAGATTCGTTAATAAATTTGTTAGGTGTCCAAAATTTAAATAGTCAATTTCAGTTTCACTATCTTTCCACATTGCATGTCTCACCTTCTTGATTATTAATAATAATTATATCACGAACTTTCGTTATAATTGCATAACAGAAAATAGTTTATTTATAGAGTGGGAATAAAGAGCAACATTATATGGATGGAGAATCCCTTGACATCAGCATTCTTCAATATCTAAAGTGCTTGATTTTCATTAAATATAAGATGGTTCCCTACCATTTTCCCTACCAAAAAACCCTTGTCAGATTAACGACTGACAAGGGCTTTTTCTTTTGTTCACTACTTTTTAAGACCTGGTTAGACTCCCTATTTTTTGAATTCTTTTAGAAAAGCTTTAATGTCGACGGATTTCGTCTATACAATCAACAAAAATTTTACTTGTTTTTATACTATTTGAAAGCAACGGTGTCAACTTTTACAAAGAAACAGGTACAAATATACTCGACTAATAAAGCCACTGAGACGCGTATTGATTCATTATTGATTCTTCAATTCTTTCTCAGTATCGAAAACCAACTTTTTTATTTGCTCTAATTCGTCAATGCTATCATTATTTTTCAAATTTTTCCTATTCCTCTAAGGCGTTTTTTAATCAGATTATTCTGTCATTCAAAATAATCGTCTTCGAATATGTCGAAAAATAAATCTTCAAAATTAAAATTTGTAATTCGACCGCATAACTATAAAGATTATTGTTCATTTTCGAATTGTAACAGTTTATCTGTAATACCTTACGTATTATTAATACTAATCAACTCAAACTTGTACTAAAATTTCTCTATTTCACGTCTATATAGTTTTAATAAGTATTCAAAACGGTCTTCGTCAGAATTGAACGGCTGTTTTCTATATAATTTTTCAACCTCTCTATCTAATTTATTATGAGCCTTCCTCAAATCTGGGGGCATAAGTTTTGAATATAAATCTTTTATTTTTTCTCCTATTTTAAAATATTTTTCTCTAATAGTAAGAACATTATCAACTAAATTTGCTACCGTTTCTTCTTGCGTTTTATTTGTTTCTGGAAAAACAAAAGTGTTATATACCAAAGTATTTGAATAACTATAATCACTTTTTAGTCTTCCTACTGTAACTTTCATCCAACACATGTGCATTCGCGATTCAAGAATTCCAAAAATGTATTTATCCGCATTAGGCAACTGGAAAGTTTTATTTGTTGCAATTGTAGGATACTTCTCAAATATTATTGGAACATATTCTCGATTACCTGATGTCACGATTGGGATAACTAAGAAATCACCATCTAAAACTCTATCACTATATAAAAGAGTTGGTGTATCTACCATTTGATTTGCAAGTATATCTTTACTATTTTTTCTATCACTTTTGACTTTGTTTAGTCTCTCTAAAACTTCGTTTGTTGAGTTTATCAAAGATGGTTTAGCATCTTTAAGATAAAGTACATATCGCTTAAAATTATTTGTTAATTCTTTAGCACCTATTAATGGTCTCATGTATTCTTTCGTCCATGGTATTTTTCTTATAAACTCTTGGTACTCTTTTTCTTTGAACATTAATGCTGTTCCTGTCGACATATTGGAACCATAGATCATATCGGGTTTCCCCGAAATCTGTTTGTACATAGCAGTTAATTTAACTGATTTCATCGGTAAAAGATACTCATTAATATTTGACACTTCCACAAGTTGTGCCTCTGCTTTTAACGAACTGTACTTATATAATTTTCTCTGCTTCTTTTTGATTTTACTAAAGCCTGTAATAATAACGTGAACTTTTGCACCGTTATTATCCCATTCAAAGGTTTGATGAGCAAAATTAATATTAAATCCCTTATTAAATAATTCAGAAAATAAATTTATGGCTTGTGTTCCTTGAGCAATAGAATTAGTCGATACAAAAGCTGTTTCGATTAAAGGATTATATTCCATCATTTTACTTGCTTTTATAAACCATCCAGAAACGTAATCTAAATTTGATATACCTTTCCATTTAGGAGCGACAGACTTTAATTCTTTTTGATTATCAACTGATTTCGCATTATGCCCAATAAAGGGTGGATTTCCTAAAATATAGCTTAATTTTGTTACTGGTACTATATCTTTCCAATCTACTTTTAAAGCATTGTCTACATATATATTAGCTCCAGCATGTAAGGGTAGCCTTACAAAATATTGCCCAAATTTATTTGAAGCTTCCATGTTCATTAAATGATCGATTAACCATAAACCTAATTTAGCTATTGAAGCAGCGTAAGGTTGTAACTCAACTCCATAAAATTGACTGACTTCTACTATTATTCTGTCTTCAATAGTTAATAAAGTATCTTGATATTCTGCACCCATTGTTCCTCTGTTATCCTGTTTCCATTCCTGAATAAGTACTTCACTAACAACTTCATGCTCTAGCCTCCTCAATTCTCTATAAGCTAACATTAGAAAATTTCCAGATCCCTCTCGTGTCAAGCGACTGACACAAAATATATTGTCTATTTTTAGATAGCAAAAAGAGAGTGATTTCTCACTCCCTCTTGCGTCTATTTCCATATGATTTTTTGAACTATACTGCCTTCACAGATAACCGACTCAACATACTTTTCCATAAGTTCTCGTGTAAGTTCATTATCTGTTACTACTTCTGTTTCGTTAGAAGATAGTTTTATCTTTTCTTCTAGCTTACTAATTTCATTATCTATCTGATTTTTACTTTCTACAAACTTAACTTTCGTCATTTTCCCAAGTTTATATTTTTCAAAATCAGACATCTTTTTTGCCTGAAGCTTTTCTATCTTTTTCTCTATATCTTTAATGCTTATTTTTTCTTTGAGCTTTACTTCTACTTCACCATATTTCTCTTTAATAAGCGAAAGCACCTGTTCCTCTAATTTATCAACTCTTGAGTTTTTATGTTCAACATTATTACACTTGCAGATCCTACAATGAAAATACTTGTGTATTCTCATGCTTCCATCCGGTCGTTTAAACTTTGATTGAGTAAGTCCCAGAATATGGTTACAAGTAGGACATCTTGCGAAGCCTTGTAATGGGGAATGCTTTCTCCATGTATAGTCAGTATTTTTCCCTTTTAAGAAACTATTATTTTCTTTGATAGCTTGAACCCTTTCAAACTCTTCTCTTGAAACGATAGCTTCATGGTGGTCATAAACTCTACCCCATTCTTCTTTAGGATTAAATTTAAAACTACCAGGAGTCAATACCGACTTTTCTTGCATATTGAAGACATAAGTGCCTGTGTAATTTTCATTGGATAAAATATCTACCACTGTACCATTTGTCCATGTTGGTGCATCTCTTGTATCTGATGATACTATGTTATATTCATAATCCATATTTGTAAGTTCTTTTTTACGTTCGTTTGGTGTTGGTATATTCTCTTCATTCATAACTGCTGCAATCTTTCTTGATGCAAGTCCTGTAAGTGCTAAGTCATATACCTTCCTCACAATCCAAGCTGTCTTATCATCAATAATGATGTTGTGCTTATCATCTGGATCTTTCATATAACCAAATGCTGGACTCCATGCAAGAAACTTTCCTTGCTTCTTAAGTTCTGTAGTAACTGTCTTTACTTTCTGCGAAATATCTTTTGTATAAAAGTCATATAGCAAACCTTTAAACTGAATATCAAGGTCTGTTCCATTCCCTTTTTCCTTATCACTATCATAGCCATCATTAATCGCAATAAATCTAATACCAAGAAAAGGAAATATATTCTCCAGATAATCACCGAGCGAAATATAATCCCTCATAAATCTCGATAAGTCTTTTACAATTATGGCATTGATTTTACCATTCTTAACTCCTTCTAGCATTCTTTGAAAAGATGGTCTTTTCTCATTTGTACCTGTATATCCGTCATCAATGTATTCTTCTCTTTGAAAACTTTTAAATTCATCATTTCTATCAAGAAAATCATTCAGGAAATACCTTTGATTGATGATACTTTCGCTCTCATCTTTCTTCATCTGATCTTCTACAGATAATCTAATGTAAAGTGCAATTTTACTCAATATTAACACCTCCCATCAAACTATCCATATTAAATTTAAAGATTATTTCAAAGTTATGATTGCCATAGACAATTATCTTTTCCACTAAGCTATGAATTAAATCAGATGGTAATTTTTCAACCTTTTTTGCCGAAAATACGTCCTTAATCCACTTAATAGATATTTTCTTATCCCTTTCAAGGTCTTTTACAACCTTTTCAATAGCAATAACTTCATTATTGATTGTTGCAATATGGCTAAGAGTAATCTCTCTTTTAAGGCTATATACTTCCCTATCAATCTTGCCTAAGCTATATTCTTCATAAGCTTTTTGAATTAGGAATTCTTCCTTCTCTGTCTTAATTTTAAGCTTTGAAATATCTTCGTTTAGCTTATCTATACTTTCAAAAAACCTAGCAGACACTCTTTCTATTAGCTTTGCCTTGCTTGTAGCCTTAGTAATAAACTTTGCTACCTTTTCAGACATTGCCTTATCAAGCTCTCTTTCCATAATAAATACTCCTACTTCGTTATCTATCTTGCCTGTGCAAGTATCGTTTTGAAAAGAGTAATAAAGCCTATCATGGTTTGTCCCGTAAATTCTGGTTCTTCGATAAAGTTCCTTACCTGTTGCATTATTAAAAATCAAGCCCTTATATCTATTCTCATAATCTCTTTCAAAGTTATGCATCTCTGCACCAAAAGCATTGTTCTTTAATCTATTTGCTCGCCCTTGCAGCACTTTTTCAAAGTCTTCTTTTGAGATAATAGGTTCATGAGCATTTTCATATATAATATGCTGGCTTTCATCTACAAATTGTTGCTTCATTCCTTTTGCAAGATTTTGTTGCTTAACGCCTTGCACCAAAGTTCCTGTATAAGTTCTATTAGTAAGCATTTTGGAAATAGTACCTTTATTCCACTGCGGATCACCATCCCGTCTATAAATTCTACCTGTTTTGTAATAGACCATTCCTGTAGCATAACCCATAGTATTAAAGTGTTTTGCAACCTCATATTGGCTTTTCCCTCCAAGTGTTAGTCGGAACATTTCTTCAACAATGAATCGAACATTCTCATCAACTTCTAACTTCTGTCCCTCTTTTAATTTCACTACCTTATATCCATAGGGCGGAACAGAACCAATAAAATATCCATTTCTTGCCCTATTATGTTTGCTTGTCTTTATCTTTACAGAAATGTCTTTAGCATACATATCATTGACGATATTCTTAAGAGTTACTTCAAATGACTTCTTTGAGTCTAAATCCTTAACGGTATCAACCTTATCATTAACAGAAATAAACCTTACTCCCAAGAACGGAAATACCTTGTCTATGAGTCTTCCCATCTCAAGATATTCTCTTCCAAGTCTTGATAAGTCCCTTATGATAATACAATTAATTCTTCTTTCACGAATATCTTGCATCATTTCCTGGAACTGTGGTCTTTCAAAATTTGTCCCACTATATTCATAGTCTGTGTAAATATTTACGACTTTGATATTTTCCTTTAAAGCATACTCTTTACAACAAAGCACCTGTGTTTCGATAGACGATGATTTCTCACGCCATTCTTCTTTTCTTTCACTGGATAATCTTGTATATACTCCTGCTTTATAGAATACTTTTTGTGCTTGTTCTTCGTTTTTTCTTATATATCTTTTGGAAGTCCTTGCCATTAACAAACACCTCCAACTGCAAGCTTAGGTTCAACTCTTTCTAAATGCTCACCAAATAACTTGCCCATTGATATTAGTCTTGCATTATGTGTATCCTTAGCTTCGACCTTATCACTATCTACAATCGCTTGAAGCAGATTCACTGTTTCAATATTGTTGAAGACAAAGTTAATTGCATTATCCTCTCCAATCTCAATACGATCTATAAAAGACACTAAAGACAATCGATTCAGTTCACCATTTTCAGGATTAGGAACTATCTCAGAAACGAAACTACCTTTATCGTTTATCTTCATTTTCAGTTCATCTACGATATTTTGCTTTGTAATAATTTGTTTCTCAATTTCTCTAATCTTGATAAGATAATTTTTTCTAAATCGTTCAAATTCCTCAGTCGTAATAAGTTCTTCTTCTAAATCCATGTAAAGAGATTGTCTAAGTCTTTCATGCTTTCTTTTTTCTGCATATAATGACTCAAAATCAACTTTTAATTTAAACTTTGACACATCTATTTCGCTAACTTTTTTAAGCAGTTCATTGTACTTAGATAGATATTCATTTAATGCATGAATAGTTGCATGAGTAACATAGTCTTCTTTTACACTATGTCTTGAACACTCTCCAGCATTGTTATATTCAGAGCAAATGTAGAAAATCTTATCTCTTACTTTTCGCCTAATCATAGGACTTTCACAATCTTTGCAATAAAGCATACCTGATAATATATATGGCTTATCTTTAGACTGTTTCACATCACGAAGTAGCATTTTGTTTGCAAGTGCAAAGATGGATTTTGATACTATGCTTTCATGAGCATTTTCTATTGTTATCCAGTCTTCTTTGGAAACATCGACTTCGTGCTTTGATTTATAATTTAACTTTGTGGTTTTTCCTTGTTCCAGGACACCAATATAAACCTTATTTGAAATAATACGGTTTACCATCTTAGCATCCCACTTTGCTTTTTTCACAACAAAACCAGTATTGAAGTTATCACCATTATTTTCTTTGTGCTTTGATGGTGTAACTGTTCCAATACTGTTTAGAAAGTCGGCAATAGCCTTTGAGGAATAACCCTCTATTTTCATATTAAATATTCGCTCAATGATATGAGCTACTTCTGTATCAACTACAAGCTGATGTTTGTTCTTATCATCTTTCTTATATCCAAAAGGAGCAAATGATCCAATAAACTCGCCATTCTTCCTTTTCACCTCTTTTGATGATTTCACTTTCATAGAAATATCTCGACAATAACTGTCATTGATAAAATTTCTAATTGGAAGTATTAAATGTGTATCACTAACATCTGCATTATCACTATCATAGTTATCATTTACAGATATGAAGCGAATACCTTTTTCAGGAAATATCTTTTGCAGATACTTCCCAGACTCAATATAATCTCTACCAAAACGAGATAAGTCTTTTACCATAATGATAGAAAACTTTCCTTTATTCAGGTCATCAATCATATTCTTGAAATTTGGACGCTCAAAATTAGAACCACTATATCCATCATCTACATATTCATAAGATAGATCTATGTTCTTTTCTTTAGCGTAAGATTTGATTATTTGTCTTTGATTTGAAATAGAGTTACTTTCATTACTGTCCCCATCTTCTCTTGAAAGACGAAGATACATACACGCAGTATTTCTCATAACAATCCTCCTAAAATGATATTTTGGCAAATAGTCATTTCGGAAGATTACTTCTACCACCTATATTTTACCGCACCCTATTTCTCTTTGTCAGCCCCTCAAATTCTGACACAAGATTTACATAGATACATCTCAACAATATCAAGTAAATCAAGCTTTTCACTTTCGCTCGTAGAGTAGGTTATTTTCTTAGAATAATCATCGGCTATTTGCTTCTTATCCTTATCTTTCTTAACTTCTTTTTTCTTATTCATAGTCTTAACCTCACTATTTTTATAATAAGTTTTATGACATTGGTAGGTGCATTGGCTGCTACATTGGAATCTCACCACCGCCCCTTATTAAGACGAGCCGGCTTAAACTATTGAAGTATCATTATCACCATTCGTATCACAGAGATAGATTGCCACACCTATCCTTTATGTATTCCTATTTATCGCTCTTTTTCTTTTATCCTTGGCACTTACCAGTATTCATTTAAACCAATTTCTCAGCAGAAAAGTCTTGGCGTAGGTCATAATTCTCCACAAATGGATAACGTCCCACCTTGGTCTATTCAGTTGTCAAAGATCAATTAGCTTTCTGCTATGTAGGATTCTTTGCTTAATAACGGAATAGATTTTCTCTTCTACCTCAAAAGCAAAAAGGATAAATTTCCCCCTACACTTTAATAGTGAAAATTTATCCCTCTTGGTAACCAGATTTATGAAATTTTAAAAAAAAGAAAAGCACCCACTATTTACAAGTAGATACTTTTCAATACCATTAACATTTAATTTCTAAGTACTTATCATTTGCTACGATTAGTTTCTTATAATAATCATCATAGCTTTTACTAAATTTTCTAATAAGTGGAATCGCAATTTCATAATACTTGTTGTCTTTCATAAAGTTTTGTAATTTATCTTGAATTTGCTTCATTAGGCTCTTTTGATATTCTTCACTGTTTTTATATTCTTCATATTGAGAAATAGTATTATCATTTTCTTTTAGCCATTTTTCAACATTTTCAATAGCGTTAATTTTATCTTTATTAACTTTTTTTAGTATCTGCATATCAAAAGTAGAACTTATCTTTTCAATATAATTTTGCTCATCCTTACTTAACTGAAATAATGGTAAATTATCTAAGTAATCTACATATTTTTCAAATGCTTCTTCCTCATCTTTTCCTAATGATTCATTTAAAAATGGTTGATATGCTGCAAATAACATTTGTCCAAAATATCCTGGAAATAATCTCTCTAATCTTTCGTAGATTGATTCCTCTGCTTCAATCAATTTAATTTTTTCATTTATAAGTTCCTGATTTTCACCTTTAACTACAAGTTCAAGGACTTCTTTTCTTTTCTCTTCAACATCTAATTGATGTTGCTTTCTTCTTAAAACAGATGATAATGCACTAATGCCAGTGGTTAGATACCCTTCTATTTCAGTTACACTAATTCCAAGTTTTCTAAATAAAGATATTTGAATTAAAACCTCTAAATCATTCTCGCTGTAATCTCTATAACCGTTTTCAGTTTTTTGAGGATTTATAAGTCCTTTCTCCTCATAATATTCAATTGCTTTTCTTGTTAAACCTGTTTTGTTTTGAATTTCATTTCTTAACATGGTTTGCCACCTCCTTTAATTAAAAGATAGCACTGTCCCCAACGGACAGGTCAAGCAAAAAACTTACTCGTATTTTTTTCTTTTTTATAGCCAAATAAATTAATCTTATTATCGGAATACATATCATACAAAAGACTACAAGCGATGGAATTTTAGGCATATTAATCACCTCCACTAAAACAACTTAAATTTAGCAATTATAAATAAAACAATTGCAACGATAAAAAGAATACATGCTCTTTTTACTGAAAACCCATAAATTTTTTCAGGATTTCTTTTATCATATTTTATTTGCTTTAAGTCTCCTACTTTCGTATTCATAGAAACCTGTATTCTGTTACTAGATATATATTGTTTACCATCAACTAAGTACATAAAATTTGCCCATTTGGAATTTCCTTTTTTCACAGCCTCCGGATTTGGTTGCCATATAGATACAACCTCTGCTTTTACATAATCTGTATTACTTTTATACAAAAAAGAGGACATTTGCTGTCCCCTCGTTATACAATCAATTCACCACAAAAATCATGAAAGAAGGTTAAACAAATGTCCCATAATGATTCTATCCTAAATATTCTTGGAATTAAAGATAAAAATATTAAAATTATTTCTGTTGAAGAAGCTGAACACAACAACGATTCTGTTAAAGAGTATATAACGCTAATAACAGCTACTCTTTCTTATCCGATTAATCGTTGTCGTAACTGTGGCTTTCCCACAGTTAATAAGGATGGCTTTCGCAAAACTCATGTACGACTGGCAAGTTTAAATGGGAGAAGATATGAACTAGAGCTTCGTAAACAACGCTATAAATGTAAATCATGCCATACTACTTTTGGTGCTATTACTAATTTAACCAAAGAAAATCAAACCTTATCCAGTGATCTCAAAAATCAAATCATGCTTTTAGCTCGTAAAGGCTTATCTGGTCAGCTTATTGCTGAAATGTGTCACTGCTCTCCTAGCAGTGTTCGTCGAACAATCTTAGAGCGCATGGAACCACACTATCGTGTGGCTAAGTTGCCTAAGCATCTATGTTTTGACGAGTTTCGTTCAATTAAGTCTGTGATGTCCTTTATCTGTTGTGACGCTGAAACCCACCAAATTGTCACAAAGTTACAGGATCGTCTATCACCTACCATTGTTGATTATTTTGAAAGTCGTTATTCAAAAGCCGAACGCGAATGCGTTCAATCAGTTGTAATTGATTTAAATGCTCAATATCAAAGTTTTATCTATCGCCTTTTCCCTAATGCCAATATCATTATTGATCGCTTCCACCTTGTACAATTAGCTGGTCGCGCTTTGGACAATTGTCGTATCTCTATCCTAAAGCAACTTGATAAACAGAGCCAAGAATATAAAATTATGAAGTCACATTGGAAGCTATTCCATAAAAAAGCTGAAGATCTTCACCCTGAAGAAGTAGTTTTTCTTCGCGGCGTTAAACAATATATGACTCGCCAAAATGCTGTTGATCTCATTACTAGTAAATTTTCCAAGTTCGCTGAAGTATACCAAACTTACCAAGATATCACGAAAGCCCTAAACGAGCGCAATAGTGAATTACTAGAGTCAACCATCTTAGACTACCAAAAAACCAATACAGAAATGGATACTGCTATTCAAACCCTTCGTCAAAACAGAAAATATGTCTTAAATAGCGCTAAATTTGAATACTCTAATGGTCCTTTAGAAGGCATCAATCGCAAAATCAAAACCCTAAAACGAACTTGTTATGGTTTTGCCAATCAAAAATTTTTCTTTTTAAGAATCGATTGTATTTTTTCGTAAAAAAATACCCCCTACATTTTCGTAGGAAGTATTTTTAGTCAACCATACCAGTTGACAGATATCCCACTTAGGACATTTTCCTACAAGGGGTCCCGAGCGCTTAGTGGGAATTTGTACCCCTTATCGATACAAATTCCCCGTAGGCGCTAGGGACCTCTTTAGCTTCTTGGAAGCTGTCAGTAGTATATCTAATAATTTATCTCCATTCCCTTTAGTAACGTGTAACTTTCCAAATTTAAAAAAGCGACTCATAGAATTATTTCCTCCCGTTAAATAATAGATAACTATTAAAAATAGACAATACTTGCTCATAAGTAATGGTACTTAAATTGTTTACTTTGGCGTGTTTCATTGCTTGATGAAACTGATTTTTAGTAAACAGTTGACGATATTCTCGATTGACCCATTTTGAAACAAAGTACGTATATAGCTTCCAATATTTATCTGGAACATCTGTGGTATGGCGGGTAAGTTTTATTAAGACACTGTTTACTTTTGGTTTAGGATGAAAGCATTCCGCTGGCAGCTTAAGCAATTGCTGAATCGAGACTTGAGTGTGCAAGAGCAACCCTAGTGTTCGGTGAATATCCAAGGTACGCTTGTAGAATCCTTCTTCAACAATCAGATAGATGTCAGACGCACGGCTTTCAAAAACCACTTTTTTAATAATTTGTGTGCTTAAATGGTAAGGAATATTCCCAACAATTTTATACCTCTGTTTGTTAGGGAATTGAAACTGTAGAATATCTTGGTGAATTAAAGTGACACGAGTATTCAGTTTTAATTTTTCTGACGATAAGTTGAATAGATGACTGTCTAATTCAATAGACGTTACCTGTTTACTTATTTTAGCCAGTTTCGTCGTTAAATGCCCTTTACCTGTTCCAATTTCGTAAACGGTATCGGTTTCTTTTAAATTCAATTGTTTTATTATTTGGTTGAGTACTTTTTCACTCGTTAAAAAGTTTTGAGAATATTTTATATTTTTGTTCATGTAATCTCTCCTGAAGTGATTACATCTATAAACAAATACAGAAGTTAAACGATTTGTTTGTAATTTTAGTTATCTGTTTAAAAAGTCATAAGATTAGTCACTGGTAGGAATTAATCTAACGTATTTATTTATCTGCGTAATCACTGTTTTTAGTCTGTTTCAAAACAGTAGATGTTTTATCTACATTACGCATTTGGAATACCAACATGACGAATCCCTCCTTCTTAATTACAAATTTTTAGCATCTAATTTAACTTCAATTCCTATTATACAAAATTTTAAGATAATGCACTATCAACACACTCTTAAGTTTGCTTCTAAGTCTTATTTCCATAACTTCTTTTACGTTTCCGCCATTCTTTGCTGTTTCGATTTTTATGATATGGTGCAAGTCAGCACGAACACGAACCGTCTTATCTCCCATTATATCTTTTTTTTGGATATCTGTCAACTGGTATGGTTGACAGATATCCTTTTTTTGTTGTTATCACGTCCTGTTCTTTTACTGACTGTTGCTTCAAAATCTGCTTGTGTCGGTCTGTCAGTTTCGCATGGTCGAGAATGTCTTTTACAACCTGCGTCTGGTTGATTTCATCAAGTTTAATCGCAACCTTTAAGGTCGGGGCAACTTGATGAGATAGCCAGTTCAGCGTCCTTTGGAAGGAGTAAGGCTCTGGTTTTGTGGTTAGTTTTAATCGTTCACGATTGTTCCCAATAAACCAAGCCCATTCTTCATTCAGTTTCCAATCAGAACGAGGTTTGGAATCGTCTTTATCTACAAAACGGATATACCGATTGATAATTTTAAAGGCGGTATGCTCTGGATTGTCATAGACGAGTAAATCACGGACTGCATAATAGGCACGCTCATTTTTCAATCGAATCTCAAAACGGTTTTTTACTTCTGCGTCTTCAATGGGAATATCATTTTTCTTGTACTGCTCGTAGTCCTTTTCATAGATACAGAAATAAACTTCACTTTGTAATGAACCGATATAGAGGGTGTTTCCCATACATTCCTTTTCCTCTTTGCGTACCAGTTCGCCACTGCGATAGCTTTTAAAACTGCGGAAGACGGATATACATTCTTCCTGTTGGCACTTTTCAGTGAGTACAGGGATATTTAAAATCCCTGTCTTATCGTTAATGGCAAGGTCAAGGCGTTTCATCACACCGCCAGCCACCAAAACGTCCATAAAGAACTCATACCAGCTTCTTTGTTGTGCCAGAAGATAGCTTTCAAATTGTCTGCACCCACGACCTTTCAATTCCACCAGAACTCCTTTGTCCAGTTCATGGGAGCAAAGGACGAATATGTCGCCTAAAGCATAATGCTCTGAATAAGAATAGAAACCATAGTCCTCATGAAGAAAATAGGACAGTTTCAGTTGTAAGATGTTTTCGACCACCTGCTGTACGTCTGTTGTCGGAAAGCGAATTCTTACATAATCAAACAGCATTTCAAGGGGAGCGTCGGGATTGAAGCGTTCCAGAGCTTCCCAAAGGGACTGCTGTAAATCCTCTGATGGCTTGACTTTTCCTGTTTCAATATCGCTTAGATACTGCCTTGTAATACCAGTCGCAACAGCTAAACGGTTTTGAGATAGTCCATAAGCCAAGCGTTTTTCTTTTAAATGCTGTAACCAAGTTTGTTCATTCAGTAAAAATCCCTCCAATCAAAAAGGCGTATGTCAACTTTTAAAGCCCATTTGACATACGCTGAAATTTTGTAAATCCCTTGTAACCAAAGGATTTTCTAATGTTTTTTTGACTGTTTCCTGTCGATTTGTACCCCCCTGTTAGATACGGGGGGTTAAGTGCTGGCGTGGCTATTGCCACACCAGCCAGCAAGATCAGTCCACACCTGCGACTTCCGCTTCGCACGTCGCCTGCGTGGACTGTCTGCTGTTGGATAACTTTTTAATTTCCTCCAAGAAATCATATCCTTTTGGTACAAGGGGAGTATAAAACTCTGATATGACACTTGTTCCTACATCAACATAGCCACGACCTTTGATTCGCTTTAAGAAGAAATCCTTTTGTACGTCACTGCCAAACATCATGCCATAGCCCATTTCAGACATACGACCTAAAGCCACTCTGAAATTAAACTGATCACGGATTCCGTCGCCTAAATATTTTGCGTCTGGACGTTGACAAGCCAGTATTAGAAAGAAGCCAGCTTGACGACCTAACATGACAATCTGTTTCAGCTTATTCATAACTGCGGTGTTTTCTTTTGTTCCCAGCATTTCCATGAAAGCGACGTATTCATCAAAGATTAAGAAGTGTGCCGGGAGACCTAAGTAAGCATAATTTTTGCCAGTCTTATAGTTCTTCATCTGCTTCATTTCCTCACTACGTTTCATCATTTCTTCATAGAATGTTTCAATGCAAGAAAGCAAGTCTTCTTTTCTATAGTAGACATTTGCCATCACAGAACCTAAGTCCGCAAGGTCAGCATTTTTCGGGTCAAGAATATACAGTTTTGAATCTGTATGAAGCAAGGCTTCAATCAGTGTCAGTATAAAGTAAGTTTTACCGCCACCTGTACCACCAGCAATCAACATATGAGGGAGCTTATCATATTCCCACCATACGTTTTTCATTAAGCGAAGTTTACCATCTTTAGCTTCTACTTCATCAATAGAAATACGACTGGCTATGGTGTCATAGAGCAAAGTATATTCCACATAGGAATCCTTTAACTCTTTATCCGTCAGCTCACAGTACAAGCCACTCTCTAATTTCTTTTCCAAGTGTAAGAGTTGGTCTTGATATTTTCCCAGCGTGATTTCCACCCGTATCTGTATCAAGCCATTTTTAAGTCGATAATACATTTTAGGGAAGTAGGTTATCTTTTCCTTTGTACGACCAGCACTATCTTTAAAGAAACCCTCTGTTTTGACCTGTTCAGATTCATACCACTTGTTTTCAAGTATCATCTTTGCCAGTTTTTGACGGTGGTAAAGTTGTTTAACCGTATCATAGCGAACCCGTTTGAATACAAACGCTACCAGCAAGCAGATAAGAATTGCGACACTGAAACTGATAATTAAATAGGGAATGTCAATCTTATCTGCTTGTGATAGGTTAAAATCCTGCCAGTTGATCTGCTGGATTGTCTTCACATGAAACAGTCCGACAACCAGCAGGAAAACAGGCAGGAGTGACGCTATCGTAAAATGAAAGACTAAATCTTTACCAGATGGGCGAATCCTTTTACCACGCTGTTTCATGCGAAAAAGTCTCCTTTCTACCTAGCGACTATTTGTCTTGTGTCGGTTCTTTCTTTGCTTGTGGTTGAGCTTTGAATGAACTAGAATCCTTTGTCAGCACAATATCGTCTGCCTTGATATACCAGTCAACATCTGCTCCTTGATAGGTGGCAGTAGCAACGGTGTCCGCAATGGGATTGATAAGTTCCACCCGTGCGTTATAATCAAACTCTTTCAAAGGCACGCTGGCAGGAATACTTACTTGAATCATGCGTCCTTGTCCTTTGGATTTTAAGTCATAGGTACGTTCCTTGATTTCATCTGAAACCGACCCGTCTTCATTTTGGATTCTCACTTCACGACGTAGAGCAGAGAATTTCAATTCTCCAAAAGTCGTGTCTTTATCTAATACAATGCCATTTGCTAATCTCATCATTTTTCCTCTCTTTCTTTATTCTTTTATCATGTCGTCAGCATGTAAAAGGTAATTTGTAAAACCACGAGTGCCGATTTTGTAGCCCTCTGCGGTAATACGTGGATTGACTAACTTCACACGTTCCTCAAAGCCGAAATGTTTTTCGCCAGCTTCAGCAGGAAGCACCACCACAATATCATCTGCTCTTTGAACATCAGAATAGAGATTATAGCTTCTTGATAAGACAGTTAGCCGTCCGTTGATTCTTCGCTGAACGACTTTATCCTCGCCAGCAAATTCTAAATTGCCGAATGTTTTTTCCATGTTGGGAATCACAAATTTAAGTTCCATATTTTTACCTATCCTTTCTTTTTTATTGGCTGAATGAATGTTTGATGGTCTTAAAGAGTGGGGAACGACCTTTTGATTCTTGATTTTTTGTTTTCATAAGTTCACTTCCTTTCAAAATCGGGTAAAAAAATAGACACCTCATTTTTTGAAGTGTCTACCTATTAAATATTCAAATTTTATTGGAAGTATCTTTATATCTTCACTTTTCAAGGATAAATCGTCGTATCAAAGCTCATTCATAAGTAGTAAATTAGTAGTAAATTGAGTGGTTTTGACCTTGATAAAGTGTGATAAGTCCAGTTTTTATGCGGATAACTAGATTTTTATGCTATTTTTAAGCATAAAACTTTTACTTAAGTCCGCTAAACCTAATACTAAAAATATAATAGCAGCTATATAAAAAAATTGTTTTTCCATCTCTACCACCTAACTACAAATTAAATAATTTATAACTAGTATTCTTTTTTCTCCATAATCATAACGGACAATTTTACTGCAACCCCTATGATTAATATGCTTACAACTAAAATTCCTAAGCAAATCATTGATATAGAATTCTTACTAAAAATCTCCATTAGTTCTGCAAGAAAATCCGACTTTTCTTTTAACAGTGTTGATAAAGCAAATATTAAGAAATAAGTGATTACCATAATGAGTCTACCCTTTTCAGCACCATATTTAAGAATAAATGGTAATTGAATGGCAGACATAAGTATACTAGCAGCTAATGTAATTAAAGCAATAAACACTATATTATCCAATGACATTTGATTTTTTGTCATCAACAGTACAAAAATGCAGATTGAACCGACCAAACCAAAGGCAAATGCAAAGAAAAGCTTGCTCAACACATAACTGCTCTTTTTTATTGGCATCGAAAATGCAAACTGTTCGAAATTTGATTTTGTATCATAACCAAAGGCGATTGCAGTAAGTATGAGCGGAATCATTGCACATATTAACGGAACCATAAACAATTCATTTTCATAAATTCCATATACAGCCAGTGCAATACTGATAGTAACCGTTAATAATAATGTCTTTTTTAAAGTAGCTATATCTTTCAAAATTAATGCTATCATTATTGTCTCACTCCTTTCACAAAGTAAATCATAATATCCTCAATTGACGGTTTTTGTAACTTGATACCATCAGGTACAAGACTCTTTTTAACAAGTAACTCTTGCCCAAAAGAATGTATTCTTCTTCCTACAATGGCTTCTTCATCAAAGTTATTTACTTCTTCATTGGATAAAGTACATATACCGTAGTTTTCTTTTAACTCATCTTTTGTTTCCATAAATAAGATTTTTCCATTGTGAATAAAAGCAATGTAATCTGCCACTTTTTCTAAGTCAGATAAAATATGGGAAGAAATAAGAATTGTATGATTTTCATCTTGCATAAAATCTAATAACAAATCCAAGATTTCCTCTCTTACAATTGGATCAAGCCCACTTGTTGCTTCATCTAAAATCAAAAGTTCAGCATTGTGAGATAAAGCAACAGCCATTGAAAGTTTCATTTTCATACCACGAGAATAATTTTTAATCATCTTTTTATGTGGTAAATTGAATTTTTCAACGAATCCATAAAACTGCTTTTTATCCCATTTTGAATAAACTCTATAACAAAACTTTTCAACATCGATTAATGTCATTTCTTCCGGCACTAACAAATCATCAAATACCACTCCAAGTTTATCTTTCAGTTCAACACTATTAGGATTTTCCTCATCTAAAAGTCTTATATCGCCAGAGTCTTTTCTTAAAAGCCCAAGTAACAATTTTATAGTTGTACTTTTACCAGCTCCATTCTGTCCGATATATCCAACTATTGTTCCTTTCGGAATAGTAAGATTTACCGGTCCTAGTTTAAAACTGTCAAATGTTTTTACTAAATCTTTAATTTCAATAGCATATTTACTCATATTCACCCTCCACATAACTCTTTAACATTTCTATCAATTCATCACTGGATACATCTGCAATTTCTGAAAGTTCAACTACTTCTTGAAGCTTCGATTCAATTTTCTTTAAGTATTCTTCTCGAATTAGTTCTTTATTTTGTGCTGCAACAAAATTACCTTTTCCTTGTACCGAATTTATAAACCCGTCTAACTCTAATTCATCAAAAGCTCTTTTTGCAGTTAACATGCTTACTCTTAATTCTTTCGCTAAGAATCTTATCGAAGGTAGTTGTTCTCCCACTTTCAAATCTCCAGAAATGATTTGTGCTTTAATTTGATTTTTTATTTGCAGATATATTGGATCATCACTGGAATTATTTATCTGTATATTCATCCTCAACCCCCTACTGTTATTTGTGTTTTAACTGTTATTATTATAGCATAACAGTTAAAACATTTCAATATCTAAAAAGAAGCAGACAAAATTTTCTTTGCCCGCTTCTTCTCATTACTACCTAAAGTCTTTCAGCAATTCTCTTAACTTGTCCAATATCTTATTTCTTCTCTTTATGAGAGCTGGATGAGATATTTTTTTCGTTTCAGCTACCGAACGAATAGTTTCATCATTAAAATAAAGTCTATCAATTATTTCTCTTTCTTCATCATTTAATTTTGATAGTGCATCTCGCACTGCCTCTATCATCATTTGTGTCTGAACAATCTTATCTACATCAAATCCCTCATCAACGATACTATCTTCAAAATGCCCATCATGGTCAAAAGAAGAAAATAAAAGCAGTTGATTTTTTCGATCTATCTGCTTCAAGTAATTCTCATGATTTTTCTCTTGCCAATAGACTTTATAAATCTCCTCGCTAACTTTGATCTTCTTTCCGTTTACAAACAAGAAATATTCTTTATTCATTCTTCGTCCTCCTTTTCGTTTCAAAATCTTGTTTGAAGACAAAAAAGGAGGACTACGGCATGATGTCACACCGAGTCCTCGCAAATGAACAAAAACAGTTCTACTATTTAATTTATTAAGTTTAGAATTAGGTAAAGGATAAATGCAATAAGGAAAATTTTCCGCACAAAAAATTATGAATCCCTTTTATTAAATCGTGCGTAACCCATCCCATGCACATCATCCTCCTAATTAACAGTTAAATCTTCATCTCCTTGTAATTGCTAATTTTAGAAAGCTTATTTATGCGAATTTTATTTTTGAAATCTATCAAACCAAGTTGAAGCTTCCTGAATACCATTTCGATTTAGGCTATAAAAAATAAAATTCTTATATTTTCTTTCTGTAACCATATCTACTTTTTTTAGTATCGCTAAATGATACGAAATTTTTGAATTTGGTAGAGCAAATTTTTCTGCAATATCCCCTGCAGATAACTCTCCATTATTCAATTCATTTAATATATCCAGTCTTATCGGATCGGATAGAGCTTTAAACTTATCATAATAATCCATTAGCTTAGCCTTTCCATAATCTATTTCAAATTTTTTCAAAATAATTATAACATCACCACAAGGATGAACTCAATAACTATTTCAATTTTTTTAGAAATAGTTTCTTAAATACGCTGACATTAACTTCTATACTTGGTATAATTAAGACACAAACTCATATCTCGCTTAACGCTTGTTTTACAAATCATTCTTATGTAGCAAGCACAGTAAGTGTGTACCCACTTACGAAAAATCGATGAAGCAGCCCCTCGTGGAGTTGCTTCTTTTTTTATCAATTTTAGCTTGTTAGGGAGTACCCTAAGACCCCATTTTTTGAAAGGAAGTAACAGACATGGCAAATAGAATTAGAAATGTTCAGCTGAAAATAAACTTAACAGAAGAAGAAAAAGCACTCTTTGAAAAGAAAATGAAGATGTCAAAGTGTAAGACCATGAACCATTTTCTAAGAAAAGTAGTATCTGAATCAGATATTTATGTTGTCGATTTAGAACCATTTAGAGATATACAAGGATTACTTTTTAGATATGCAAGTAGCGTCAACCAAATTGCTAAACGAGTTAATTCTACTGGTGTTATCTATAGCGATGACATCAAATATATACAATCCCACATTGAACATCTATCAAAAGAAATATGGCAAATACATTCCCTACTACTTAATAAAACTACTAACAAAGGAGATGAGGTTTAAATGGCAATCACAAAAATACATCCAATAAAATCAACACTTAACCTCGCTATTGCCTATATAACAAATGAAGAAAAGACAGACGAAAAAATATTGGTAAGCACAAATAAGTGCTTTGCTTCTACTGCCCATGCTGCTTTTATGAAGACTAGAGAAGATAATAAAGTTAATGGAACAGTACTTGCAAGACACCTTATTCAGTCATTTATGCCTGGTGAAGCAACGCCCGAAATGGCACATCAAATCGGTCTTGAACTGTGTAAAAAGATATTAAAGGACGAATATGAATTTGTACTATCTACTCACATAGATAAAGGGCATATCCACAATCACATCATATTCAATAATGTAAATATGGTTACAGGCAAGTGCTATCAATCCAACAAGAGAAGCTATCATCAAATTAGGTATCAAAGTGATAAACTATGCAAAGAAAACAACCTATCTGTTATTGATGAGTTCTACGAAACTTATAGGAAGAAATATAAAACTAATGGTAAGTCATGGTATGAAAATGACCAACTTAAGAAAGGTACTTCTTGGAAAAGTAGACTTCAATTTGATATAGATAGAGCTATTAAACAATCCAAAGATTGGGCTGATTTTATAAAGAGAATGGCTACCCTTAATTATGAAATCAAATATGGAAAACATATTGCATTTAAGCACAAGGACAAAGAAAGATTTACAAGAGCTAAGACTATTGGAGAAGATTATACTGAGGATAGATTAAAAGAGCGTATCTTAGATAATGCTAATCAAAGAACCTATGCTGTTAAAAAACGTATCGGAAATATAATTGATATTGAGAATAATGAAAAGATAAAATCAAGTAAAGGCTATGAGTATTGGGCTACAAAACATAATTTGAAAACTGCAGCCGATACTGTACTTTTGATGCGTGAAAAAAGATTTAAGTCTATCTCCCAGCTGGATGAATACATTAAAGAGAGTGCATTAAAAAGACAAGATTTACAGGATCAAATCAAAGTTGTTGATAACAAAATTTCAACTCTATCAAATATTATGGAACAAGTTCATACCGTAAAATTGTATCGTCAAATCTATTTAGAATATAAGAAAGATCCATCTGATAAGGCTTTTTCTGAAGAACATAAATCAGAAATAACGCTCTATGAAAATGCCCTTTCAGACCTAAAAAAATCTTACTCAAAACTTCCAAACTCCAAGGATATTTTGAAAGAGCTTGATTCATTGCATGAAAAAAAGAATACCCTGATGCAAGAGTATTCTTCTTCAAAATCCGATATGAAAGAACTATATCAAATCAGAAAAAATTATGAAAAATATATGGGTAAGGAGATTGAAAGGTAATTCATTCTCCTTTTTCTCCTCTCAAAAAATCTATAACGGCCATTGCAATTTTTTTAGATAAAATTGGTGGAACAGCATTGCCTATCTGTTTAAATGCAGCTGTTCGTGAATGTTCAAAATAAAAATCATCTGGAAATCCTTGTATTCTAGCTGCTTCTCTTACTGTAATTGAACGATTCTGTCTTAAATCTGGATGAATATAGTAATGTCCATCTTTCGCTATATGAGCAACAACTGTATGACTAACAGAGCCATAATCCAAAGCTTTATATCTATCTAAAAAAGATGTTGTATTAGAATGCGTTTGTAGTTCTTCAGGTATATCGATATACCTTAAATTCTTACCTTTTTTCTTAGCTCTTAGTACCAATTTATATATCTTCAAATCATTTTCATTATGAGGTCTTGCAGCATGTTGTGTTAAAATATCATCTTTTTTACGAATATATTTTTCAACGAACTGACTCGAAACATCACAACGATACTTATGAGAACTTCCTCCAGACTTTATACTTGGCAAGTCCTCAAACAATTCTTTTATAGTTGGAGCAGCCTCAACATATTCAGCCAAACTGTCAAAAAATGAGTTATCGAACACTAAATCTTTTCGATGTCCGACAAGTATTAAACGTTCTCTTTTTTGTACTACACCATAATTACTTGCATCTACTATTTGATAATCTACCTCATATCCGCACTTATCAAATTCGCAAATTATTTTTGGCAAGAGTAACTCTCCTGATAAATCTTTAAAAGAAAGCAACCCTTTAACATTTTCAAAAACAAAGAACTTTGGTTTATATTTATCCAGAAAATCTAAATAATGTTTATACAGATAAATTCTTTTATCTGTAGATTTTTTCGACTTGTTATTGGCTCTACCGATTGTAGAGTATGCCTGACACGGTGGTCCACCAATAATACCATCTAACTCATTATTGCCTAATCTTTGGTCAATAAATTCAAAAATCGAAGGTATAGTATCTTTACTTATTTCCTTATTCAATATATCTTTAGTTAGATTTCTTGGTATAATCGAGTACAAATCATCTCTCGAGATTTTTCCTTGAATATATTCAAAATATGGAGATAGGTTATTTTCTTTTTTTAAATAGTAATATATGTTTCTTAATTCTAAAGAAGAGCAAGCATCTTTGTCCATTTCTATATGACAAATAAAATTATAATAGTCTTTATACCTAAAGCCTTCGGTTAATCCACCTGCTCCCGAAAACACATCTACTATATTGAGCATAACCACACCTCCTTTCAAGTTGTTTTATCACTATACTTCTTTATCTGGTTTATAAATGCTCTCAATCTCTTTATACCTAGTTATATAATCTTTATTATATTGCTTTGCCTGCTGCAGTAAATCTGAATACGATTTAATATAGAGTTTGCCTGTATCTTCCAAAGACGAATAAAAATCTGTCGTCTCATCGTCCATCACAAAACTATCTGAAATCAAAAATGTTTTAACACCGTTTGCAATACTCTCTTTATGATTTTTCAGCAAAAATCTTTCGTATTCCCTTGCTTGTCTAATTTCTTTTAACGAAATTTTTATTCTTGGTCTCTTTAATTCAATTATTATCAATTCGCCATTTACTAAATTGCAAAGAAAATCTAGTCTTCTATTTTTTTCTTCAAGTTCTGTATCTGGAAAATTTTCTTTTAATATCTTCTTGAAGGTAACTTCTCGTTCAAATGTTGTAATCCTTGGATCCAATATCCATGGAAATTTTTCTAAGAAAGGTTGAATAACTTTTGTTTCACTTGCATCATTTCTTACATACTTTTCGAACTGTTCAATTGCCTTAATACGTCCGATTGATATTTTAGCCAACTCTTTAGATTCTATATATTCCCAATCTGTAGTAATTTTTTCCACTTTATCAACCGTTAAATCTTCATCATCTAACTCGGCAATATAATTTTGAAAACTTTCAAATTTATATAATGTTTTCATGCTATCTAAGATTCGTTTCAACGAGTCAATATTATCAGTTTCTATCGAGTTAGCAATTAAAGTATCTTTAACTTTATTTATACTAGATATTTCGAGTTTTGACATTCCTTCAAAAAAATCTTCAGGAAGTTGCAACTGTTCTTCTTTCTTATCTTTTCTCTTTTTTCTCCAAGAATTTGAAACTTTAGATACTAATTTATTAAGATATTGTTTTAATTTAGCTGTATCTTCATCCGCTTCCCATAAAATGTTTTTTCTATCTGTGGATATAAAATCAGCTTCATTTGAATCATCAATAAAATCTATATTAAAATATCCAGTAACATATCCATTAAACGTATCATTCGCTCTGTCATCAAAAAAATCATTCTCAGCAGCAAGTTTATTTCTTACATAAATGTAAAAACCTGCTTCCGATTTGTTCAATGGTGTTTTTTTTGTAAAAATTTTACCTGAAACATTATGAGATTTCAACCATTCAAACCATTCTGTTTGACTTAACTCGCTTTCAAAATCATCTGGGAAATTCCAGTCAAATTCTTTATCTAATTTCTCAAAATATATGGATTTAGTTATTTCAATGCGTCTATCCGATGTTAAATCAACTAACTCCACTTTAAAATCAGAATCATAGAACGAAAATCTTTTTGATAAATTATATGCCAGAGTGTCTATATCCATAATATTTTTTTGAGTTATCTCTTTAATAATTACTTGTGTTTGATGTAGCTCATCTGTTTTTTCATTTTCATATAATGCCTTTGGCTTATATTCATCCTTGATTTCAGCCTTAAGTTCATCGTAGTTCATACTAAAGGCGTTTTTTATTCCTTCTTTTATCGAATGAACTTCAATTGTGTTTGCTATTCCAAATACTGCTAATTTCCCAAGTCCCTTTTTACCGGTTACTTTTCTGCCTTTAATTTTAGATAATCCAGTTCCCTCGGCTTTTCTTCTATTTCTACCAATTTTCAAGAAATTTTCATTCAATTCCTCGTGATTCATTCCAATTCCATCATCTGTAACTGTAACAATTTTATTATTGTAATCTATTTCTATTACAACATTTTCAGCATCTGCATCATATGAGTTAGAAATAAGTTCAGCAATTACTGGGGGAAATTTGCTATACAACTTAATACCTAGATGATCAATTGTATTCTTATCAAATTTTATTTTAAATCCACTATTTTCCATAATATTACATCTGATAAAACTATCAGACCCTCCTAGCATTCCTATTTCCATCTACAATCTATCGATATAATTGTTGTAGGCATACCTATAATTTGTATATCAAACTTCAAACTTGATTCAACCTTAGTCGAAGCATTATGAATTCTGAAACTAAATTGCCAACCGCCATCAAGGTATAGTTCCAATGTATTCTTACTGTCTGGTTTATATTCCAAGCTAACAATCCTTGTTGGAAGTGTTGATATTGGCAATTCAACACTTCTTTTACGCTTTTTACCCTGTCTATTCAACGTTCCTCTCAAATTGTAGCTTTGAATTTGAGTTATCTTTTTATTATCAATCCCAATTACTTTATAAAAATCAAATTCTCCGAGCAAATACTCAACCATCAATCTAGGAATATCTTTACTAAACAAGCAATTTTGTCTCTCCAGTTCCCCTTTAAATGCATTTAATAAAGGAACATATACATCGTCTTCTTTGTTAGGTAATTCACTCCACTTAGAACCCTTTTGTTTTTCAGAATCAAGATATTCAAATATTGGTTTAATATCTTTCCAATATTGTTCAGAACAATCTATTCCATACCACTTTTTTCCAAAATCTAAATTTTTAGATAATCTACTATGTTTTACAGCAAAATGGTTGTGTTTTACGCTAAGACCAATTTCCCACTCAATACCTCGTCTAATAATCAGTACATCTCTTACATCGCCTTCTTTACCTTTATCATCTGATTGAATTTTCAATTCCAACTCATCTAATCCATCATCTAAAATCAACGGTTCAAGTTCAAATATAGTATTTACTCCAGCTAATGCACTAATCTTGTATATAGCTTTTTCAGAATCGGTTAAAGTATTCCATGCACGTTCTGCAGCATAAAAACTACTGTTTTTTTCTATCTTTGCCGGACGAACTTTTGATATTTCTTCAAACAATGTAGTTAAATAAGAAAACTCATATGCCCTTCCTTGATTATTACTTTTTTCACTCATAGATTACCTCCGCCTAATTATCTGTGCCTGTTTTTAAGAGACTCAAATTTGAACTAGAATTACGCAAAGCTTCTAAAATTGACTCAGCCATAACATACGCTAAGTTCACAGGAACAGCATTACCAATCATTTTATATGCATCGTTCAAATTCGTATAATAGAATTTAAAATTATCTGGGAATCCTTGTATTCTTGCACACTCTCTCACGGTTAATCTTCTATATAGTGCTTCCTTACCAGGTTCAAATATATTTTTATTTTTTTCTACTTTAGGCATAACTGGTGCTTGCGGATGTAGTTGACACTGTCTACCAGATGCCTGGACCGTAAATGCCTGTTCATCCCATTGTCTAACTCTATTTCTACTCATAAATATTGGCGAATAGGCACCAATAAAGTATTCATGATTCAAAACTTTACAGTTATCACCATTTGTCTTATTTTTTTCTAATGCTGGAATTGCCGAATCTTTTAAATCAAATATCGCATCTTTAAAAGTCAACTTTGACTCGTATGGTTTAGGTGGTTCAAATTTGATGTTTAAATCCTTTCTAAATCCAACATAGAAAACTCTTTTTCTATCTTGAGGAACACCATAATCACTAGCATTTAACAAATGAATGAAAACATCGTAACCAGCTTCCTCAAATTGAGAAACAATATTTTCAACAGCACTATTATGCCTTTTCGCCATCATGCCCTTAACATTTTCTGCTAAGAAGAACTTCGGCTTTTTATCTTTCAAAATGCGTATGTACTGATAAAATAATTGTCCTCTAGGATCATCAATCCCCTTTAATGACCCTGCCTCACTCCAAGACTGGCATGGCGGACCTCCGATAATACCATCACATTCAGGAAACATCTCTGAAGGAATACCACAAATATCTCCCTTAATAAGTTTTGTATCATGATTTTTTTCATATGTTTCCCAAATTGTTTTATCGTATTCATTAGCAGCTACAACATTAAACCCTGCTTTTTCAAAGCCTAAGTCTAATCCTCCCGCTCCTGAAAACAAGCTAATTAAATTCATTTTATATTTCCTCCGAAGAATCATTAACACATTCTACAATCTCTGAAATATCACATTCCAATACATTACAGATTCTTAGTAACACGTCAGTTGTGACATTATCACCATTTTTAATTTTATAGAATGTACTTTTACTCACTTTTGCTTTTTTCATAAGTTCAGTATTTTTCATATCTTTATCTATCAATTTTTTAAACAATTTTTTATAGCTGAATTTTGACATGACTAACCTCCAGTCATTTTCTTGTTAAAATCATATCGCTTCTATTATACCACAAAACTAGTACTTATAGTACACTTTTATTCCCTTTTCTCGAACTAGTTTTGCAAAAAAAAATAATCGGTGCAGCCCGAAGACTACACCGACATATCTTATCTCTCAGTTTCCTTTAGAGATTCTTTCTTTTCTACAGGTTTTGCTTTTTCTTCAGCCTTATATTTCTTTATTGCTCCAAGTACCGATTCTTTCTTTTCTTCTTGCTTCTTCATCTGTTCCTTTGCTTTTAAAAGCTTAGACGATAGTATTCTAACATTAGTATGTTCCTTTCCGTTATCGTCAATGGATGTTCTTACCTGACCAAAAATCTTTACAAAGTCACCTTGCTTAAAATTCTTTGGTATATCTCCCTTATCTCCATAAGCCGAACAATTTATATAAGTCTTATTTCCCTCATCATCTTTTGACACAACCGAGAAATTAACTACTTTAAAGGCTTCTCCATTTTTGTTTTCTCTTTCAATTGTTTCAATCTCACCTACGACATTCCCAACAATGTTCACCAGATTATTATCTTCTTTTTCAATTGCTGCACTTTCTTTAATCTGTCCATTTTCTCTAAGTTCATCAATCAAATAATCAAACTCATCATTAAGTAAGCTCATACTGTCATTATCCATATACTCCTGGTACAACCTATCCAAGGCATTTTTATCATTGATACCTTTTTCAAAACTAATTAGTGCCTTTGCAAAATCTTCGTGTTTTTCGTTTGCCATTTGTTCTAGTGTATTTCTCATTTCTTTGTAGTTCATAATATACCTCCATTTTTCTACTAAAAATGAAAAGGAGCTTGTAATAAGCCCCTTAACGTTCATCGTGTTCTTTTGATTTATTTTCTCGTGTTTCTGCTTGTTTTTCTTGTGACTGATATGACTTAATTTGCCCTAAAATAGATGGTTTTTCTTTGCTTTCTGCCCTTGCATTAAGATTATCCTCTACATCATAAGTAGTTTCAAAATAGTCACTATCTCTAAAGTCATTATCGTATCTATCTGGCACACCATCATTGTCCAAATCTTCTGCAAGCGGATCATAGATATTACCATCGTCATCTCTTTCAAGACCTAATGCTTTTTTAAGGTCATTATCATCAATAGATACAAACTCTCCAAAGTCTCCATATTCCATTTCTTGTTTTAGAAATTCCAATGCCTTTTCTTCACTTCCAAGGTCTTTGAGATAATCAATCTTTGTGATTGATTCTCCATTGATATATTGAGTAGCTGTAAAATCTTCTAAGCTAATTTCATATTGGATTTCATGCTTTTCATCTGGTGTAGTAGTATATGCAATTCCAATATGAGCAAGGTCAGGAAATAGATTATTAAAATTCTCATAGGTATAACTATCATCTTCATATTCCCTTTTGCAAAAATCTACAATAGCCCTCTTTACATCTTCAAGTAATGGATTAGGATTTTCTTTTTCTTCTACTTCTCCCATATCAAGTAGCTTGTTTAATTCTGTAAGCCTTAATACTTTTGTCTTTAGTTCATCTGCTTTTTCAAAAGGCTTTATTACTTCTTCTTTTGCATTTTCCAGTTGTTCCTTTGTGCTAACGAGTTTTTCTTCAAGACGATTTAACCTTTCAGGTATTTTATCAATAGCATTGTCTAATCTTGTAATATTACCATCTGAACTTGTACCAAGCTCTCCTGAATGGTTTGTAGCACCTTTTAAAGTGAAATTATGCTCATTGGTGAAGAAGTTATAGCTTACCTCTAAATCCATATTTCGATACTGTCCGATAACCTTACTTTCATTAAGTTTTACAGTTTTAATCGCTTCTAAAAGCTTTTCTCCAGCTATCTTTTTATCTCGAATTATCTCGCCATTAATCGTGATAGAAGTGAATTTATTTTCACCACTTCCTTGTGGTTCAACATTTTCTATATCTCTTTTCACTGCTTCAATTAGCTTTTCTGTTCTTGCAATTTCTTCCGGGTAGGTTTTCACCACCTTGTCCTCTAATCTGTAACGGTTGGACTTATAGTTTGCTTCCAACATTTTAAGTTTTGTAACTTCATTATCTAAATCCATCTTTTCTTTTATCTTTGGATCACCAGTAGCAAGTGCTTTAATCTCAGCATAGTTCAAACTACTTTCATCTACATCTTCTGCAACACGAACAGGTGTCTTTGAAGTCATAATCTGTGAAATAAATTTCTGCTTATTCTCTATTGTCTGCCACAAGTAGCTGTCAAATGTATTCTCTGTAACATAACGATAGATACTAACTTCCTTATTTTCATTGCCTTGGCGAACAATTCTACCACTTCTCTGCTCAAGGTCAGCAGGTCTCCATGGTACATCTAAATCGTGCATTGCAATTAGTTTATTTTGCACATTTGTACCAGCACCCATTTTCTGAGTAGAACCCATTAAAATACGAATTTCTCCATTTCTTACCTTTGCAAAGAGTTCATCTTTTTGCTTATCAGTATTGGCTTCATGTATAAAGGCAATTTCTTCCTTTCGTATTCCTAAATCTACAAGTTTATCCCTAATATCATCATAGATATTAAAGCTGCCATCACCTTTAGGTGTAGACATATCTGAAAATAGAAGTTGTGTTGATTTTTCTTCTTTTGTCTTATCCCAAATAGAAAATACATTTTTAACACATACATTAACCTTTGAGTTTTCATCATCTGGAAGTAAAGGATTGATTAAACGCTGATCTAAGGCAAGTTTCTTACCATCATTAGTAATCTTAAGCATATTATCTTCTTCAGGCTCTACGGACTTATTACGCACCTTATCAGCCCTTTCAGACAAGCTCTTTAGTATTTCTTTTTGTTCTTCACTTGGCTCAGTCTTAATGACCTTAAAATGAGCTTCTGGAACAGGAAGATTGAGCATATCTGCAGTTTGAATATCCGCTACTTCCTTAAACATACTCATAAGCTCAGGTAGGTTATAAAACTTAGAGAAACGAGTCTTCACTCTGTAGCCTGTTCCCTCTGGAGATAACTCGAAAGCAGATTGTGTTTCTCCAAAGGTTGATGCCCATGAATCAAAATGCTCTAATCCATTCTTTTTTAAAGTGTCGTACTGTAAATATCTTTGCATAGTATAAAGCTCTGTCATTGAATTCGATACTGGAGTACCTGTAGCAAATACAATTCCTTTGCCACCAGTCATTTCATCCATGTATCGACATTTCATAAACATATCCGATGATTTAAAAGCTTCAGATTGCCCAATACCTGCAACATTTCTCATTTTTGTATAAAGATATAGGTTCTTATAATTATGAGCTTCATCAACAATCAGCTTATCTACGCCAAGCTCTTCAAAAGTAATAACATCATCCTTTTTGAAATCATCATTTAACTTTTCAAGTCTTGTTTCTAGTTTTTTTCTGGTCTTTTGAAGCTCTTTTACTGTAAAATTTTGATTTCTGTCATGCTTATACTCTTCTACATAATTGATAATCTCATCAATCTGGTCTTGAATGTGCTTTTGTTGATATTCCTTAGACATTGGAATTTTTTCAAACTGACTATGCCCAATAATAACTGCATCATATTCACCTGTTGCAATTTTCCCTATAAATCTCTTTCGATTCTTTGGCTCAAAGTCTTTTTTATCAGCCACCATAATATTAGCTGATGGGTATAGTTGCATAAATTCACGACCAATTTGCCCTGTAAGATGATTTGGCACAACAAATAATGACTTAGTACACATTCCAAGTTTCTTTGCTTCCATTGAGCTTGCCACCATTTCAAAAGTCTTGCCGGCTCCTACTACATGGGCAAGCAAGCTATTACCACCATAAAGTATTCTTGCAATTGCGTTCTTTTGATGTGGGCGAAGCGAAATATCTGTACTCATTCCATCAAAACTTAAATTAGATCCGTCATATTCTCGATTACGAATAGAATTAAATTTTTCATTATAGGCTTTTACAAGTCTATTTCTTCTATCCTGATCGTTAAATATCCAATTCTTAAACTCTTCTTTTATAAGCTCTTGTTTCTGTCCTGCAAGCATAGTTTCTTTTTTATTTAGTACCGAAGTCTTTGAACCATCTAGATTAATAATTTGGTCAAACACCTTTGTTTCTTTTAGGTTTAAAGCATCTTCAATAAGCTTATAGGCACTTACTCTGTTTGTGCCATAAGTCATTTCTGCTAGGTCATTTCCCCTGTCTTTGCTCTTACCCTCAACATTCCATTCACTGGTTAAATGTGAAAATTTGACTTTAATATCCCATCTTGCATATCCTGGAGTTTTTAATGTTTCAAATATGAATCTTTCAATATCTTTAGGTGGAATCCATGTTGCACCAAGCCTTACATTGATTTCACTGGCTTCAAGTTCTTTTGGCATTACTCTTTGAAGTTCTGCTTTTTGATATTCCAGTCTGCTTAGTTCGTTTACAAGTGTTTCCCTTTCGTTTTCACTTTCTTCTGAAAGTATTCGTTCTGCTTGTCGCAACCTATTGATATAGCTATCTACAACACCTATTTTTTCTCTAATATTTCCACTTAAGTATTCATCTTTCGTTACATAGGTATACTTAAAGGAGTTAGTTTCATCGCTACAAGCAAATGGTAAATCCCCATCTCCCAAGTCAAAAGAAAGCTTCTGATTAAAACTAACATTCTCTTCCCTAATGTTTAAAAAGATTTCTCCTCTAAGTTCTTCTATAAGAGTGTTTCTATCCTTATCCGTTAGATTTGTCATGTAATCAAAATCTACATAACCTTTTTGTGAAATAGATAGTACCAATGCTTCAAGTGAAGAATCCACATGGTCAATAACTTTCGCTTTTGTGATAGTTCGTTTAGAAAAAATATCGCCTTTTGCCTTGAAGTTTTCTTCTTCATCAAGTATCTCGATAGAAGATACCAGTGGGAAGTTACTATCCTCTCTTAAAGCTCTGGTGTTACTTAAATTATTAACAAAACCATGTTTCTTAGAAAAGTTATCATAAACAGCGTTTAATTTATCCTGAGACTCTTTAATTTCAGCTTCACTAAAATCTTCTTTTTGCTTGTATATTACATCCTTTAGTGCGTCATTTAATTCGAGATAATCCTTAATCTTTTCCTTGTTTTTGTCCGATACTTCTTTCTTAACAAAAAGTGAATTTTCCCTGTAATATACCTCCTCATCTATGATTGCGTAGGAAAAGTTTTTTACATCATCTGTTGCTGGGATTGCTGTTACTTCATCATCTAATAACTCTATCTCTTCATACTTCGCATCTTTTGATATTCTTTCACCTGCAGCTTCAATACGATCTTTTAAAGAAGACGTATTTATTTCATGAGGTAAAAATGCTATTGGCTCACAAGTAAGAGTTTTTCCAAATCTTCCACTTACTTCTCTCATGTTTCCAAGAACTTGTTCTGGATGGTCTACAAAATATTTATTATATACAAGACCATTTTCATCTTCCGCTAAATGAACCCAGTCATCATCACGCTCAAGTACACTATCTCTTTTCTTCAGGAATATAATATCTGAAGTTACTTCTGTACCGGCAACACCCTTAAAGGTATCGTTAGGAAGTCTTATTGCACCTAAAAATTCTGCTCTTGCATTTATATATTTACGGATACTTTCGTCTTTCTTATCCATAGTTCCAGATGATGTGACAAATGCTATAACACCACCATTTCTCACCTTATCAATAGATTTAGCAAAGAAATAGTCATGAATTAGAAAGTTATTACGATTGTATTCCCTATCATTAACCTTAAATTCGCCAAACGGAACATTACCAATTGCTACATCAAAGAAGTTATTTGAAAAACTTGTCTCTTCAAAGCCTTTAACTTGCACATCACTTTCAGGATAAAGAAGTTTTGCAATTCTACCACTAACAGAATCAAGCTCAATGCCATAAAACTTTGACTTGCTCATTTCATCTGGAAGATTACCGATAAAATTACCTACGCCCATCGATGGTTCTAAAATATTTCCATTCTTAAATCCCATTTCTGAAAGTGTCTTATATACTCCATCAATTATAATTTTAGGCGTATAAAAAGCTGTTAATGTAGATTCCTTAGCAGTCTCATATTCTGGTAATGTTAAGTTTTCTTTTAAGAAAGCTCTTGCTTCTTTCCATTGACCGTCTTTACTTTCATCAAAGACATCAGATAGTCCACCCCAACCTACATATTTTGCTAAAACTTCCTGAGCTGTAATATCAAGCTCTAGTTCTCCGCTCTCCACTCTGTTAAGCATAGAGATTGCTTCAAGATTATTGTTTAACCTCTCACTTGGCGACAACTTTTCAGGTAGTGTTTCTTTTGTGATTTTAAAGTTTGAAGCTTTTGTCTTTTCACTAATTCTTGTTGTTTCTTCTAAACCGAAAAGTCTATCTAAATCGCTATCTTGTCTGTAGGCAATAACTTCTGAACCTGTAATCATTCCGCCAAGATATTCCACATTATCCTTTATGGTTACTGTCTTTAGACCCTTTCCCGTGTCATCAAATCTTGTAATGGTAAAGTCCTTATTCTTATATTGAACTTCATCTCCAACCATAAGTTTTGGTCTATCAAAAGAGATTTTTTCTAAAAGCTCCTTATCATCAGCAAAACTCACAATCGGCATCATAAAGTTACCTTTTCTAAGTGGTGCAAGTCTTAAATCATTCTTTTGTAAAATGTTATTAAAAGTAATCTCTGAATCAATCCTATATGCTTCGTGATCCATATATACAGTTTTTCCGATGGATAAATCAAGGGGCTTTTCATTGATATTATCTACATTACTATCCGCTTGGTTTAGATAATCAAAAAGTGTTTCCTGCCTTGTTTGTGGCTCTTTCATTTGCGTATTTTCAGCTTCTTTTTCATCTAAAGCATATTCAGAAATTTCAAGAGCCTTATATTTTCCGCTATCAATGAGCTTATCGACTTTCGTACTTTCCTTAAAAGTAGTGCCACGATGAAGTGGATACTCTATTCTTTCAACTTTCACTTTTCTTCCAGTCTCTTCAAGGCTGATGGCAAAGCTATCTTGTTTACTTGCAAGTATAAATTCATTGCCGACTTTAACTGCTACTTTCTCATTCTGATTGTTATATGCGTAATCTTTAAGACTATCAACAAACTCACTCATCGTAACAAAGTCAATGTTATCCTTAAATTCTTCAATTTGACTTATGCTTACTTCATCATTCATTAGATAACCTTTAAGCACATTAAACTTAGCAAGTTCAATGTCTAACTCTTTCAGATATTTTATCTTTTCTGATGTAACACCATCCAGACCTTTGTTCCAATCATCAATAAGCCATTTTAAATGTTCCATCTTCCATACAGGAAGTTTAGGATCTGCAATCTCAGTAATTTCATTTCCATAAAAGTCATACTCTTTTATAGCACTCATAATCTGTTCTAATTGTTCAAAATTAAAATCATCAATCCCAATGTTTGTTCCTTGAAGAGCTTCTTCTAATTTACTAGTGGCAAGTCTGCTAATTGCAACATCTCTTGGGACTTCGTATTCTTCCATAATAGAGCCAACTTCTTCAGCAAAATTAGGACTTAATTCTTCTTCAAATTCATCTGTTATTTTACTGGTAGCTTCTTTAGGAATTACCTCATTTTCAAAACTAAGTTCTCCATTAAATACCATTTGAAGTTCATGTTCATCCATCTGCTTTTTTAATTCTCTGTCTTTAAGCTCTCTAAAAGTCTTTGGGAAATCTTCTAAAATAAGTCTTTGAGCATTTAGTTCTTCAAGCTCACGGATGTTAAAATATCCCCACTCTGGTTCAATTCCTAAAGCAAGACCAAATGCATCTCCTGTTTCCCTATCATATTCCGTCATATACCATGTCCAATTGCTTCTAAATGGAATGATATATGCTGCATGAACCTGAGTATCTGCCAGATCAGTGTGTTCTTGGTCATAAAGTTTTGGAACACGCTCAAGCATTTCATCAGTCATTAAATTGTATGGATCTTCTTTAGAATAGAAAAAGGAAGCATTTTCTGCTCCCTCGTTTGTTTTTTCAATGCTATTTTCTAAGCTTCCACTATTTCCTTGATTGTCATCTCTTTCAAGGCTGAAATCATTGCCTTGTATTTTGGATTCGTTTCGCTCTCTATTTTCCAAGCTTCCATCATATTCGGCTTTTCCTTCCTCATAAAGTCTATGGCTCTCTTTTGAACTTCCATCAAGTGTTTCACTAGGCTCTTCTCTTTGTAAAGGTCTATTAGCATTTGATAGTGTTTCTCCTCGCTGCTCTCTGTTAGAAAGTCCAATCTCATCACTGCGTAAATTGGATTCGGAAATTCTTCCATGAATTTCTTCTCTTCCTCCAGTTTGTTCAAAGTCTTCTCCTTGATTATCAAAATTATCTCGTCTGTATTCTCCAGCTCTGAAAATTCGGTTTCCGTCATTATCATCTCTTTCGTCATTTGATCGAATAGCATTCGCCATACCTCCTAATTCTTTATTATTTTCATTAAGCTTATTATAATCGGCACCTATACTCTTTGTCAGGTCTCTACCCACAGATAAATTTCTTGTTCTAACCATCGTAGCTTCAATAATATTGCTACAAGCATTGGAAATACAGTTACCAACACTCATTAAAGAAATTCTATCTAGGTACTTAAAATTTTCTTGTAAGTTATCCATTGGAATATGATAATCCAGATTAAATCTATTTGAAATTGCAAAGCTAATAGAATTTCTCATAAAATTTATAAATGAGTTTCTATCTTCATCAGCAATCCTCAGATTATTTGCAAGCTCATATATGCTTTCATCTGCGTATATTCTGCTAAGAGAATATAGATTCTCTGATAGGTTTTCACTTGAATCATACCCTTGCAGCTCAATCATATCTTTTAATGCATTTTCATGCTTTTCTCTATCAAAAGACCATAGTTCCACTTCATTAACATTTCTATCCATCGATACCGTCTGACTAATATCGAAGATATATCCTACCTTTTGGAAAGCATTACTGTCATTTAGAATAGGTATCCCTTTTTGCCCTCTCATAACAGTTCGATTAAATCTTTCTCTCCACATATCAAAGCTTGCACAAGCAGTTGCATTGGGATTTTTATCATAGATACTAAGTTGACTTAAAAAGTCATATCTTTGATTATTTCCAATGACCTTTAAGAGTTTTAGATATTCTCTTTCACTATCTAAAACATCTCTTTTTACAAGCTCAATTATGTTGTAAAAATCATTCGTCCTCATCTTTACCTCCTAGTTCTTCAAAATTTCTCTTAATATTGCTTCTAACACATTCACGACAATGCTATTTCCAGCTTGTTTATATAGTATTGACGATAATTTCCCTTTTCTTCCTGGATAAATAGCTTTTAGCCTATTAAAGTTTTCATCATCAAATCCCATAAGTCTAAAACACTCTCGCTCAGTTAAATATCTATATTTACCATTACTTAAATCAATAATTCCTGAGTTAGGAATACGCACTTGCTTGGTGGAAATGGTGTAGGCAAACTTATCTATCACTTTAAGTCTTCCTCTAAAATTATTATTCTTAGGTTTTCCTCTTATATATCGAAGCATTGACTCTTGCCTTACTTCATAAAGATTTGAAGCGTCTTTCTCAAGAAATTCAGATATATCCCTTGCTTGTGTTTTTTCGAGCTTGGCAAAATCAAAAGAATTATTCCCCAAGATGCTTACAACAAAGATACGCTCTCTTTTCTGTGGTATTCCAAACTCCATAGCATTTAGAATTTCATATTTGTTCTCATATCCTAGTCTCTCCATTTCTTTTAAGTAATGAAAAAAGGAAGTTCTCAAATTTCTATCGAGAACTCCCTTTACATTTTCCCAAAGCACAACCTTGGGCTTTATATTCATTTCTTCTATTATTCGTATTGTTTCAAAAAGAAGACTACTTCTTGTACCGCTACCTTTTGTGCCACCTTTCTTTAAGCCACTTCGACTAAAATCTTGACATGGACTACCATGCATTAGTAAATCTATTTTTTCATCTGGCGGATGATAATCTACTATACTCTTAGGCTCAAATTCTTCGCCATAAAGTGCATTATAACTTTTAACACAATTCTTATCTATCTCTACATAATCCACCGTCTTATGAGATATTTTTTGCCTTATTAAAGCTTTTCTAATGGCACCTATACCACCAAACAGTTCTAATACATTTAGCTCATCTATTTTAATCACCTCCAATAAAATAAGGGAACAAGATTAGCTCTCATTCCCCCAAAAATTATTTACGATATATCCCTACTGTTTCTCTTATTTCATTCTCAATACATTTTAAGAAATCATCCTTATTCGCCTTTCCATTAGCAATATCAGATAGTTTCATTTCCCATTCAGCAGTAGTTTCTGCCGATTTAAGAGTATCTGAAACAATAGTCACCAAACTAATTCCTTTATTGGTTGCAATTAGATTCTTTTTATCTCTTTCGATAAAACCTTTGAAAATCAAGTTTTCAATAATACCTGCACGAGTTGCCGGTGTACCAAGTCCTTTTCTTTCTACCTCAATGCCTTTTTCTAAGGCGTCATTACCCGCTACTTCCATAGCCTTTAAAAGTGTATCTTCCGTAAAATGCTTAGGTGGTGATGTATATTTCTCTTTTACTTCTTTATTTCTTATCTCAAATACTTCGCCTACCTTTACACCTGGTAGTAATGTATCTTCAGTTTTCTTAGTTTTATATTCTTTTAAATACTTAGTGAATCCCTCATCAATAATCACTTTGCCACTACTACTAAATTCAAAACCATCAAACTCAGCAACAATTTTTGTAGTATTTTCTACTAAAGGGTATCCAACACTTGCGTGAAGTTTATTTGTTATAAGTCTATATACCTTTGCTTCACTTTCTGGAAGAGTTGAAATATCTTCTTTTAATGAGCTGATTGTTGGTATAATCGCATGGTGATCCGTAACTTTTTTAGAATTAAACACTATCTTAATTCTTTCAGTATCAAAGTCATTCTTGCCTAAGATATTATTAATGACGCTTGTAATCATATCTTCAGTCAGGCATCTACTATCAGTTCTTGGATATGTTATAAACTTCTTCTCATAAAGACTTTGAGCATAATCAAGTGTCTGTTTCGCACTATATCCAAAATACTTGTTGCATTCTCTTTGAAGTGTTGTAAGGTCAAAAGGTAACTCAGGTTTTGTTATCTTTTCTTTTTGAAAGACATCAGTAATTTCTATGGAATTACCTACTAAATTGATAAGCTGCTCTGTGGTAGTCTTGTCATCAATTCTGTCTGTAGAAAGTGAAAATTTATCTAAAGAAAGCTCAACTGTATAATATTTTTCTTTCTTGAAATTACTGATTTCATCATCCCTATTTACAATCATTGCAAGTGTAGGTGTTTGTACTCTTCCCACACTATAATTTTGCTTATACAGGCAAGAATAAAGCCTACTAATATTCATCCCGACTAGCCAATCTGCAATCGCTCTTGCCTTGGCGGATTCAAATAAATCATCGTAGTAACTTCCATCTTTTAAGTTATTGAAACCATCTTTAATTGCACTATCTTCCATTGATGAAATCCAAAGTCGTTTCATCTTCTTTTTACAATTTGCTTGATTATAGACAAGTCTAAAAATGCTTTCTCCTTCACGACCAGCATCACAAGCATTTATTACATTCTCTATTTCTTTATCATTCAATAGTTTCTTCAAGACACTAAATTGTTTCTTAGTAGATTTTGAAACCTCATACTTATACTCACTTGGAACAATCGGTAAATCTTCCATATTCCACTTAGCATACTTTTCATCATAGCTATCGGGATTTGCCATCTGAATCAGATGACCTACGCACCATGATACCCTATATCCACTTCCCTCATAGTATCCATCTTTCTTTTTTGTAGCTCCTATCACCTTTGCAATTGATATAGCTACACTTGGTTTTTCTGCAATAACTAAATCCATATTATCTCCAATCTTTCAAATAAAATAAGGCGAAAGATAATACTCCCTCGCCTTTAACTTGCACCCAAAATCATATAATTTATGATGCATTTTATTCTTCATCTTCTTCGATTTCTTCAACCTCTATTTCTGATGTTTCTTCACTTTCATCAGCTTCTGAGAAAAAATCATCGTCATCATCTTCTAATGCTTCAAGTTCTTCATTCTCTTTCTTTTTAACAACCTTAAAGTAATAACCTGCACCTAATGCTCCAGCTACTACAAGAATCAGAATTAAGTATGTTCCCATATTACTACTTTCATATTTTTTCACTGGTTTAGGCTCTTCTTTTATTTGATCTTCCTTTACAATCTCCTTTTGTGTTTCTTTCTTTTCAACCATATTTAACAAATCATCTTCTGAAACTTCTGTTAAAAGCATTACATTCTCGCTATCTTCATCATGATTAATGATTAGATGAAAAGTCTTTCCATTTTTAGTTGTAAAAGTTACAAACTGTCTTGCGTCTGCTGAATACATATCCGTAGACTTATTATCTTTACCATCGTTGTGGTGAATTGGATAATCTTTGTTTGCATTATCCTTATTCTCTGTAACGGTTCCTCTTGCTTTTGACGGTGCTGACGCTACTCCTTTATTGGTATTTGCTGACTTGCTTGTTCCATCCATAGAAGACGTATCTCCATTACTTGAAGTTTGTTTAGGTGTTAGCTTATTCGGATAACGTATTTCCTGTCTCTCCTCTTTTTTATCCGACTTAGTTTCTACCTTATTTTCTATTTTAGATGTTGGCGTTGAAGCATTACCAGAAGCATCGCTACCTTTTCCTGTATTTATAGGTGTGCTTGGAATAAATTTGCTAAAAGATTCGTTATTTTTCGGTACTGGATTTGAGATAGTTGAATTAGAATTAGTCCCTATCTTATTCATAGAATTGAGCTTTTCCTGTAGTTCCTTAGTCTTCTTTTCTAACTCTTCAATAGATTTTTTAAGCTCAATATTTTCTTTCGATGAATCAACAGAGTCCTTGTCCTTTTTGATTTTCTTTTCCAAAGCTTCAATTTCATCTTCAAGATTTTTGATTTTATCTTTTTGCTTATCACTTAACTTATCTTTATCCTTAAGTTCCTTGCTAAGATTATCTACCTTTTCTTTTAAGTCCTTAGACTCCTTATCCATCTTATCTAAATCATTTTTAGTAATATCAGTTTGAGTTGATGAATCTTTCTTAGGCTCTTCTGTTTGAGTGGCTTTATCCTGTTTTGCTTCATCAGACTTCTTTTCTTTATCTTTATCATTTTCAGTCTGAGTTGCTTCATCTTTTACAATCTTTTCTACCTTACGGATAATCTCATCTTTCCCATCGCCTTTTACTCCATAATAAAGAAAATCATCAATGAATTTCATATCGTCAGGTAACATTGGCAAATCACCACTATCAAGGATTTGTCCTTTATCTGCCTTTACAACTTCTTCCTTAAATACTTTCTCGTCTGAAAATACATACTTAATCTTTACTTCAAATTTCTCTTCCGTTTCTGCAAGAGCTTCAATCGGATTAAGCATTGAAAGTACAGTTCCATCTTTTGCAAATACAATCTGCTTATTTACAGTCATCACACCTATAATTGAAACCAAAAGTAACGCTGCTCCAATAAGTGCGGCCAATACTTTCTTATTCTTCAATTTGCTTTTCATTACTATATTTCTCCTTTTCTTTTTTCTCTTTGAACATCTTCACTAATTCTTCAAGAGTGATATTGTTCTCTCTACAAATCACTACATACTCCTGGTCTAATAGTTCATCTTTACGAATAAATAAAGGCTCTAAATCTTTATCGATCTGAACCTTCTTATCTAATAACTTTTGAATTTTTTTATTAACAGTATTCAGTTCCCTATTCACATTTTCCACTCCCTTCTATCTTTGTACGTTTGGTGGAAATCCAAATCCTACTGGATGGTGTTTACAGAATGTTGCAATCCAATCATCTAAGGTTGTTACCCTAACTACTCCGATATTATCCATTACCTTACCATCACCAATATAAATTCCGACATGACCATAAGTAAGTCCGGCTTGTCCACCACTACTGCTACTTTCAACTGCTACAAGCATTCCTACTTTTAACTTTGATCTATCAGAAGTAAATGTATGGTTTCGGTACATATCATTAGCATTACCTCCGATATATCCAAGACCTGCATTTTGATAAACCTGAGAAACCCACATTGCACACCAACCTGCTCCAGGTGATGGAGTAATATATGCTGCATTTACAATTTTCTTTTGAACATCAGACGATGCTTCGTATTCTTTTCCTCCACCTATGCCACCATTTGCAGTAATGAGATTCGTGTTGCCAAACATTTCGCCCATATTCCCCTGTGCAAGGAATAGTGCTTCATAATGCTTTAAATTGTCTGGATACTTAACGAAGACTTCTCGAACCACGCTATCCATTTCTCTTTTACTTAAAGTAACAATGAGCTTTCTATACTCATAAGGTTCTTCATGGCTCTCGGTATATTCGTTCCCCTCTTCATCAGTGTAAGTTCCAGTTACAGTCTTATACCTTATCTCTATTTCCTCTTTATAATCGACATGGTACATAGTCTTAAATAAGTCATCTAAAATATTACTAACTTCAGATAAACTCTTTACTTCACCATATCTTGAAGTGATATAGGATAAAAGTTCATGAACATTATGACCAATATCTCCATTTTTTCTTACGATATATTCATCGTATCTGGGATTATTCTTTTCTACATTTTCAAGCTCGCTATATAAGTCATTCTCCTTGTTTGAAAAACTTTGGTTAATCTCAGTTAAAACATTTGGTCTTGATAAATATGATGTTGTTAAAACACTGCTCGTAGAATTAGCAAATCCACCCATTGTCATGCTTGCAAAGTTAAATACAAAAGTTCCAAAAATAATTATGGCAGCTACTACTATTGCTGCCACTTTTGCTTTTCTTATGATGAAGTCTTTAGATACCTTGAATGTATCCATCAGTGTCTTTTTAACTCTATCTCTAATTCTTGTCTTCTTTTGTTTATAGATAGCTGACTTCATCTGTTTCTTCTTTTGAAACTTCTTATAAGCATTTGCTTTTTTATATTGGTCGGTCTTCTCAACCTCGTCCATGCTCTTTCTAAACTCAAGCTTGGACTTTCTACTTTTGATTTTCCTATTGCTCTTTTCTAAATCATATATCTTCTTACTTTTTCTCTTATCCGAATAATTTTTTACGCCATGAATAAGTTTAGAGGAACTTCCTAAGCCTTTTTCAGCAGCTTCAACAGATGCATTTTCATCACTACCAGATGATAGATAAGCACTTGTAACCTCACCAAGTTTTGCGGCTCCAATCACACTTCCACCGACTAAGGTTTCTTTGTTATACCTTTTATAAAGCTGATTTTTCTTTTCCCTATCTCTGATGACTTCTTTACCAGTTTTAGAAGCTTTAGTGTTATCTTCCTTTTTCTTATCCATCTCTTTTCTTGTAAAGAGCTTATCAGAATAGTTCTTTCTTTTAAGTGACCTTTTCTGCTTTTCATGAAGTTTGGATTTTTTATTACCTAAAGGCTCATATGATACATCGCTATCTCTAAAATCATTATCATATCTATCAATAACACCATCACCATCTTGGTCTTTTGCTAAAGGATCATAGATACGATTTTCTTTAACCTCTGTTTGATAATCTGACTTGGCTACTTCGGCTTGAAAACTGTTACTTCGAATATTTCTTTTTATAGCATTTTTGCTCTTGTTACTTGTTTCTATTTCACTAGTAATATCCGTTCTTTTACTTATCTTCTCATGAATTTTATCTTGAAACCTGTTTTCTTCTTTAACTACCTTATCCCTGTAATCATCTCCAGTTTTTCTTTTATAATCTAGGACATCATCTGTTTCAGATTTTGTGATGATTTTCTCTTCTCTTGCCCTTAACTTTTCATTCAAATCTCGCTTTCTTTTTTTACTCATAAGACGCTACCTCACTTCTTCAGGTTTTGTAGTCATCTTTTGATATAGGATTGTGTCTTTAGGGAAGTTATCTACAAATGGAACAATGGTGTTTCCAAAGAAAATCAAACCTTCACCTGCTCTTGAATTGGTAACGAATTTTTCCTGATCCTTTGAGATTTTAAGCTTTACAACAAGCCAATCTCTATCACCTGTTGCTTGATTAAGCATTAGAATAAAATCCGTATTGTCAAAAATATTTTCAATTTCTTTACTTGCAAGTAGATCTTTGACATTTTGTGTAATTCCTGTTGGAATGCCGCCCCATTTTCTAAATCTCTTCCAAATTTCAACAGAATACTGAGAAGTTTGCTCGTCTTTTAAAAGCAAGTGAAACTCGTCAATGTAGTATCTTGTGCTTTTTCCTGTGTTTCTATTTTGCGACACCTTATTCCACACCTGATCTTGAATAACAAGCATTCCTATCTTTTTAAGCTGTGTTCCAAGTTCTTTAATATCAAAGCAAATGAGCTGCTTGTTTAAGTCAACATTTGACCTGTGATTAAAGACATTAAGACTTCCTGAAACATAGATTTCCATTTCTGTTGCAAGTTTCTTTCCCACCTTTTCTTCTTGCCCTCTTAACATATTGTAAAGGTCTTGAAGTATAGGCATATTCTCTGGAACTGGATTTTCAAAATATTTCTCGTAAATCTTAGGTAAGCACCTATCTATAACAGACTTTTCTTCTGCTGTAAGTCCACTACCACCAACCACAAGTTCAAGCATAGACATAATAAAATTTGCCTTATCCTTAAGTGGTGCATCTCCATCTCCATAATTCATATTTATATCTAGGGGATTAAGATAGTCTTTACTCTTTGCACTAACCTTTATGACTTCTCCCTTAAACTGTTTAACAAGATTGCCATATTCACCCTCTGGATCACAGATAATGACATCATCATCGGTTGTAAGAATAGCATTTGCCATTTCACGCTTTGCAGAAAATGACTTACCAGAACCAGGCGTACCTAAAATTAAGCCATTTGGATTTTTAAGCATTTTTCTATCAGCCATAATAAGATTATGGCTTAAGGCATTTAATCCATAGTACAAGCTATTTGATGAGTTTATGAAAAGCTCCTCTGTTGTAAATGGTAAAAAGACTGCTGTAGATGATGAGGTTAACCCTCTATCTATTTCAATCTTATTTACGCCAAGAGGTAATACACTGATAAAACCTTGTTCTTGACTATGATCTAAGCGTTTAATCTTACAATTATGCTTACTTGCAATAGATGAAATCTGAGAAATAGTCGTATCTAGCTTTTGTACTGTCTTTGCAAAATTCATAAAGACAATCGTTACGATAAACATACGCTCATCTCTTGTCTGAAGGTCTTTTAAAAGCATCTTGATATTATCACCATAGGTAATTAAATCACTTGGCAATATGTCCATGTCATAGCCACTTCTAACTGCCTTTTTATTTTCCTCAATCTTCATCTTATCAATATCTGTATTTTTTCTTTTCACCATCTTAATCGCTTCTGTCTGTTCAACTGCCTTGATATGAAAAGAAATATTGATGTTATCATCTATATCTAAAAATTCTGCAAGCATTCTATCCGACAGCTCGCTTGCAAGTATTTGAAGATGACTAACAGCTCCAATATATTTTCCAAACTTAAAATACTTACTTGGTACAAAATTAAAAGAATCTGGTGCAATAACAGTCTTTGTACTTTCTCTTGGTTTTAAGTCTTTATAGGAAAAAGAAAAGAGCTTATCTGGATTTAAAATATCATGCAATACCTTTAATCTTTCTTCTCCAGTTAAGCCCTCAGCACGAACTCCCATACTCTTTAGATTTGATAATATATCAATCTCAAGTCGCTCAAGTTTTGCAGTCGCTTGCTCCAAACTATCCGCTTCAACTCCAAAGGTGATATACTTCGATTTCTTTAAACCATTATTTCCCTTTGCAAGCTGACTTTTTAACATCTCACGAAACTCTAATCGAATATCATCATAACCATCATTTTTATCCGGTATCTGAATAGCTGCTTTTAATTCATTATTTCTTCCAAGCTGATTGATATATGAAAACTCAATATCTACACTTGGATCAAAAGAGTTTAAGACATTCGCAAATTGATTGAAAATCAAATCCTTATCTTCTTCTAAGGCAAGCTGATAGTTTATATCCTGAAATGCAATACACTTATTATAGTGCTTTTCATCAAGCTGGCATATTCCACTTTTTAGCATTCTCAGATAAGGTATTGTGTCTTCAACAGTATATCTCTTAGGCTCTTTCTTAAATATTAAGTCGATTAGAGAAGCTTTTTTCTTCTGCTTAGTCAGCTTTTCTTTTTTCAGGTTTCTTTTGTTTTCCTTTAATACCTTTTGATTTTTTTCTAATTGAATTTGCTGTAATTTTCTTTTCTTGTTCAAGGTAAACCTCCTTTCTCACTCGCTTCTGTGGTTGATAAAACTTGTGTAGATATATGTGCTTAAAATATTTCTCAAAGGTAAGTCCATCTTTTTCAAATAGTGTTACAAAGAAGATTGGAAGCGTTGATACAATTAAAAACAGTATCGCTATATCATTTGGCATAAACTTTCTCATAAATAAATAGACTGGTATACCAACCAGTCCAGCAAGTGTAAATCCAATTAATTGTCTTCTTGTAAGGTTAAAGGCTACCTTTGTTTTTACCTTTTTTAAATCTTTGGGAATTGGTACATAGCCCATAGCTTACCTCCCATCTTCTTTTTCCTTTGAAAATGCTTCAAAATGTTCATAGCATGAAGCAACTTCATTTCTCATCTCTTCTAATTCTGACTCAATGAATGCATTTTTCTGCTCTTGATAACAAAGAATAGATTTCACATCATCTCTTGTACTTTTTACTTCATCTTCTAAATTCTTTAATTTGTTCCTGTTAAAAATCGAGATAGCAAATGCTCCAATTCCTACTGCAATAATTGAAACAGGAAACAACTTTTTCTTTACTTCTATCATTAAAAATCCTCCTTAATGTGCGTTTAATACACTCTTTGCAAGCGTTCCACTCTTTAGCATCATTAGACCAAGAAGTAATGCATAGCCTAATATCATAAAGGTACTTGCATGAATGTCCGTTATCTTTATCGTCTTTACTAAAACTGCATAAATACCCAAGCATATAATCAAGAATAAGCCTTGAAGCCCAATAGCAAATAGACCTTTGATATAGTTTGTTCCAATTTGTCCCCACTCCTTATTTCCCATAGTGGCAAATGGAATTGCTGAAACTGAACAGTAAACATATATCTCAAACATTCTGCCATAGACAACTAGCATTATGACTACCGACATAACCTGTATTGCAACTTTAACAAGCGAGGTTTCAAAGAGTATCATCACCAGTTCTCCAAGTCCTTTGTCTTTTAATCCCTCAACCATCTGAACAATTTGATCACCTGAAACGGCAGCAGAAGTATTGATTACTCCTGCCGCCTGATTTACAAGGTGTTGTGCAACATCAAATACTGCCATTGAGAATGTAAAGGCATGAGATACTAGCCATACCGCTATCCACATCTTTATCATGTATTTAAAAAACTCAAAGGTATCTGTATCGTGCATATTATTCTTTTGCATAACCATATTTATCAGTTCAATACATAAAACTGCTGTAATGATTAAACCTGCAATTGGAATAATGACACTATCATTGATACTCTTAATAAAGTTAAATACCTCTGAGTTCCATCCCATTGGTGTCTTGCCTATATCGGTTGCTACTGCTCCGACTTTATCATTAATGTCGATAAACATTGACTCAAGATTTGCTTGGATACCTCCGAGAAGAAGCTCTTTAAAAAATTCCTCTATCTTATCGAAAATACCAAACATAAGCTACTCTCCTTACTTCAATACATTTGAAAGTAATGGGATTAGTTTTAAGCCGATTAGAACGATGCCTCCACCAGCCATTAGCTGTTTTATCCCCAATTAGGTGTAAAACTCTGCTCGATGGCGGGCGGCGGCGTACAAAAAATCTATATGGTGTTTTTAAGAGAACCGTCCCGGTAGGACAGGTCAGGCAGTGACCTGTTCCACCTCTGGGATGGGTTTGAGATTAAAATGAATTTCGATAGAAATGTGTCTTGTTTTATCTTCGTCAATGCGCTCATGCACGACGATTTCTTTGATTAAGCGGTTAAGGGTGGCTGCGTCCAGCTCTGTGATGTTGGCATATTCCTGAATGGCTTCCACCCATTGTTTTGCGTCATTGGCAAGCTGGGCTTCATCGGACAGCCGCTTCCTGCCCTCGGACACTTTTGCTTTAAGCTCCGTCTGCTCGGTCTGTGTCTTTTCCAGCATGGTGTTGAAATTCTGCTCACTGATACGCCCTGCAATCATATCCTCATAAAGCCGCATGACCATTTTATCCAGAACCTCAATCCGTTCCTCGTCCCTTGTAAGGGAGCGTTCCATTGCTTCCCGCTGTTCCCGCTGCTCGGCTTCACAGGTATTAGTCAGGCGGTCGGCAACCGCTTTCCCGTCCATCAGGGCAGCTCTGGCACATTCCCTGATTTTCCGCAGCACATGGCTGCAAAGGGTGTCATAGTCAATCCGGTGCTGGGTGCAGTGGTTCTTTCCAAAGGCATTGTAGGTCTTGCAGGAATAAATCTGCTGGGGATGTTTTGCGTTTGTGTAGCGTATCGTCAGCGACTTCCCACACTCGCCGCATTTTATCAATCCGGCAAACAGGCTGATTTCATTGGTCTGCCCCGGACGCTGGCGGGATTTCAGCTTGTTCTGCACAATGTCAAAGCTCATGCGGTCAATCAGCGGTTCATGCTGTCCCTCCACCACAATCCAGTCCTCCGGCTTCTTTTCCCCAATCGTGCCGATTTTGAAACGGTAGTCTTTTTTCTGGGAAGCAATCGCCCCGGTGTAGACGGGATTCATCAAAAGGTCTTTGATAACGGAGAAGTCCCACATATACCGTCCTTTTTCTGGGTCTTTCTTTTCCCATTTGGTGCGGGTATTGCGAAGCCCCCGTTCCCGGTTCCACCATGTGGGGCAGGGGATTTTTTCTTCCTCCAGCCGTCTGCGGATATAGTTCGGACCATGACCGTTCAGGGCATATCCGAAAATCAGTCGCACAATCGGGGCGGTTTCCTCGTCAATGAGCAGATGGTTTTTGTCCTCCGGGTCTTTCCGATACCCAAACGGGGCAAGACACCCGGTAAACTGTCCTTTCTGCGCTTTCAGAAGATAAGAGGAATGGACTTTCTTGGAAATATCCTTGCTGTACATCTCGTTCAGGATATTCTTGAACGGGGCAATATCGTTGTTATCCCGCAGGGTGTCGATACCGTCATTCATGGCGATATAGCGGACACCGTTTCTTGGGAAAAAGTCCTCAATCAAATGCCCGGTTTGCAGATAGTTCCGCCCCAGTCGGCTGAGGTCTTTCGTGATGACAAGGTTGATTTGCCTGCGCTCAATGGCTCTCAACATTCTCTGTAAATCAGGACGCTCCATATTAAGACCTGTGAAGCCATCGTCCTGATAGACTGCCACAACCTCCCATCCCTGCTTTTCGCAGTATTTTTCCAGCATATCACGCTGGTTTGCGATACTGGCACTTTCGCCTTGCAGGTCATCGTCCTTTGACAGCCTGCAATAGACCGCTGCACGATACCCTCCGGCAAGTGCCGAACCGATTGTTCTGTATTCCATTTCGTTCATCATAGCCATTTACCCACACAATCCAGACGGTATCTGGCTCTTTTGAACCTCATCTTCATTATAGCTCATATCTTTCCTTTTAGCAAGATATTCTTTCGTATTTGTCTTACCGTATTTCTGGGAAATCAGGCTGACGAACACATCGGTTGCGTCCAGCTCCCCGTCAAACATCGTTGTAACATGAATCTCTGTTTTGTTTTTTGCCATAGGCAGTTATCCTCCATACATGAAAATAGCCAGACAGAGGGTGTCGGCAACGAAGTCCGGCAACGGGCTTCAAAAGACCTTGCAAACAATCTCAATCTGGCGATGGTTACTATTTATACTTTTCTTTTATTTTTCTGTTGTTTTGGTTGTCATAGGGGAGAAAAGCCGATAGTTTCGGGATTTTCCCCGGCAACCGGCTCGGCAACGGGATAGCAACAGGGGGTGCAACGGGCTGCCATTTTCAGAACGGAAGCTCCATCTGTTCTGTGACCTCCACAAAACCGTCCATCGTTTTTTCAGACGGGTTGCCGGAGTCCGTTGCCGGGTTTTCACGCTCCCAGCCCTTTTGTCTGCCATATTCGGAAAACATTCTTGGGTTCGGGAAGTACCGCCAGCCAGAAATGCACTGGTTCATAATCTCGTTGATTTCCCGGATTTCCCATTGCTTCGGCTCGTCAAAGGCATGGTTCAAGGCTTCCTTATAGAGCTGCTTGGAGCAGACCATGCTCCCGGTGTACCTATCAAGATACGCCTGTATCATTCCGGCTTTGGTGTCCTCCGGCATAAAATCCCGCTGGTGTTCTTTCAGATACCGCTGCATGTCGGGGCTGAAAGCCAGCTTGAACCTGCCGCTTCGGTAAATCTCCATCGCTTCCGCCCACATCTGCTCGATATAGGCTCTGGAAGCGGCTTCGTCCTCCAAAATGTGAACCTCGGCTTGCTCCGGGTACACCATGACGGGGATAAAGCGGCGGTTGCCGGAACGGTCAAGGGGCAGGAAGTCAAGGGCATTGGAAGTGCCGCCAAACACGCACTGACGGGGGCGGTCTGCTGGGTGGGTTTCATAGGGTATCTTGTAAACCTCTTTCTGCCGGCTTAAAAATGACTTGATTTCCTCAATGCTCTTGGCGTTTGCGGTTGCCATCATTTCCGACATTTCGATAATCCAGTGACCTTGCAGCTTACGGTACACATTGTCATCGTCCAGCTTCCGCAAATCATCGGAGAACCACTCGTCCCGGACTGCCAGCAGACGGAAGAAGGTGGACTTTCCAGCCCCCTGACCGCCTACCAGACAAAGCATGATTTCAAACTTGCACCCCGGCTGAAAGGCTCGTGAGATTGCACCCAGCAGGAACAGCTTCAACGCTTCATAGGTGTAATCGTCTGCGTCAGCCCCCAGAAAGTGCCGCAGACAGAAACGGATTCGTTCTGTCCCGTCCCACACAAGGGCACTTAGGTAGTCCCGGATGGGATGGTACTTGTTTTCATTCGCCACAATCCCGATGGCATTATCAATCTTTTTCTCATTGGTAAGCCCATAGGTTTCTTCCAGATAGAGAAGCAGATACTTCATATCCGTATCGTTCAGGGCTGTGCTTTCTCTGTGAAAACCGATGGGCTTTATGATGTCCTTGCGGTCGGTCAGGATGTTGTATGCGATAGCCCCGGAAAGCAGAGGGTCACGCTGGAATACGGTCAGGCAGTTCCGTATGCTCTGGCGGACACCGCCTTTCTCGGTGGTTTCCAGCCCCGCCTTGATTTCCTCAATGCTCTGGGGCGGCTGCATGGCGTTCATGGTGTTTTTTAGTTCTTGCTGCGTCTGCGGCTGCAAGCTCTGCCATTCGCTGTTCAAGCTGTATCACATCCTTTCCGTAGTCCGCAATCAAAGCCGCTTTTTCCTCTGTCTCCCCGAACAGCAGCACATCCAGCAGATATTCCACATGGGCTTGCTTTTGTAAGGCTTCCACAAACCGGGGATGAAAGGCTTCCTCTGGGGAGTGCGGGGCATATTCCGTTCTCCATGCCCGAAGCAGGTGGAGATAATCGGCAAGGATACGGAAGCAGCGGTTCTTTGCTTCCTGAAACTGTTCCTCCGGGGATTTCTGCCGGGGCTTGGGCTTTTTTGCCTTTCCCGGCGGTTTCCAGTCCTCATAGGAAAGCCCAAAGTCATTTGCCAGTTGTACGGCGGCTTCTTTCTTTGCCAGCCCATACAGGGCGGCGGCAAAATCAATCACATCCCCATCCGCACCGCAGCCGAAGCAGTGGTAACGCCGATCCAGCTTCATGCTTGGGGTTTTATCATTATGGAACGGGCAGCAAGCCATCCCGTTCCGACCTACATGGATTCCATAATGCTCCGCAGCCTGTCTTGTTGTGACGGACTGCTTCACAGCTTCAAATACATTCAAATCTATCCCTCCTTGAAAACAAAAAAGCACCTGACATTCTCTGATTGAAAATGGCAAGTGCCTGTTAAAGTTCCATATCCTGTTGTTTGTGTTTCGTCTGTGCCGGGACAGTTCTTTGTGCTTTTTTCTCGTCAGCCTTATCCTGCAAGACTTCCTTGATAGGCTGCTTCTTGGGCGGCTCTTTGCTTTCTTCTGTGCCGGGTGTAGCTTTCCGTACCCAGTAGCGGATGTCCCGCAACTTCTTCAAATCAGCCTGTACCTCGGTCAAAGGTTCTTTCAGCTCTGCGATTTCGCTGAGAAGTTTTTCCTGCTCCTCTTGCAGCTCCTTTTGGGTACTGTCCTTATCGTCTGGGTGCTTGGCAAGGTAGGCGGCGGCTTTCGCATACCGGGCAACCTCCGGGTGTTCCTGTTTGAATTTCTCCTTTGTTTTCTTAAAAAATATCTTCTGGTACTTCTCATAGACAGGCTTACATTCCTTGCAGGCTGTCTGGCTGGCAAGAATCCCGTCAATCACTTTGCTGCGGGCTTCCTTTGGCTTCATCTGATTGCGGTAATCTGCGGCTGATTTCCCGGAAGATTCCAGAAATGCTTCTAAGTCCTCCACAGTGGAAAGCCCCTTTTGCCGAAGATAGGACAGGGCTTCGCTGACTGCCTTTAAGTCCTGTGAAGTCCCCCGGTTCTGTCCAGCCCTTGTCCAGTCCTTCCGTTCTTCCTTTCGTATCTCCATGTACTTCATCAGCAGATTGGGAAGAAGTGTCGCTTCCTCCGCCGCCTTTTGTGCAAGCAGCTCTTTCCGTTTTTCTCCCAGCTCGGTAATCCAGCCTTTGAGGTTTTGGATAAGCTGCCGGATGGACTTCATCAGACTGTTGGCGGCTCTGATTTCCCGGTTCAGGTTTCCGATATTCGTCTGGATACCACGCTTTTCCATCTGCCGGACAGCAGCCCCCTCATGGACAGTGGGGACAATATCAAGCCCCTGTCTGGCATAGGAACGCAAGTCCACACGCTCCGGACGGTCATTGGCTTCCAGATAGCGGTTCTGGATGACCTCCCATTCATGCCGCCAGATTTCGCAATACTTCTGGTCGTTCCAATCCACCGTATCCTCCTTGTGGCTTTTCCATCTGCCGGACGGAAGTTTTATCCGTTCCCCGTTTTCGTCAAGGTCATAAACCTTGCGGCTCTTGGGAAGCCATTTTCCATGTTCGTCCATTGCCCTCATAGTGAGCATGACATGGGCGTGGGGATTGTGTCCCGGCGGATGGGGGTCATGGATGGCAAAGTCAGCAATCATGCCTTTGGAAACAAACTGCTTCTGGCAAAACTCCCGGACAAGGACAGCATACTGGTCGGGCGGTATCTCTCTGGGGATGGTAAGCACCCACCGCCTTGCAAGCTGGGAGTTCCATTGTTTTTCCACCGCTTCGGCGGCGTTCCACAAAGTATTGCGGTCTGCATATTCCTGTGGGGCATTAGGTGGGAGCAGGATTTCATTGTGGACGATACCACGCTTTTCCGGGTAGTGCTTCACTTGCTGGTCATATTCACAGAACAGTTTTTCGCCACTCTGGTAAGCAGCGGCGGCAACCGCAGACTGCCGCTGACTGCGCTGAACAATCGTGATTTCGTTGTGTGGACAGGGCATTTCGTGTCCCTCCTTTCGCTAATTGGTGGACGGGGTGGCGTTTTACCACCTCATTTTGGGCAGAAAAAAAGCAGGAAACCTTTCTTTCAGATTTCCTGCTCGGTGTGCCGCTGTGTGGGCGGCGGGTATTTAGTTGTAAAAGTTCGGGACAAGTTGACCCGATGTGAAGCTGACGAACTGGAATTTATTTGTTGTTATTTTCTATCAATCCCCAAAACATCATAGTATTCATCACTATACTCAATGCCACTATTGTCAAAGCGAGATTGCAGTTCTTTTACATAGTCATAAGGGTTATCAATAGGGGAAATTTCTAATTCTGTTTCAAGATAACTTAATGTCGCTTTCTGTTCCTCTGTGCGGATTGCTTCTTCCTCTTTGAGGTGTTTTTCAAATTTGTCTTTGTCCATCCAAATAATCTGCTCAATAGGATTAGTAGAACCACAAGCAAGAATAAGTCTCATAAAATCCTCAAAGGTTCTTGCCAGTGGATAAACAAAAACATCTGCACAAGTATCAGGATTGCAGGCAAAAACCATTTCCCCATACGGCTCAATAAAGCAATACATAATACTTCCTTCAAAACCTATTGCCTTTGCATTGGTCGGATAGCAGAAGTAAGAATAAATATCTTCAACTTGTTCAAGACAAATCAAAGAGCCATTTATATTCAGTTCTTTGTATTGGTCAAAAAGTGTTTCCATTTTATCACACTCCTTTACAACTTCTAATTTTTCAGTTCTACAAGTTGGAAGTTGTCGCTATGAAATTTCTTTTTCATCATCTCTTGGTGGTCGGACATAACATAACATTTCTTTTTCACAAGCACCAAATTTTGAGAAATTGGATTTCGCTTCTTTTAGCGTTATTCCATGATTAGAGTCGCTTGGTTCGTTATCAGAAGCAATGAACGGGTCATTCTCCCAAAAACAAACGGGGCAAATATACCCACAATCTTCATTTGCCGGAACATTATAGGTAAAATATCCGCAGCAAGGACATTGGTATTTTTTCATATAAACCTCACGTTTAAGCCTTGACCTCAAATTCCTGATTTATTTCTGACTTTATTATACTTCATCGATTATCGAAAAGATAGCATATTTTATGAAACTTGTCGGCTGGGAACAGCTTGCACCGCAAGGTGTCCCCAACAGGCAAGTCCACAAAAGGGTAGCTGGCTGCAGCCAGCGCAGGGGAAGTGTAGCGTCCCCTGTTTGATTTGGAGCAGACCATGACTGCGGAAAATCACAGCTCTCCGGCGAGGAGCCTTCGGAGAACGCAATGCACCAACCTCTGGGTGGTGTATAATTGCGCCCTTAGTAAACTAAGGGGTTTCCGGCTTCTCCCGTTCCAGCATTTTTTTCAATAGTTCCTGCGTGTCCTGCCTGTGAAAAATGAGTTTCAACAACAGCATGACATCATCATCTGTTAGGCGTTCCGGCTCTTGCAGAAAACTTTCCAGCATACCGCCACGAGTGCAGAGCCGGTGCGTCCGTTCCTTTCGGGTAAGCTGCTTTAACTGGTGCTGCAATGCCTTTTCATCATTGATGGCTTTCCGCAGTTTCTTTTCGCTTTTCTCCAGCTCCCGGTTGAGCTTTTCCAGCTTCGAGGTATCAGGCAAGGGCAGCGTCCTCCTTTCCCGGTATCAGCACATAAATCCTATTCGGTTCTCCCACGCCCTGACGCACCCGCATGATAAGTCCGGCGTTTTCCAGTTCATTCAGAGAACGCTTGACCGTCATGGGACTGCGGGACAGGACTGCGGCAATGGCTGTGACAGGGAAGCAGACAAACAGGATTCCGTTCTCGTCCTCCTGCTCTTTGGATAGCATAGCGTCCAGCATCCGGCAGTACATGACCTTTGCGGTGCTGCTGACTGGAAATCCTGTCAACGCTCTGGGAAATGGCATACAGGGCGGCAATGGTGTGTCTATCGTCATAAATTCAAAATTCATTCGGTGTGTTCCTCCTTTTTCTTTGATCGTTTGGATAAATAACGGGGGCAGTCAATCACAACCGCCCGGAAGCTCTGCTTGCACCCATGCTGGCATTTCCGGCATAATTCGTTGTAAGTGACACGCCCCCGGTCATTGAGGTAAAAGGAAAGCTCATGCTTCCTCTTTTTGCTCATTCTCGGCATATTGTATTTCCTCCCGTTTTAGTGTATGGTTTCGGGGCGATTTTCGGCAAAATTACGGTCATAGAGCCGATTAAAATCTCCCGAAGTATCAGCGATAGGGTAGACTATCCCCCTATCAGATTGTCGTGTTTCGGTATCATTTCGGTGTCAGTTCGCCAGTTCTCCCCGGTGTCGTTCCTCCCCTGAATCTCACAGCGGCGTATCGCTCCCTTTGGTACGCTCGTTTCGGTCAGGGTTCCTCCACATCCCTGCCAAAAGTCATGGCGCTACATCGCCGGGGAAGCATATCCCACACAGGCTGGTCATTCGATTGGAATAATCCATCGATGAACTACCTGTATCATAGAACATTTTTGTGCCCTGTGCCGTATGTCCACAAAGTAGGAATTAGGGGTAAAAATCAGAAATTTCCACGATTGCGGAAAGTGTGATATAATCCAGATAAGCGGCAGCAATGAAACCATTGGAAAGGAGCGTGCGCCCATGAAAGGAGCAACAAGCATACAGGAACGCCTTTGGGAACTCCGCAAGGACAAAGGCTTAAATCTGGAAGAACTATCAAAGCTGACAGGCATTTCCAAATCAGCTCTTGGAAGTTATGAAAAAGAGGATTTTAAGGAAATCAATCATGGCAACCTTATCACGCTGGCAGACTTCTATGGGGTCTCTGTTGATTATCTACTGTGCCGGATAGAGAACAGGGAGCAGATCAACACACCATTGACGGAGTTGCATTTGAATGATGAGATGGTGGCACTGCTGAAAAGCGGTCGGATTAACAACCGTCTGCTCTGTGAGCTTGCTACACATAAAGATTTTATCAAGTTTCTTGCAGACATTGAGATTTATGTGGACGGGATTGCTACCATGCAGATTCAAAACCTCAATGCACTTGTCGATACCGTCCGGCATGAAATCATTGAACGGTATCGCCCAGGCGAAGATGACCCGCATTTGAAAGTGCTGCAAGCCGCCCATATCAGTGATGATGAGTATTTCAGTCACATGGTTCTGGATGACCTCAACCTGATTATCCGGGATATTCGGGAAGCCCACAAAAAGGACAGTGAGAGTGCGCCCCAGACCACCGTTGCCGATGAATTGAAAGAAAATCTCGAAGCAGTCGAAAATTTCAAGGGCAGCCGGGATGAAAAGCTGGTTGTCCTTTACTGCAAGCAGCTCGGTATCAACTATAAAAATCTGTCAGACGAAGAATTTCGCTGGCTGATTCGGATTCTCAAAAAATCAAAGAAAATGGGAACGCCTATCAGCCAGAGGAAAAAACGGTAAAAAAACCGCTGTTGCATGGTTGGGGTGCCTTCCATGTAGCAGCGGTTCTTGCTGTGGTTATTATTTCATTCGTTTTCTTAATATCCGGCGATAATTTGTTTCTCCCTTTGGTGCGTCCTGTATAATTTCCAACACACCATCTTCAAGCATTTTATCAATGCGATTAGAAATCCATACATCACTAATTCCAAGTTGATATTTTCCTAAAACATTACCTATAACAATAGCCATTTTGAATTGCTCTGGCTGTTCCGCAATTTCACGAAGAATGAAACTATCATATATATCTTCTGAAACACTTTGCAATTTACCATTTAGCATTGCACGCAAAGGTGCATTTTCATTTTGAAGTTGATTCCATTTCATAGCACAAGCTGAAAGAAATACAGGCTTAGCTTTTTCTTGTAGAGTTATATATTTTCCCCATTCGCCAGGAGAAACCTCACCCCATGCTATTTTGGATGTCATAGTATTTTCTTTTCCATATTCCCAGGCAGGTAACTTAACCAAATAAATTGTTGTCTGACAGTTTAATGGTCGAAGTTGTTTCATAAGCCAGTACATACCGCAAAGTTCATCCGGATTATAGCTATACCAAATACGAACTTCTTCTCCAGCTACATATCGTTCAATAACCGAAGACAATGTAATATAATTATAATTAACAATACTTCTGATTAGTTACTATTAAATTTAATCTGTTGGTTCTTTTTGGTAGCGAAGAAGTCTTGTTTCCAATGTTCCAGTGTGGAGTTCGAAAAGATGATTATCATAGTCATAAAAATATATTGAATTCCCCTCTCCTATAACCCTTTTTCTCCCAGCTTTTATCTCTAAACCAAGGTTTTCTATTCTCTTAAGGTACATTTCATAATCCGATTCATCTATTTTAAATGCTATATGATTATAGCTTTTTTCCATTTCCTCTCCTTCCATAACTGCAATCCAAAGGTCGTTTATCAAGAAAAATTTTTCTTTGGATATAGAAAACTTTTTGTCTTCGCTTGAATAAATTTCTTTGGCTTCAAAAATTTCTTTAAAAAATTTTGTGGCTTTATCTAGGTCTTTGACAATAAAAGTAATATGACTAATTCCATATATCAACTTTCCCACCCCCAAAATATAAATAGTCTCTACTTCACATAATTCTACTGTTGTTCACTAACTTATTTTCTATTATATCTCAAAATCAAAAGATTTACCTCTGATTTAATGTTATGAGTTTTACTCAATTCTTATTGTGTCAAACTCATTTTTTTGTAATATGTAACTATTTTTTACCCTAATTTTCTGTATTTTTTCTTCAACCTGATAGTCTAAATCCTCTACAAACCAGACAGACAGCATTTTCTTGAGAACATTTTTCCGCTGTTCGCCAATTCCATTATCAGAAATATCTCCCACACTAAGAGCCATATCAAAACAATAAACATCACTGCTCTTGCCTCCCAATGGAATAGCATTCTCCCAAGCAATATGTTCTTGTTCCTGTGCTTGAATTTGTGCTTCTTTCATTTCATCTGAAGATGGAACACTCCCATCTTCGTGCCTCATAAAGACCGAAACTGCACTTCCTCTATACTTTCCCTTACCGTAAGTTTGGGCAATTTTCAAACTTCCACAGGCACTTTCACCAAATACAATTTCAATCATCTTATATACCTCCGATTTAATTACTCCCGTATGAATAAATTATATCATGCAAAACAATTTCTTCTGCCCGGTTGTGAATGTTATTACAACGCTGCACCCATTCCATTTGTTGAGTTCGCTTCAATTCCTCTGTCACGCCCTCGGTGGCTTTCATCTGCTCCATGATAGTGTCTAACCGTTCCTGTGCCTGTTCGTTCAGGTCTGCAAGATATGTCCACAATTCTCCGGTCAGTATCAATGTATTCAATCTGGCTGGGTGGACTTCCCTTAAATATTCCCGGTGCATCCGTCCGTACTTTCCGATAGGGCGGTGTTCCTCCGGCAGTTTCAAGTCCGGGATGTAGTAATCTCCGACAAGGATATAATCAATTCCGTTTTCCGTTATTCTTGGTTTCAATTCTCTCATGTTCCTTACCTCCTGTGGAAGCAGGCTCGTCTGGTACTAACTCAATCACATCGGTAATCTCACAATTCAGCGTTTCGCAGATACGGGCTAATGTATCCATGCTGATGTGCTTTCCCTCTTTGCTCATGTTGGCAATCATATTTGTTGTCATACCAGCAGCAAGCCTTAAATCCTCTTTCCTCATATCACGCTCTAACAGTGTGTGCCAGAGTGGTTTATAGCTGATGTGCATATTGTTTTCCTGCCTTTCTATCCATACCACCGGGGCGGCTGCCCCGGCAGGAACTTTTCTCTTATTATAGCACCAATCTTGTGAAATCAAAATTTATTCTTGTATCCTGCCGCTGATACCGTCTGGATTGGTTTTCCTTTCTTTTTTGTTCCCTTTAATTAGCCATGAACTGCTTAATGCCCTGAGATTTTGCTCCAGGGTTATCATTACCATATCCCTCCATAAGGTTAATAACACCCCATGCTCCAAGACCAGCACCTACTGCCATTACCAAAATCTTTAATACATTAACTGCTTGTACGAAAAAATCCATTATTTATTCCTCCTCGTTTTCTTCTTTCTTTTCAATTTTGTTCATAGACATAACTACAAAATTCTTATATGTCTTTCCATTTTTAGTTCGTTTGTTGAAGTAACCATACACATGAATGAAATCACCTTCTGAAAATTCCTTAGCCACGTCAGATTTATTGCCATAGGCTGCACAGTTGATATACTCTCTACCTTTTCCATATCCTTTCGAAAGAGCAAAATTTACAACTTGAACCTCTTCATCACCTCTTGTAAAAGTTCCAAAAGTAGGTTTTTTTAACAGATTGGCATTGATATTAATCATTTCTTTATCCATTTTTTCCTCCAATTAAAAAAGCGACTGAAAAGTTAATTTCAATCACCAAGTATTTGTATATTTAGTTATCTATTAGGTAGGGCTTCTTATCCTTATCATCTTTTCTCCTTTACTTTCTGTAACATATTTAAGGGAACTAGCATTTTGTCGTGTATATATTAGTGAGAGGCATTTGAAATACTAGTTAGCAACTCTTGCGAGTTTTCCCTATTTATTGATCGCAATATAAATTGAAAATAGGCATGAAAAAAAACGATAGATTTTTTATTTCTATCGTCTTTAATACTTTATATTCAGTTCGACAAACTAGGATTTATTTATGATACTCCTCTATTTTATCTCCATATTCGTTTAGGAGTTGTCTCGAATAAATTTTTTCATTTTTTGAGTCTCTAACTTCTTTCCATATAATAGCAGCAACTTTTAACTTGTTAGAATAATAGTTGCTAAATTCATCTGAGCAAAAGTCCTTTAGGAATTGATTCCATTGACAAGCTGAATTATCATACTTAGCGTAGTCTGACTCGCCATAATATACTTTGAGCATATCTTGAATTGTAAAGTTTAAGTTATTTTCTGTTTTCACTTTTCTCCATGCCGTTGCCATATCGGCATTGAACTTAAATGGACTAACACCCGTTACTGCAGAAAAATAGTCCCTAAATTTTTGATTAAAGGAAAAAGCACATTCAAGTAATGGTGTACATAATGTTACAACTTCTGTTTGATTTTTGTTTCCATTTCTCTGAGATTTCTCTATTCTATTTCCCATAAAATATTGTTCTATGATATGATTCAGTTCTTGCTTTGTACTTCTATATTCTAATCCAAGTGACTTGCAAATTTTTGAAAGTTCCTCTCTGTACCAATAATATCTAGAAAATTCTTCAAATGACTTTATATCTCTGAAATCAGGTCTACCGTTCTTCAAATAGCCACACCCCCATAAATTCAAATTTATCTTATTATACCAAATATACCCACGCCACATAAAGCTATAAAAGAAAATATTACAATCTTGTAATTACTGTATTTCTATTAAACTTAACTTTTCCTTTTCTCTTGATATAGTCTTCAATATCAAACACATTCTTTTTATCATAGTCCTCAAGGAGCTTGTAATTCTTGTGCTTTGTAATATCAAATTTATCTGACAAAAATGGTCTGACACCTCGAAGCTGAAAAATACACTTGCTACCATCCATAACTGTTATCTCGTCTTGGCTCATCAATTCTTTTCCTGTCTTTTGGTAATTCAGTCCATAGCTATTAGCATTAGATCTTGTTTCCGATGTGTTATACAGATCTATGGTTTCTTTACCCAGTGTTTCAGACAGTTCTTTAAGTGTTGTCTTTTCCTTTCCACCAAGAAATAAAGTGCTATCGCAGTTGCCTACAATCGTATCTGCATTATCCTTGTAAATTGCCTTTAGCTGAGATTGTGCTTGTAATATGATACTTGCTGAAATCTCTCTACTTCTGATTGTTGCAATCAATTTCTCGAACTTCGGAATTAAGCCGATGTTTGCAAACTCATCAAGTAAGCACCTTACATGAACGGGTAATCTTCCTCCATACTCGTCATCTGCCTTATCACAAAGTAGGTTAAATAGCTGTGAGTACATAATAGATACAACAAAATTGAAGGTATCATCTGTATCAGAGATAATAACAAAAAGTGCTGTCTTTCTATCTCCAAGTGTATCAAGTTCAAGTTCATCTTCTTTCATTAAGTCCCGTAGTTCTTGAATATCAAATGGAGCAAGCCTTGCACCACATGAAATAAGAATAGACTTTGCTGTTTTTCCCGCAGCCAATTTGTACTTTTTATATTGCTTTACTGCAAAGTGCGTAGGCTCTTTCTTTTCCAATGCTTCAAATAGCCTATCAATAGGATTCATATATGTTTCATCATCTTCCCTGACTTCTGAAGCATCTATCATATCAAGGAGTGTTGCAAAGTTCTTTTCTTCTCTTGGAGCTTCATAGAAGATGTAGCCAATAAGAGCAGTATAGTAGAGTTTTTCGGCTTTCACCCAAAAATCTTCGCCTGCTTTTTCACCCTCTCCCTTGGTATTTGCAATAATTGTCTGTACCAGTTTCAATATATCTTTTTCACTTCTAAGGTAGGCGAATGGATTATACTTCATACTCTTTTTGAAGTTGATGGTATTTAAGATTTTTATCTCATAACCGTTATCTTCAAGCATCTTACCACATTCAATGACTATCGTTCCCTTAGGATCTGTAACACAATAGCTACTGTGCATTTGCATTAGGTTCGGTTTTACATAAAATCTCGTCTTTCCGGAGCCTGAACCACCTATAACCAAAACATTTTTATTTCTTGCATACTTTGGATTTGCCGGTCTGCCATTCATGGTTAATCGCTCAGTTTGAGTAAGCAAGATATTATTTTGAAACTTTTCATCCATATACGGCTCTATATCTTTTCTCGTTCCCCATCTTGCTGAGCCATACTCTTTCCCCTGTCTGAACTTTTTTGCGTTTTTACCTTTGGTATAGACAATAAATTTAATTAAAGCTGCTACTCCCACGCCCATTAAAATATCAGCCACATGAATACTTGGCAGTAAGCTCATGGTGTTAAGTTCCAATATTCCTTGAAAGATTTTATCTATCACATCGCCGCCAGTATAGGCTCGTACATGATGAGAAAAGATATTGCCTACATAGAAAAATGCAAGATAGGGAATGTTCTGTTTTAGAAACTTTGCCTTATCTTGCACTTTGAATAAGCCTTTGATGTCTTTTAGTATCTTATCTATCATAGGCTCTGCTCCTTTTGTTTATTCTTGACTTTATCCTTAGAAATAGTATTTTTAGCTAGTTCTTTAAATTTCTTTATGTTCTTGTGAATTGACTCCTTATTTTTTTCTTTTTTCTCAATATTTGATAGCACATTTTGAAAAGCTTTATTCATAACTTTTGTATCTTTTGCTTGGAAGAATACTGAATGTGTCCCAGTCTCCTTATCTTTCATCACTGAGAATTTAACACCATGTTTATTCAATTCTTTTTTTAGTTCTTTTAATTCACCATCTTTAACATTGATTTCTTCAAGCTGACCTTTCTTAACCATATCTTTGAGTTTGACTTCATTTCCCTCAGCCTTGATAAGTTTATCTAAGCCACCATGTTGTTTTGATCTCTGTTGTAACTTCTTTACTTGGCTTAAGATTTCTTGATATGTTGCCTTTAAGACATTAACTTCAATATTAACTACTCTATTAGAAATTTCTTCATTTATCATTAGTAACCTCCTTCCCTCATATCATAACTAACAAGTGCTGTATAATAGGCATCCATATTGCTTGGTGCATTATATGCTGCCGTTAAGATAAATGCTCTTACATTTCTTATTTTTGATTCGTTCTCTGATAAAGCATTTACAAGATACTCCATATGCGAAGAATCTAATTCTCTAAATCTCTCTTGAACAACATATGCTGGTAATTTCGTTTGATTTATTGTGACTGTATCTTCCGCATTTAATACCATAACATCAGCTAAAACTTTAATTATTTCATCAAAGGTTTTAGCAATAATCTTATTGCCCAGTTTCATATGTTCGTTGTATCCTGTGCTTTCTCTTAATTCTTCTAAACAAGATTTATATGATTTTATTTGTTTACGTCCTTCCTCCATTCCGTCCCCTGAATAAAACAGATCTCTTTCATAGATGGGTAGGTGGGAGGACTTCTCTGTAGAAATATCTGAAGTAATCTTTGATGAATTATTTGTAGTAATCTCTGGTAATGGTTCATGCAAGTTGCCATAATGCACTGGTAGATTTTCATCAAATGCATCGGTGCTAAATGCCTCATTGCATTGGTTGATTTTGCCCTCTTCCATTGGTGCATTTTGCCCTAATGCATTAGGCATAGCACTTTTACTTACTTGTTCTAATATTTTTCTTTCTTTCTCTTGTTTTCTTTGATTTAGTTCAAGATAAAGTTCTTCTAATTTCTTGTCATTTATTGTGTACCACTTCGTTTTATCTCTAGGATCTTTATTATAGTTTCCAACTAAAAGATAGCCCGCTTTTTCAAGCTTAGAAAAAGTTCTCTTTACTGTATCAACACTTAAATAATCAAAATCTTTTTCTTGCCATGCTCGTATGGAGTTATATGTCCAATACTTGCCATCATGATAATTGTTACCAGACTTCTTATTTATCTCAATCCAGTAATTTATTTGTTGAAGCACAAGAGCTTCATTTAAGCCTAATTCTCTGGCTAATGCTTTATTAGCCAGTATAGGTTGTTCATCAAATAAATACATACTCATATCATCGCCTCCTTTCTCTGAAATTTAGGCATAGAAAAAGACGATAGATTTATATTCCATCGTCTTAACTCTCTCTTATATTTCCTTTAATGTATCTTTCGCTACTTCAAGATATGCTGTGATCCAAAGTGCAATTTTAGGTAGCCCATAAGGACTGATCAAGAATGCCAGTAGTAATGCTGCTATTCCTGTTGCCATATCTTTTTGTATAAAGCAAGCTACTGCTCCAATAAATACTAGGAAAGATATTATACCTAAAATCATTCCACTAACTTTTATAATAAATTTTAGAAAAGCAATTAGTATCAACAAGATCAATATTATTGGAAATAAGATAATTTTCAATGCCCATCTCATAACAACCTCTCTATTTCTTTGATTTATCCTCTAAACTCTTAATACCTGTATTGTTCAACTTTTCAATTGACATCAGCTGAGTTCTGGCAAGCTTTCTAAGTTCTATCATTCTTTCTTTTTGATCCATACCTTTACCAATAAGAATTGCATTATAGCTTTCCATATTTGCAAGAACAAGTAATTCATTCAGACTTGCATAGTCTCTCATATTACCCTTTAACTCAGGATTTTCTTCACGCCACTGTTTAGCTCTCTTGTTAAACAAGGCTACATTGAGCATATCTGCTTCACTTGCATACTTGTAAGACAACTGTTCGTTGGTAAGATCTTTTAAGAGATATTCTTTGATTGCGTCTGTATGAATTTTGTAGTTAATCTTGGAAATTTCTCTATTCAAATTCCAACCTAATGATAGCTTAGAGTTTTCATCTGACTTAAGTCTTTTGTAATCCTGAATTACATACATCTTAAATTCAGCAGAAATCCATGAAGCAAATTCAAAGGCAATATCTGTATGTGCAAATGCACCACCGTATCTTCCTCCTTTTGAGATAATTCCGATTGCGTCTGTTTTTTCTACCCATTTCTTAGGGGACAGTGTAAAGGAATTATATCCAGCTTCCGATTTAATTCGGTCGAATTCGACCGAATTGAAATTCATGTTGTTTAAGCTTTCCCATAAACCAAGAAATTCAATTGTATCTTTTCTTCTCATCCAATTTTTAATTACATCACTTGGTTCATCGCTTTTATATCTAGCAATATCCGTTAGACTTATATAGTCGTTTTGAAAGTCTTCAGTATAAATTTGAATAGCAAATCCTTTTGCTTCAATCGTCTCTTTTTTCACCTTAGACATATGAGTTCCTCCTTTATGCTGATGTACTGTTTACAACATTTATTTTCATAATAACTGCTCTAAACAGCACACCAACGATTCATTTTTTTGATTTTAAACTTTGGTAGAAGCTCTAAAACCCTTGTATTTACTTGACTATTTGCCTGTGTCATTATTATGACACGAAACCCACAGGCAGGATCCAAGAATGTTAAATTAGATATTTTTTTATGAAACTCGTTTAACTTATTTAATTTCCCTATTTTTAAATTACATATATTTTGAAATTCGGTATTTAAATCATCAAGGAAAAGTGAGTCTAATACCTTCATTATATTAACTTCAGAAGTAAAGTGCGCACCTAAATCACGCCTTCTTTTGACATCCATCGCACCTTCAAACATAGAACCAAAAATAATAGGACTAATTTGGCTCCAATCTAGTTGCGATATTTCTAATAACATATTTCTTATTTCCTTATTTAGCCTGATTCCTGTAGGTATCTGTACATCGAACAATCCACCATTTATATATCGAAAGTCCTCTAAATCTCCTTGTTGGTACCTTTCATTTTCTGGAGTATTTAATACTATAAATAGTGAACCCAATTTATCAACAATATCTGATCCATCTTCTTTAGTATGTTTCAAAATATAGCTTCTATACTGACCTTCTTCGAAAATTCCAGTATAATCAGCAAACATACAAAAAACAATTCTTGTCATTAATAGTTCAGTAGCATTACGTGGATAATTTTTTTCGCGAAGCATTATATGTAATGTTTCGAGTAAATTCGCCGCTTTAACATTTACTGGGCTCTGTGGTGTTGTAATCCTTATCTCTTTACCTTTTAAAAAATCAAAAACTCCAATATGAGAAGTGAGTTCTTTCACAGGAAATGTAATTTCTGATCCAGTGTCCAAGTCTGATATTTTTATTATTTCAAAATCACAAAGCATCACATATCTAGGTACATCATTTTCTCCTAATTTCATAACATAGTTATAAGCTTGAGACTTAGCTTTGTCGAGAGATTTTCCTTTACTTTTCATTTCAATTAGAAGTATGCCATTAAGTAAATGATCAACATATTGCTGATGTTTGCCAGCTTTAACTCGCCATTCAAATCCGGCATTAACTTTTCTCGGATTAATATGAAACACCTTTTCCAAAAAGTCTTTAATCCAAGATTGAGCTTGTTGTCTTTCGTCTGAATCATTTTGATGATCTTCTACAAATTTGTAGGCATCGTTGATAGTCGTGTCATCTACAACCATTTTTATCTCCTTTTGCGTGTATTATTCTAGTTCTTTTTTTCAATACTACCTCTATCTAATTAACTAATACTTTATAACTATTTTTTTAAATATTAATTATTCTATAGTCATATACGCCTAACTATTTAGCAATCTAAATACTATTTTTCGAAAGATTAAATTTTTTCTTTCCGTTGTACTTCTTAGCATAATCTATAGTCCAGTGTGTCAAATTTCTATATTGACCATTTTGTCATCGTTTTTCCGACGTTAATAACAATCGAACTAAAAAATCACTTATAGCAAGAAATTTACTATTTTCCAAACCAATTCTCAACCTGATTTCCACTAACTTCCCCATACAACTTAATTAACGCCGGACGCAACATCTGAACCGTCTCCACCAACTCTTCCCCACCAAACAATCCTGTAAACGTCCTACCTGTCAACTCTTCAGACAAATGATTAAGTAAGTGAACAGTCTGTTGATTGTCAGAAAGTATATTGATTAAGTTCCCAATCAAATATTTATTTTCAAAATTACTATTCGCAAAAAAATCGTACTTATCGACTTCCTGCTTAACCAGTTTAATCATATCATCTTTTTTTTCATAATTAAATTCGCCGGCTACATCCATATATTCGATGATTCCATTCGTAATAACGGTGACTGCCTCATCTTTCCTCTGTCTAGATAATTCATCGGCAATCGGTAAATTTTTTATATGATCACGTACCATTTTTTTAATTTCTTCTTTAATGACTTCTTGTTGCAGTTCATAAAAATAATCATCCATAAACTCCTCACATGGATAACCAACTTCATTTTCCCAGGCAGGATTTTTAAACTCCCCAGTGTAAAACTCTTCTTTGATTGCTTTCACAACTTTCGGATGTTCTTGCACAATCCTGTTCTGCCCTTTTAACCGCAAGTAGTCCGCAATATATTCTTCAATCTCACCAAAATAAAACCAGCCTACAGGTTTTCCACTAATACTAGACAATTGATTAATCACGTTTTCAGGAGCTAGCGCATAGCCTTGAACATAGGAGCTAATCGTTGGTTTCTTTACACCCAAGCGATTGCCTAACTCCGTAAAGGACAAATTCATACTCTCTTTTATTTCCTTAATTCGCTGTCCCACTTTCACTTTATCAGGTTGTAATAAACCAAACATCGTTTATTTCCTCCTCATCATTTTTACTTATTATATCACTCGTATAAAATTTCGTATACACTTTTTGATAAAATCACTTGACTTCGTATAAACAAACGTATAAAATAGAAATCATAGATGGCCGTCTATATTTTTTTAAATCAATCGTATAAATTATCGTATATACAAAAGGAGGGCTATTATGCCAATCAAAATCAATGATCTCACTTTACCAAAAGAAAAACTCGAAAAAGAATACCAAGTCGTCAATGTTACTCGCTGGCAGAAAGATGGGGAAATTCTAGGTTGGAGCTATGAATGTATCCTACCAAAACTCCGCTACGAGAAAATCAGTGTCAAAGTCAAATCTGAAAATCCTATAATCACTCCGGAAGAACTTACCCAACAAGGCTTAGCCATGGTTACATTTATCAATTTAGTGATTTCGCCTTGGGGGCGCTCCAACGGTCAATTCGTTAGCTATGGCTTATCGGCCACGGCAGATGCGGCAACTTTGATTCCAAAAAAACAAGGTAACACTACGCAAAACTAATTTTCCTATGGGTTTGTTGGGTGGTTAGGACGAAACGGCGGGGCAGCGCCCTAGAGCCGCTTCTGTCCGTTAAGACCGCCCAATAAATCCATAGGCTGGAAGGACTGCTTTGCAGGACTTCCCCTTAACTTGATTTATAGAACAACATCAGGCGAAAAATGATGGTTCTTTGACAACTGAATATACATCAAGGAGTGATGATTTTTGAAAGCTTATAATCAGAAAATCATTGAGACTCCCACGTACCTTGAAATTTATGATTATGAAGCAATCATTACTCCTAAACAAAAAACAGGAAATATTGAAACCAATCCAAAACGAAAAAAAGAATTAGCTTGGCTTTATGAAGAAGAAAATCCAACTAGCGATAAAAGAAAAAACTATGATGAACTATCCGCTCAAGGGCAATACGACAGCTTAAAACGAAAACAAAAATACTATCAAAATATGCGTTTTGAAATTGCCCGACTCGTGGATATGAACTTTGACAATCAGACGAAATTCTTAACCCTCACTTTCAGAGAAAACATTCAAGACATTGCCTATGCGAATAATGAATTTAAAAAATTTATCAAACGACTAAACTACGAACTCTATCACACAAAAAAAGCAAATCTAAAATACCTAGCCACGTGGGAAAAACAAGAACGAGGTGCCATCCATTATCACATCATCCTGTTTGACTTTCCTTTTATCTCCATCAATCGTCTTACTACTATCTGGGGACATGGATTTATCAAAATCAACAAGATTGATGTGGATAGTATCGAAAATCGTGGACGCTATATTAGTAAATACTTCGATAAAGACTTGGATTTGAAAGAGCATAAAAAAAAGGCGTTCTTCAAATCGCGCAACCTCAAAGTGCCCAACGTCACAAAGCAACTCGTGGATCAACCTTTTGATACCACAAATCAAGACGTACTTTATACCAATGAGTATCTCGTAAGACGTCCGATATTTTACAGTGCGATAAATGAAGGTGGAAATCCTGAACAAGGGATGGATTTTCAAGAAAGCATTGTTCGCTATACAAAAATAAAAAAATGAATCTCGAAAGTAGGTAAAAATATGACTGTTACTGTACCGATTGAATTTAATCAAGAAATAATTGAAGAACTTGTTCAATTAACGAAGCAAAAAATTGAGGAAGAAAATGCACAATACCCAAACTTAAACGAGTTACCACCCTATCCGACGAGGAAACAATTAAAACAACAACTAAAGATTGGCGATACACGCCTCAATAATTGGATTGATCATGGGTTGAAAGTCATTCCTTTTGGTAAAGAAACCCGCTTTGATCGTGAAGATGTAAAACTTTATTTAGACAGTCTAAAAATCTAACCTTGACTTACTTGTTTTCGCTGACTATGATACCGATAAGAAAGGAGAAAACCTTCTCTTTGATATACTGGCGAGTGAATCAAGGGAGAAATTTATGATAAAGAAATATAAAAAGAAAAATGGCACAATCGCTTATATGTTTAAAGCATATCTCGGCATTGATCCGGTTACAGGAAAAAAGAAATACACCACCAAACGTGGTTTTAAATCACCGCAAGAAGCTAAGAAGGCTTATAATCGCTTGATGGTACAAGTAGAAGAAAATGATGTGGTGACCAATTCACAACGTCTTTTTTCAGAACTGGCAGATGAATGGTTTGAGCAATATAAAAACACGGTTCGTGAAAGTACCTATGTCGCCCAAAAATTGGCTTATAAAAAGCACATCTTTCCTCTTTTTGGAAATTTGAAAATCTCGAGAATTTCAATTCCTTATTGTCAAAAACAGGTAAACCACTGGTATAGCTATTACAAAAAATATTCCAACTTGATTGGTTTAACTTCATCTGTTTTCAAGTATGCTCTGAGTTTACGGCTCATCCGAAGTAATCCCATGGATGCTGTGATTCGTCCTAAACGTAAGAAACAGATTGACGAAGAGCGCTATTCTGCACCCTACTATGAAAAGGAAGAACTATTGGAATTCCTTGAAATTGCCAAAAACTATCCTGATCCGATTTATCCGATTTTTCGGATCTTAGCTTTTACCGGGTTACGAAAAGGTGAACTTTTAGCCTTACGTTGGAAAGACATTGATTTTGAGAAAAGCACACTCTCTGTTAAACAAACCCTAGCCACATGTGACAAATGGGAAATTAAATTTCAAGTCCCAAAAACAGAAAAAAGTCTTCGAACAATTTCGATAGACTCTGAAACCTTACAAGTAATAAAGCGATGGCAATTAAAGCAAAAAGAATATTTTCTAAAAATGGGAATTAAACCAACAAAGAATGGTGAACAGCTCCTATTTGTATCAGAAGAAAATAAGCCACTTTATTTAGACTATGTAAATCACAACTTGAAAATCATCATAAATGAAAATAACTTAAAACGTATCACACCTCATGGTTTTCGTCATACCCATTGTAGTCTGCTATTTGAATCCGGAGCTTCTCTTAAAGAAGTTCAAGTTCGGTTAGGACATACAGATATTAAAACGACTATGGATATCTACACCCATGTCACAAAAAAACAGACGGAAGAAACGGCAAATCGTTTTGCGGATTTCATGAGTTCCACAGAGGAAAAACAAGGAAGTTTGCAGAAGGTCAAAAGTATGGTCAAAAGCGAAAAAAAGCAGACTATCCCTATCAGATAGTCTGCTAAACGTTGATATATCAGCGTTTTTCTTATTGTGCAGCGTTTGCGTCTTTGAGACCGTATTTTTTGTTGAAACGGTCCACACGTCCGTCTGCTTGTGTGAATTTTTGACGACCAGTGTAAAATGGATGTGAGTCAGATGTAACTTCGACCCGAATTACAGGGTATGTGTTACCATCTTCCCATTCAACTGTTTCTTGTGAAGTTTTAGTAGAACCTGACAAGAATTTGAAACCTGTAGTTGAGTCCATGAATACAACTGGATGGTAATCTGGATGGATTTCTGCTTTCATTTACTTTCGCTCCTTTGCCCTGGTTCATTTGCTGCGCCAGAGTTATTTGTCTAATTTACAACAAGAATATACTATCATGTTTTAAACATAGATGCAATTATCTTTTTACATTTCTTCGCGGTGTTTTTTTACCAAAGGAAACTTCTTTAAAAGTGCTAAAGAGGGCTTGGTTATTTTTCGTTTTTTTCAAAAATTGAACAAACTGATCGGTGTACTCAAGAGAATCTCCTATCATATTATTACGTAGTTTCCATGTCTCTTCTAATTGTTCATCTTTCATCAGCAATTCTTCTTTACGGGTACCTGATTTTTTAATGTCAATCGCTGGGAAGATACGGCGTTCAGCAAGTTCCCGTGAAAGATGCAACTCCATGTTCCCAGTTCCTTTGAATTCTTCGTAAATAACATCGTCCATGCGACTACCCGTATCTACTAAAGCAGTTGCCAGAATCGTTAAACTACCACCTTCTTCAATATTACGCGCGGCCCCAAAGAATTTTTTTGGTTTATACAAAGCAGCAGGGTCAATCCCCCCACTTAATGTACGGCCGCTTGGCGGTACTACTAAATTATAAGCTCGAGCTAAACGGGTAATAGAGTCCATCAAAATTACAACATCTCGTTTATCTTCCACTAAACGCATTGCCCGTTCTAAAACAAGTTCGGAAACCCGCGTATGGTTTTGTGGTTGTAAGTCAAAAGTTGACGAAACAACATCTCCTTTTACGCTGCGTTCTAAGTCCGTTACTTCTTCTGGGCGTTCATCAATTAAGAGCACAATTAATTCTACATCGGGGTAATTATCGGTAATACCATTGGCAATTTCTTTTAAGATACTGGTTTTTCCTGCTTTTGGTGGTGCAACAATCAAACCACGTTGTCCAAAGCCAACTGGCGCAAAAATATCAATCATTCGGGTTGCCAAACGTCCCAGTTTAGTCTCTAATTTTATTTGTCGATCTGGATAAAGCGGTGTCAAAGCAGGGAAATGCGGGCGCTCTTTTGCATCTTCCGGGTCTTTCCCATTAACACTTTCCACATGCATCAACCCATAATAACGCTCAGATTCTTTTGGTGGTCTAGCTTTTCCGGCAACTTTGTCCCCATTTCTAAGACCAAAACGACGAATTTGCGAAGAGGAAATATAAATATCTTCTGCACTAGGGCCGTAGTTGATTGGACGTAAAAACCCATAACCGTCTTGACCAACGATATCCAAAACCCCTTCCATGTAAAAGAAGCCCTGCTTTTCTGCCTGTGCACGAATGACAGCTAAAGACAATTCTTTTTTATTCATTTGGCTATAATAAGGAATTTTGAATTGTTTTGCGTATTGATAAATATCTTTTAGCGTGCTATTTTCTAGCTCCGCCATCGTTAAATAGTCTTTTTTCATGCAAGATCCTCACGTTCTGTTTCTAGCATTTGAATATCAGCGCCTAAAGCAGTTAATTTGTCTACGATATGGTCATAGCCGCGTAAAATATATTCAACATTGGTAATTGTGGTGGTGCCTTCTGCCATTAGTCCGGCAATAACTAAGCAAGCTCCTGCTCTTAAATCTGAGGCAATAACTTCTGCACCATGTAATTTTTGAGGTCCATTTAAAATCATCATATTTCCTTCTATTTGTGCATCAGCACCCATACGGACTAGTTCAGGTATGTGATTGATTCGTTTGGAATAAATTGTGTCGATAATTTCAGAAGTACCATTGGCTTTTATTAGTAGTGGTGTAATTGGTTGTTGCAAATCCGTTGCAAAACCAGGGTAGGGATACGTTTTGATGTGGACAGGATTTAATTTTTCAACGGGGAAAACTTCAATGGTATCTTCACTAATTTCCATTGGCACACCTAGCTCTTCTAATTTTGCAATATAGCTTTCTAAGTGTTCATAGATAACATTGTGAACTTTTATCCCATTGCCACATGCAGCAGCAAGAGCCAAATATGTTCCGGCCTCAATACGATCTGGAATAATAGAATGACGACATCCATGTAATTCATCTACACCATCAATTCTAATTTCATTGGTACCAGCACCACGAATTTTTGCCCCCATATTATTAAGAAGGGTTGCAACATCAATAATTTCTGGTTCTCTTGCGGCATTTTCAATAATTGTTCGTCCTTTGGCTTTCACCGCGGCTAACATTACGTTGATTGTTGCGCCGATTGAGACGACATCCATAAAGATGCGTTCACCCTTTAACTCTTTATTTTCATTTCTTAAATACATTGCACCATGTTCATTGGTAACTTTCGCTCCTAAAGCTTCAAAACCTTTGACATGTAAGTCAATTGGACGAGGTCCCAAATAACAACCACCAGGTAATCCAACAACAGCTTCCCCAAATTTGCCTAGCAAAGCCCCCATAAAATAATAAGAAGCACGCAAACTGTTAATTTTTCCACTTGGCATTGGTATGGAAACAATCTCAGTTGGATCAATAGTCATGGTGTTACTTTCAAATTTTACTTTGACTCCCATAATTTCTAAAATTTCCATCAAGGAATGGACATCATTGATATCGGGCACACCTTCTAAAACAACAGGTGAGTCAGCTAAAATTGCAGCAGGTATTAGTGCAACAGCACTGTTTTTGGCTCCGCTAATTGTTACTTCCCCTTGAAGCTTGCGGCCACCATTAATGATGATTTTTTTCATAAAAAGCCACCTATTCTTAATTTATTCATACTTGCTAATTTTAACACAGAGCCAGTCTTTGCAAAAGAGCGGAACAATACTGCATAGAAATAATTAAAAAAAGAGAGATTGAGTAAACTCAATCTCTCTTTTGCATAAGCAATACTCATTTGCTTTCTATAGTACCAATAACTTCATTTGCCTTCACCACTTGAGAGGTTACATTTAAATGAGCCAATTCATTACTATTAGTGCAAACAACCATAATGTCTGTATCTTTGCCACTAGCAGTTATTTTTGCTAAATCCATTTTAGCTAACATTTGTCCACGTCCAACTTTTTGTCCTTCTGTTACAAAAACAGTAAATGGTTCTCCTTTTAAACTAACTGTATCAATTCCCATATGCACTAAAATTTCTAAACCATTATCTGCTTTTATCCCTACTGCATGTTTTGTTGGAAAGACACTCGTAATCGTACCAGCTACTGGTGTAAATACACCATCTTCTGTTGGCGTAACTGCAAATCCTTCACCCATCATTTTTTGTGAAAAAACATCATCGCTTACTAAAGTAATATCTTTAACTGTCCCATCACTGATAGCAAAAACATCTTGCTTTTTAATAATCGCTTTTACATTTGCTACTTCATCCTTAACAGCTGTCGATGTTTTTACGCCACCATGATGTAGACGAGTCATTTCATCTGCTACAAATTGTACTTCTGTCCCGACAATTACTTGAATATTATTATTATCAATTACTTTCACACCTGGCATTCCTGTTCGTTTGATTTTTCCTTGATCAACAGTTCCAGTATCTTTTACTTGTAAACGTAAACGAGTTGTACAATTATCAATTGAGGTAACATTTGACGCACCACCTAATGCGTTATAGATTTGGTTAGCGAGTACTGCAAACTTATCATCTCCTGCAGCCACAAATTGATCTATATCTTCTGTCGCTTCTTCTTCATCTTCTTCACGACCAGGTGTCATCAAATTGAATTTTTTAATCACAAACATAAATGTTACATAGTAAACAACTGCCATAATCAACCCTAAAACAATTAACATATATGGCTTATTTGCGATTGGTACGCGTAAACTTAAGAAGAAATCAATAAAACCCGCGCTAAAGTTAAAGCCAGCAGTCCAATGAAATGCCGCAGCAATAAACATTGAAATTCCTGTTAGAGCGGCATGAACAACATACAAAGGCCAGGCAACAAACATAAATGAAAATTCTAACGGCTCTGTAACACCTGTAAAAAATGAAGCAAAAGCAGCTGCAACCATTAATGAAGCTGTAACTTTTTTCTTTTCAGGTTTTGCACATTGATAAATAGCTAATGCCCCTGCTGGTAATCCAAACATCATGACTGGGAAAAATCCAGCTTGATACATACCAGTGATACCTTTTGTTCCCTCACTTGCCCAGAATTTACCAATATCGTCAATTCCAGCTAAGTTAAACCAGAATACATTATTTAGTGCATGGTGTAATCCAGTTGGAATTAACAAGCGATTAAAGAAACCATATAACCCTGCTCCTAGCGGTCCCATACTTGAAATCATTTCACCAAAAGCAACCAATGCGTTATAAACTGGTGGCCAAATAAATATTAATAATGCAGAAATAATGGCCATTAATCCAGCAGTCACTATTGGAACAGCACGTTTGCCGCTGAAAAAGGATAACGCCATTGGTAATTTGACACCGCTAAAGCGGTTGTACATTGCTGCAGCTACTAAACCTGCTAAAATTCCAATAAATACATTCTTATTATTAATTGCACCAAAAGCCACATTAACCTTTTCAACATCTACTTTAGTAAATAGAGCAACTGCTGCACTATTTACTAATGTCATTGGTGTTAAAAACGCAACCAAACCAGCTAATGCTGCGGCACCATCTTTATCTTTTGACATACCATAAGCTAAACCGACAGCAAATAAAATTCCTAAATTATCTAATATAGTACCGCCTGCTTTAATTAAGAAGGCTGCTAAAATATTATTTCCACCCCAACCACTTGGATCAATCCAATACCCTATCCCCATAAAAAGTGCAGCTACGGGTAAAGTTGCTACAGGTAACATCAAAGAACGACCAATTCGTTGTAAATATGCTTTCATTATTAATTCTCCTCTTCTTTATAGGCTACGCGTTTCAATCTTTCAATATGAATTGCAATATAGCCTAATTCTTCACTAGAAGTTGCTAACTGATACTGTTTAATTAGCATCACCCGGACCTTCTTTGCAATTTCATAACTCTCAGGATACTTTTCACGTACCATTTCAACAATTTCATCATCTAAAACAGCATATTGTTGCTTTTGATAACGCTGTAATAATAAACGTAAATGATTGGCTAGACGCGAGTAATTCAGTGCCATTGCTTCTGTGTATAAATCAATTTGTAGTTCTTTAGCAATAAGATTCATAATTTCTGAAACAATCGTAACTTCCCGGATACTACGATGATTATTTCTTTCACCATTTCGTGCACTATGCAAATGGATAGCTATATAGCCTGCTTCATCATAACTATATGGAATTTTAAGTTCACTGCTTAAATAATCTACAGCCCACTGTGCAATCCCAAACTCCTCTTTGTGCAATACTTCAATTTCTTTAAGTAATTTATTGCGGACAATAATTCCATTACTAATATTTTCTGCACTAAATGCCAAATGATCTGTTAAAGCAATTAAGACATGCTCATTTAGTTTCTCCATTAATACCATTTCTGCATGATTGATGATATGTTCTGCGGCAAATAAAAACTTCTCATCAATTTGATTTAACAGATTTTGTAATTTCATCTGAGAGTCAGGTTCCATAATAAACATTCGCTCGACTTCTTTTGCGAAAACGAGATCATTTCGCTTCTTGTTAAAACCGATTCCTTTTCCAATTGCAACTTTTTCTTGACCGTCGTCATCGATTAAAACTGCATTTTGATTTAATAACTTTTTAACTTTCATGGTTCACCTCTGCAGATTTAGAAAGTATTGTGTAACTAATGAAATAAAATAGACGTGAAAAAACCGACTTCAAACTACCGCTTGAAGCAAGTTTTTCCACGCCTAGTATTATCTAGTCACATGAAATAATATTATTTACATTCGTCATTATAAAGAAAACGTTCGCAAAGGTCAATACCAATTTTTAAAAAAATTCGCAATTCTTAAAAAAATAAAGGAGGTAACTGATAAAAACAACTATTGCAATTCCATAAATGTTGTTGTTTTCTTGTATTTTTTAAGCACTCTAAGGCTAATGGAGCAATTAAATAACCTGTTTTTTCGTCACTTGCCGATGAATTTGATAGACAGCACCAATCATACCGGCATCATTTTGTAATTTAGCCGGACGTACAGCTGCGATTGTTTGATCTTTTAAATAATAAATTGACTCATGTCGGTTCATTACTTCACTTAGTCTCATTTGGAAGCGTTCATTAAACTCCTTATTGGAGCTGATGCCACCGCCAAATAAAATCACTTCTGGATCAAAACAGCTGATTAAATTTAGCATTCCGACTGCTAAATCGGTTAAAAACTGATCGACAATTTTTAGCGCTAGTGTTTCGCCTGCTGCTTCTTTGGCAAAGATTTCCCGTGCATCCCAAATATCTATAGCATTCTTATCGGCTGCTTTTTGCGCTAAATTATATTGATAACAAAGCCCACCAACTGTTGCTGCACGCTTATTCCATGACACCTCTTCAATATCGCCAATCTTTGGTAGAGTATCTATAATACTCCAGCCAAATTCACCAGCCATGCCATGCGCTCCGCGGTATACTTCTCCATTAATAACAATACCGCCACCAATACCTGTACCCAATACAATACACAAATAATTATCCAAACCAATAGCATTGCCGATCCAACGTTCTGCGATTGCTGCAGCATTCGCATCATTTTCAATTGAAACCGCAAGACCGGTACGTCGTTCTAACTCAACTTTGATATTGGCACCATAAAAAGGTTTTATCGCACCGGCAGTCTGCATATAGCCATCTTTTTGAATAATACCTGGTGCACTAATTCCAATACCATCCATTTTTTTATAGTGTTCTTGCGCTTTTTCAACAATTGCTACTAATTCATCTAAGAACTCGGCTAAATCATAATTTGTCGGAATTGCAGCTTTTTCTAGAATATTTCCTGTTTCATCTAACACACCGTATTTCACAGTTGTTCCACCAATATCAAACCCTACGTACATATTCTCAACTTCCCTCTTTCATATTCTCGTATTGACTAAAAACTTTTAGGAGTAATTTTGCATTAATAAAAAATACTGACCCAAATCCAATAAAGAGCCAAGCAAATAGTAACTTGGGTAAATATACCGGCAATAAAAACAACCCGCCCACCGTTACAAAAAATAAAAGAATACTGATTGGTAAATGTTTTAACGATAAAATCATAGCGTTTGTAACAGTTGCGGCCAATGTATTTTCAAAACGGGCAATTAGCGGAAAAAGATATAAACTCAGCAAAATAATAAATGTAAGCCCCACCATGACCATATAATAAGCAACTTTATTTCCCACAATGAGATAACGGAAATACGGTAAAGCAAAAAGCATACCACCAACTATCGCGATTATCAGTAGCCACATTTTGGTAGCTGGGAAAAAATTTTGTTTGAATTGGTGCCAGTACGTTTTATATAAAACACCTTCTTTATGTTCGGTTAATTTATAAGCAGTCCCATATGCCGCACTGATTGCCGCACCGATCGTAAAAAGTGGCAAACAAGAAATAATAAAAATAACATTTAATAGCAATACTTGATAGAGCCCTTGCATACCGCCATAGATTAGGCCATCTGTACGAAATACTTTTTGCATGATACTTCCTCCTTGTTTTTGTCACAGATTACTTGGTTACTTGTTCTATGTATAGAAGAAGCAAAACTGCTTCTCCTAGAAAAATTACATGTCTAATTTTTTCTTATTTTCTTCAATCTTATCGTTACGAACTTTATTTACATCATTAATCTTATTATCTTTTTGGAAATCTTCGTATTTAGTTAACAAACCGTCTAGTTCTTTGTCATCTTTTGCCCGCAACATACCTACAAGAGTTGTGCTCCAATTTGTTTGGATTGCACTTAAAGCTCGCGCTTCTTGACTACCCGCATCAGGGCCAATATTTTCTGTTAAAAATTGTGAAGTTAATTTCCCTTCACCCCATTGTTGCATTTGTTTCACTGCATCGACGTATGAATCATCATTCATTGCTTTAAAGCGGTCATGACCAAATTGAATGAACTCACCCATGCGGTACTCCAATTGCCATTTTTCAGGATCATCTTGTTGAATCTTACGTGCTTCATCGGTCCATTTTACTTTATCGCCTTCTTTAGTATAGGTTTGTCCTTCAATCCCAAAGTTTGTTAACATTTCACCTTCATCACTTAAAAGATAAGTGAACACTTGCATTGCTTTAGCAGGATCTTTGCAGTTTTTACCAATGTAGTTAATCATCCAACCAGAAATACCAGCTTGTGTTAATGTTGCTTTATTACCTTGGGTACTTTGAATGCCGTCAATTGCAATATACTCGCTGTCTGGATTTGCAGCTTTAAAGGTTTGTAATGGAATCCCTTGGTTTACAAATGAACCAATCATAACAGCACCATATTTACCAGTTTGTAATTTTTCTTTGAATTTATCGCCATCATCTGTGAAAGTATCATCAGAAATATTGCCATCTTGGTGAACTTGACGGAAAGCTTTCACCCATTTAATATAATCAGAATCTAAATTACGGTCATAGTATTTGCCATCTTTTGTATAAGGGACACCTAGCATATCTTGCACAACGCTATCCATAGAGCCATTTGAAGAACCATCTTTAGCAAAATCATTAAACCCAAACGGAATTAAATCTGGAAATTGTGCTTTAATCTTCTTCATACCGGCCACAAAGCCTTCTGGTGTTGTGAAGTCGGGTTTTCCAATTGCTTCATAGACATCTTTTCTAATAATAAATGCATCTCGGGCAAAAATATCACCACTATCAAAGTCTTGTTGCGTATTGGAATAATCAGGATAGCCATAAGATTTTCCATCGGACAATTTATACCAATTTAAAGTTTCTTGACGGGCTACTTTATTAAAATATGGATCATATTTTTTCGCTAAGTCTTGTAATGGTAATGCCCAAGAATTTGCTTTACGCGCTACTTGTGAGTTGGAGTCAAAGATCGTCACAATGTCTGGCATATCTCCGCCAGCAAAGTACGTATTTAATTTAGTGTCATCACCAGTAATGAATTTGATATCGACATTTAAATCTTCTTTGACTTTTTTAGTTACCATATCTTTACCAAATTCTGTATTCCACCAATCAGCGTTTACGTACCAAGTTAATTTGGTCGCTTCTTTTTTGGTATCTAATTTCCAGGCTGGTGTATTTTCATCTGGTTTATATCGGTCTTCAATGGAGGGGAGATCCACCTTTTTTTCTGCTGTTGATTCATCTTTTTTACTACCACAGGCTCCTAATGCTAAGACTGCGCTTGCCAGTGCCAAAGTCCCTACGATTTTTTTGCTTGAAAACTTAAACATTTATTACTCCTCCTATTCTTTTACTGCCCCAAGCATCATGCCTGAGATAAAATGTTTTTGTAGCAATGGATAAATAATTAAAATCGGAACGGTCGTGACTACGATAGTTGCCAATTGTACCCCCTTAGATGTTGTGCTAATTTCGACCGCCGCATTTAAGCCTTGTTGGGATGCTGCTTGTGATTGCGTAATAATTTCGTATAATTTCATTTGCAAAGGATATAATGCTTTATCCGTTACGTATAATTTAGCTGTCATAAAGTCATTCCACTGCCAAACCCCGTGAAAAAGGGCAATTGTTGCTAATGCAGGTTTAGATAAAGGCACAAAGATTTTCAAAAATACGCCCCAATCACTTGCTCCATCAATCTTAGCTGACTCTTCCAAAGATGTTGGTACATCTCTAAAAAAGTTCATCAAAATAATAACATCGTAATAAGAAAGTAGGGCTGGGATAATGTAGACCCAAAAAGTATTTAATAGCCCTAAAGATTTAATCAATAAGTATGTTGGAATCATCCCACCAGAAAAGAACATGGTGATAATTCCCATTGTGGAATACAATCCCCGACCTTTTAAATTTCGTTTTGATAAAGCATAAGCCATAATGGCACAAAATGCGGTATGCGCTAAAACACCAATTACTGTCTTTCCCACTGAAATAATTAACGCTTGCCAAATGGAAGCATCGCCTAAAACCTTGCGATAATTATCAAATGAGATTTCTGAAGGCCAGAAAACGAAATCCCCCTTTGCCAATGCATCACTTGAGGCAAAAGATGACGCTACGATATTCCAAACCGGCACGATAATAATGATTGTAAAAACGAGTAGGAGTAAAACATTAACAAAGTTGAAGATTTTACTGTCTTTATCTTGTACAACGTTACTTTTGGGTTTAGCCAGTGACAAACTTCTTTTTTCCATTACGTTTCCTCCTTTTACAAGACCGATTGATTATCGTTTAATTTTTTCGTAACAATATTGGTTGCAGCTAACAAAATAACTGAAATAATTGAGATTCCAAGCCCCACGGCTGTTGCATAAGAAAAGTCTCCTTGCATTAAACCAACACGATAAACGTAAGAATTAATGACTTCTGCTTTAGGCTGATTTTGAGAATTCATCAAAACTAAAGTTTGATCTAAATTCGAATTGAATAAACCGCTTACACTTAAGATTAAATTTAACGAAATGATATTGCGAATCATGGGAATCGTAATACTCCAAATTTGACGTAGTCGTGAAGCACCATCCATTTTGGCAGCCTCATAATACGTTGGATCAATACGCGCCATCGTGGCCAAATATAAAATTGTTCCCCATCCAGCTTCTTTCCAAACATCTGATAAAGAAGCAATCCACCAATATTTACCAACGTCTAGCATGTGATTTTGCTTCGTCTGGATACCGATGAAGTTTAACAACTCATTAATCATCCCGTTTGAAGAAAACCAGGTAATAATCATCCCACCTAAAATAATCCATGATAAAAAGTGTGGTAGATAAGAAATTGTTTGAATCACCCGCTTAAAGACACTGTCTCGTAATTCATAAATCATCACGGCGATAATAATCGGTAAGACAAATCCAAAGGCTAGTTTCAATGCGCTAATGCCCAATGTATTCACAACTGATTGCCAAAAGTACTTATCTTCCATAATGATTTTGAAATTTTCAAATCCCACCCACTGCGCACTGTCAATGGTGTCAATTACGGTGTAATTTTTAAAGGCAATCACTAAGCCGTAAATAGGAATAAAACTAAAAATAATCATATAAACAATCCCAGGAATTGCCATCGACTGTAATTGCCATTGGTGTACAAAATCTCGCCACCACTTTTTAAAACGTACCCCTAGGGTTGGTTTGGCTTTTGCTTCCAACATACTTTCCTCCTAATTTCTAATCTTATTTTTGCAACTCGACTGCTGTTGTCGTTTCACCGCGGATTAAACGACAATCTAAAATTTTATTCTCGCCAGCTTTATCACCGGCAATTAAAGCCAAAAGCTCTATCACTGCTTCTTTTCCTTGTGTTCTAATCGGGTTTTGAACAGTAGTTACTCGCGGCTTGAAATAGCGTAATAACTCGATATCATCAAAACCAATTACACTAAAATCAGTAGGAACTTGCAGATTGTTTGCTTCCACCGCTTTAATGACACCAATTGCACTTAAATCATTACCGGCAATCCATGCTGTCGGCCAGTCCTTTTTGTCGGTTGTCTTTAAATAGTGATCGATATTTTCAAAACTCGCTTTTTCTTCAAATAATCCAGGGATAATCCAAGTATCATTTACAGTTAGCTCGGCGGCGCGCATCGCTTGAATATAACCTAAGTAACGCTCATCACTGTCATAAACGCCAGGATGTCCCGGCAAAAAACCGATTTTTTGATGTCCTTTTGCAATCAACTCTTTTGTAGCGAGTCTTCCTGCTTTACGAGAAGCAAAAACAATACTGCTGATACTACGATCATTGATTTGTCGATCCATAAATACAGCATTAATTCTTTCTGATTGAATTGTACTGAGCGCCTCATCATCAATTAAATCTTCAAAACCGATAAAACCATCCACCATATTCCCTAACAGATGTGAAGTTAAAACTTGTTTATCAGAAGAGATAATGACATTCACCCCGTAGTGATGTTTTTCTGCTTCTTTTACAATCGCTTCTATCAAAGTGCTAAAGTAAGGACCAATAATGGTATGCGTATAAAAACCAATCATTTTTGTGCGCTTTGCTTTCAAATTTTTCCCCATCAAATTGGGGGTATAATGAAGTTTTTTTGCTGCTGCAATAACTTTTTCTTTTGTCTTTGGTTTCACCACGTCAACGTCGTTTAACGCTTTTGAAACAGTTGCAATAGAAACGTTAGCTTCTTTTGCGACTTCCCGAATTGTGACCCTCTCCTTCATAACTCCTCCCAAATAAAAACGTTTTTATTTTATTTAAATAAAAAAGAATGTGTTACTTTTTACATTCATATCATAAATAAAAACGTTTTCAAAAACAATAGTTTACAGTCGAGTTGGTTTTCGTTTCAACTTTTGGAAAAAAATGTCAAAATGGTACCTGTTGTACCACTGATAGGTTTAAAGTTATGAAATAAATCTTACCAAGCTTTTAAGTCAAGCTTGGTAAGATTATTTAATTTTAGACAAAGCGTTACTTTTAAAACAGATTTAAAGCAGTTGCAACTGTACCTTGTCCACAATTTCAGTTGCACTAGTGGCTAAAAACAGCTGAATTTTACCTGGGTCTGAGTACCTTTGCAAGTTTTCATGAACGTAAGCAAAATCTTTAGGTGAAAGAACAAATGAAATTGTTTTTGACTCTCCTGCTTCAAGATAGACTTGTTTCCACTTTAATAATTCGATTTTAGGACGAATCATTTCAGTCACCTCATCTTGAAAATAAACTTGTGGCAAGGCAAAACCAGGAATTTGTGAGTCATTGCCAACGGTAAAACGAAGTGTTGCTTTTTCTCCTTTTGCAAGACTACTTTGTGATAAAGAAAAATCGCTAAAGGCAAAACGACTATAAGATAAACCATGGCCAAAAGCATATAACGGTCCATTTTCCTCATCCAAGTAGCGCGAAATATATTTCTCTTGACCATTGGCTTTAGTTTTGGGACGTCCTGTCGACATCTCCTGATAAGAATATGGTAGTTGACCGACACTGCGGGGAAAACTCATTGGTAAATGCCCACTGAAGTTTTCCTCTCCGCTTAATAGCGCAGCTAATGCAGAACCCATCTCACTGCCTAAAAACCAGCCTGAAATAATTGCTGCTGTTTTTGCTGCTTCTTGTGTTAAAACAAGTGGTCGTCCACTAAATGTAATTAAAATCGTAGCCGGATTATTTTGGGCGGCCACAGCCACTAATTTTTGTTCAACCCCAGACAATTCCAAATTTGCACGACTAGCCGCTTCTCCAGCCTCATCACTGGTTTCACCAACAGCTAAAAGTACTTTATCAGCTTCTTTTACAGCCGTTATAACAGTTTGCCAATCTTTTTGATTATCGTCAATTTCCATCACTACAATTTGAGGAAATTTAGCTGTCATTCCGTCTGCAAGACTGACAGCTTTTTGTCTATCCCCAATCCATGACCAAGCTCCCAAAACGTCTTGGGTCGTTCCCTTGGTCCCAATTAATAAAATTTTCTCTGACTTTTTAAGAGGTAAGACTCCTTCATTTTTTAAAAGAACTGCCGAACGAAGAGCTGCTTTATAGGCTAATTTTCTTAATTTGGTTTTATCAACCTGCGTTTTTAAACCACGATACGGATTCTCAAACAAGCCTAAATCATTTTTTAAATTTAATACCCGTAATACAGCTTCATCTAGTTGTTCTGTAAGATTTTCAGCGAGAATGATTTCAGCTAGCTCTTGCAAGTAGCAATCGGTCATCATATCAATATCAATCCCCGCTGTGAAAGCTTTGTAACTTGCTTGATGGGGATTTTCAGCTACACGATGCTGCATTAATTCCCCAATTGCTGCCCAGTCTGAAATAAGAACCCCTTTAAAACCTAATTCATGCCGCAAAACATTTTGAATGAGCTTTTTATTGGCAGTAACAGGAATGCCTTTGAAACTATTAAAAGACGTCATCACCATTTTGACACCACTAGCTATCGCACCTTCAAAAGCAGGTAAATAATTTTGATACATTTCAACATCCGAGATATCCACAGTATTGTAATCGCGACCGCCTTCAGCGGCTCCATAACCAATAAAATGTTTCACACAAGCGGCAATATGATTTTCTTCAATAGCAAGATTATCCCCTTGATAGCCCCGAACATAACTTTCTGTTAACACTTTAGAAAGTCTAGGGTCTTCTCCATTACTTTCTAAAACTCGGCCCCAACGTGGATCTTTAACATAATCTGCCATAGGTGAAAAAGTTACGTGAACCCCTTCTGTCGCTGCTTCAGCACCTGTAGCAGCAGCTACTTTTTCAATCATAGCCGCATCAAAACTAGCTGCTAAAGCCAGTGGAATCGGAAAGATTGTTTCATAGCCATGAATAACATCTGCCATAAAAATTAACGGAATCTTATGACGACTATTTGCCAAATAATCTCTTTGAATTTTTTCAACTTCATCGCGACGATGCGTCCCTAAAACAGAGCCAATCTGATAAAGCTGCTCGTTATTCATTGACCACTGTGACATTGGACCCGTGATTTCTCCTGGATTACCAAAAAAATCAGGCGTGACTTGGACCAACTGTCCCACTTTTTCTGCCAAAGTTAAATCAGCTAAAATTTCTTTAAGCTTTGTTTTTTCCATACTTACTCCTCTTAAACTAGTTTTCTTGAATCAGCTTTTGATACCAAGCAAAAGAATCTTTTTTCAAACGTTTCAAAGTCCCATTGCCTGCATTGTCTTTGTCAACATAAATAAAACCATAACGTTTTTCCATTTCACCTGAACCAAAGCTGACTAAATCAATTACTCCCCAAGGCGTATACCCCATTAAATCTACCCCATCCACATTTACTGCCAATGCCATTTGATCGATATGTTTTTGTAAATAATCAATACGATAAGGATCATGAATCTTCCCATCTTCTAATTTATCGTACGCACCAAAGCCATTTTCTACAATAAAAAGTGGCAGATTATATCGTTCATAAACGATATTTAATGTGTAGCGTAAACCGACAGGATCAATTTGCCAACCCCAATCACTTGCTGAGACATATGGATTTAAAATCACTTTAGCTTCTGGAAATTCTGTAATTTCATCGCCTGCTACGTCTGGTAGCGTGGTAACTGCACCTGACATATAATAGCTAAAGCCAATATAGTCAACGGTCCCTTCTTTTAACGCTTGCCGTTCTTCTTGTGTGATTTCAATCTCATACCCCTTTTGTTCCCAATATTTTTGGGCATAAGCTGGAATAATCCCCCGAGCATGAATATCCGAATAAAAGAAACGACGATCCATCACTTTCACTGAAGCCATTAAATCACTTGGATTACATGAATAGGGATAAACGGGTACATAAGCCATCATGCAGCCAATTTGAAAATCAGGATTAATTTCATGGCCCAACTTGACAACTTTAGCGCTGGCAATTAGTTCATTTAAGCCAGCTTGAAATGTTAAGGCTTCTTTATTGTCCCCTTCTTCGAATAATAAAGCTGAATTAGTCCATGTATGTAGCGTATGTTGGCCATCTGCTTGATTGTTGATTTCATTAAAGGTCATCCAATACTTCACTTTGTCTTTGTAACGTGTCATGACGGTTTTAGCATAGTGAACAAAAAAATCAATGAGCTTTTTATTCGTAAAACCACCGTATTCTTCGTATAAGTGATACGGAATTTCAAAATGCGATAGTGTGATTACCGGTTCAATATTATTTTTTAACAGTTCATCAAATAAATCATCGTAAAATTGTAGCCCTGCTTCATTTGGTTTTTCTTCATCCCCATTTGGAAAAATCCGCGTCCAGTTAATGGATGTACGAAACGCCTTTAAACCTAACTCTTTGAATAGCGCAATATCTTCTTTATAGTGATGATAAAAATCAATCGCTTCATGGTTAGGATAATTTTTTCCTTCAATAATTCCTTTTGTAATTTCTCGCGCTACGCCGTTTGCACCAGCTGTCATAACATCAGCAGTACTAACACCTTTTTTATCAACATTCCAAGCACCTTCAACTTGATGGGCAGCGACTGCTCCACCCCATAAAAAATCTTTTGGAAATTTATTTGCCATTCCTTGTCACCTCATTTTCTTAATTACGTTTAGTATAATTGGCATCGTTTTATTCCTCAATAAACATTAGAAACTCTGGCATCAGAATCAGTAAAAAGAAAAAAACACCATCCTGGTACCGCTTGTACCACATGGTGTTTTTGGTAACTTATTTTTGGTGTACTTCATCCTCTTGCCTTTGTAAACGTTCTGCCAACTGCTCAATCAAGAAGATACAAGGGATTTGGCTCGTTAAATCTTCATGTTTTTTTACTCGCCTTACATCGACATGATAATCCAAAACATAATCTGACATCCGCCCCAGAGTAGAGTTGATATCCGAAGTAATAGCAATTGTTAAAAAATCATCTTTATTGCGAAAACCATTGGCCACTTCTACGACTTCATTTGTCATTCCTGAAACAGATAGTGTTACTAAAATATTATCACTGGTATTTTGTAATTTGGACATAATAGGATAAGTAGGATCAATTAAAGGATAGCTATTATATCCAATGGATGCAAAGCGTCGTGCAGCATATTCACAAATTGATCCAGAAGCACCAATTCCAAAAAAGATAATATTTTCACAGTATTGGATTTTCTCTACGATTTGATTTAACTTACTTTCAATATCTCGTGGAAAACGCTCACGACTTAAAATAGTCAATGCCTCTTCAAAACCTTCACTTTTAGCTGCTTGCACACTAAATTGACTACGAAATTCAGTAAAACTCTCATAGCCTAACTTTCGAATCAGCCGCATAACAGAAGATGCTGAAGTATGGGATTCCTGTGCGATATCTCGAACCCGCATATAAGGAATTTTATCAGCATTGCTACTCATATAATGGTAAATTGCCTGATCTGTATCAGATAGTACGTTAAAATCAATGTTGCCAAAAAAACTCATCTTTTATCCTCCTAGAGCTGCCGACTTTTTGAGCACGCTTTCTTGACTATTCTACCTAAAAAAAGAAAAATCACCAATAGAAAAAAGATTACCGCTAAAATTACTCAGCTTATTTCTCAGAAAAGCTAGTGGATAAATCACTGGCTTATAAAGAGGTTGTAAGTATAATTTACATTATTTTTGCTAAAATAGAATTTTTTACTACACCAAAGAGCACAACAGCCTTAGCAGATTGTGCTCTTTAGTAGTAATTATAATTAACTTGCAAACTGACTATTATAAAGATTGGCGTAAAAATCGCCTTTTTTCATTAGACTAGCGTGACTACCTTGCTCGATAATAGCTCCATCTTTCATCACCAAAATCAAATCTGCATTTTTGATAGTTGATAGGCGGTGGGCAATCACAAAACTCGTACGCTCAGCCGTTAAACGGTCCATTGCCTGTTGAATCATCTCTTCGGTACGGGTATCGACGCTTGAAGTTGCCTCGTCCAAAATCAACAGTTGCGGATTGGCAAGAATTGCTCGCGCAATCGTCAAGAGCTGTTGTTGTCCTTGAGAGATTTGACTGCCATCGGTTGAAATTATCGTGTCATAACCTTTTGGCAATGTCAAAATAAAGTGGTGACATTGCGCTGCTTTTGCCGCAGCAATAATTTCAGTGCGACTCGCATTTGGTTGTCCATAAGCAATATTAGCTGCCACTGTTCCTTCAAAGAGCCATGTGTCTTGCAAAACCATACCAAACTTTTGGCGAATCTCGCCCCTTGCAAAATGACGAATATTTTTACCGTCAACTTCAATTTGTCCTTTACTTAATTCGTAAAAACGCATCAATAAATTAATCATGGTCGTTTTACCTGCGCCAGTTGGTCCTACAATAGCTACCATTTGCTTTGGTTTTACAGTGAAATTGACATCTTCCATTAACAATTTGCCTTTTTCATAGCCAAAAGAAACGTGTTTGAAACTTACTTTTCCACGTATTTGGGCTGGTAGGGTAGCATTTAGTTCATTTTCCTTTTCGCAAGGTAAATCAAGAATTTCAAAGATTCGCTCCAAAGCGGCAAAGGCACTTTGCAAACTGTTGATTACATAGGATACTTGTGTAATCGGTTCTGATACTTGATTTACATATTGTAAATAAGCTTGAACTAAACCGATTGATAACTGACCGTTAATAACCATTAGCCCACCGACAACTGCACTGGTCACAAAGCCAAGCTGGTTAATTAGTCGAATCAAGGGATTAATAGCAAAACTGACAAATTGAGCTTTTTTAAAAGCCTGAAATTGGGCTTCGTTTAATTTGTCTAAGTCTGATTCTATTTGCTGCTGGCGGTTATATGCTTTAATAACCAAATTTCCTGAATATGTTTCCTCGGCCTTTGTTCCAACATAACCTATAGTTGTCTGATTTTCCGAAAAATAATCTTGATTTTTCTGGGCTAAAAAATTCGTTAGCGCTAAACTAAGCAACAAAATGATAACGATACCAAAGGTCAGTAATGGACTAAGATAAATCATTAAGCCTACCCCGATGATAATGGATAAGATTGCTGAAATCATCTGCATCAGTCCTACTTGTAAAACTTCAGATACTTTATCCAAATCAAGAGTTGTCCGTGTCAATATGTCACCTGTTTTGTACTGGTCAAAAAATTTGATCGGCAAATGATTCAACTTTTGTGTCAATTGTTTTCGTAAGCGTAATGTTAATGTTTCTGCTACGCTTGCCATTGTGTATTCTTGCAAAAGAGAAAATAGCGCAATACCACACCATACTAAAAATAATAATAAGACTGGCTGCCACAACACCCGTCTTAAATTGGCTGTTGTTATTTCACCCGCACGTAATAAAGCAACAATGGCATCTAGCCCCCAGCCTAAAATTAAAGGTGTAATTGCCATTAATGTTGCAAAGAAAATGGCAGAAATAACAATCACTACAAAACGGCGCTTTTGTTCTAATAATAAACGAAATAGCCGCTGACCCGTTTTTTTGAAATCTTGTGGCATTTCGCGATCTTTGATATCAACCTGCTTTGTGCTCATGTTTTTCCTCCACTCCTTGGGATTTGGCAAATTCTTGATAAACGCTGCAAGTTGTAATTAACGTCTCATGTGTACCTTGACCCACAATTTTACCTTCATCTAATACGATAATTTGGTCCGCATCCTTAATAGTGGAAAGGCGTTGTGCTACAATCACAATTGCTGCATCTTTTAAATACGTTTTTAAAGCTTGTCGTAATTTAGCATCGGTTTGATAATCCAGCGCCGAAAAACTGTCATCAAAGAAATATAGTGCTGCTGGTTTAATCAATGCCCGTGCAATACTTAGGCGTTGTTTTTGTCCACCAGAAAAGTTGTTTCCTTTTTGGGAAATTTGGGCCTCATACTTTTGTGGTAAAGAAGTGATAAAGTCAGCAGCTTGGGCAACTTCAGCAGCTTTAGCCACTTGCTCTTTTGTTGCCTCAGGATTTCCAAAAAGAAAATTATCAAAAATCGTACCACTAAATAGAAAAGCTTTTTGTGGTACATAACTGATTTTTTGTCGCAATGCTTCTTGAGTGACATTTTTAATCGGCACCCCGCCAAAGAGGATTTCACCTTCAGCCGTATCTTTAAAGCGCAATAGTGCTTTTGCAATTGTACTTTTACCAGAGCCTGTTCCACCAACAATTGCCGTTACGCCTTTAAAAATATCAAAGGTGATATCAGATAAAACAGGCTCTTGTGCACCACTATATGTGAAATCAACCTTTTTAAAAGAAACAATCGGTTTATTATCTGCCAGCACAAATTCGGCTATATCACCATCCCTGATCTCTTCTTTTTTGGCTAACACTTCTCCAATCCGTTCCAAAGAAGCTAAGGCTTTTGGTATCATCACAATTACCATTGCAGCCATAGTCAAAAACCATAAACTTAAAACCGTATATTCACTAATTGCAGTTAAACTTCCGATTGGCACCATACCTTTCATCACAAAAACACCACCAAAAGCTAAAACAGCGGTCATACCTAAACCCATCACTAAATTTACCGTTGGATTTAACGCTGCGAAAAGTTTATTAACCCTAATCATTACTTCTGCATAACTGCTAAAAGTTTGATCCGTTCTTTTTTTCTCATCCTTTGTTTTGTTAAACGCACGAATCACCCGCACACCGGTATAAAATTCACCCAAAATCTGCATCATTTTATCCATTCGTTGCTGCATGACATCTGCTAAAGGAATAGCTTTTTTAATAACCAGCAATGCTACAAATGAAAATAAAGTAATCGAAGCAATGGGAATCCAAATAAACTGCCACGAAATCATCCCTGTCAAAACAATTGACGCCAAACAAATAAGGGGTGCTGGCACAATCATCTGAAAAACCATCATTAAAATTTGTTGAATATTGGTAATATCACTTGTCGTTCGGGCCAAAAGTGTTGGCGTCCCAAATGCATCCAAATCTGCTAAGGACAATTTCTGGGTTTTAGCTACTAATTTTTTTCTCAAAAAATAACCAAACCGACCAGCTAAAACAGCAGAGTAATAACTTGCGGCAATCGCAACTACTCCTGTGATAAGGGCGATTGCTAACATCAACAGGCCGTTTTTCCAAATTGCTCCTTGGTTTTGTGTCAAAATACCTTCATCAATAATTTCAGCGACATAATAAGGAATCAACAATGTTCCAACTGCTTGTGCTACCATTAAAATGAAGGTGACAAAGAACATCTTGTGATACTCTTTAAAAAAGATTTTAAATAATTTCATCTTTTTTCCCTCCTTCTCCTATGGTAGGATAAACTGTAACGTAACGTTACAGTCAAGGCAGAAAGGAAACTTTTTGATGAAAAAATATTTAACTGTTAGTGAAATGGCAAATTATGCCGGTGTCAGCCGCCGAACGTTAATTTATTATGATCAAATAAACCTCTTCAAACCTGCAAAAATTGGTGCAAACGGTTATCGCTATTACGGTATTGAACAGTATTTTGAACTGGACGTTATCTTACTTTTGAAAAATCTTGATGTTTCACTTGATGAAATTGATACTTTTTTGAAAAATAGAAACGTTACTGCCGTTTTAGCTGGTTTCAAACGACAAAAAGAAAAAGTCGACGAGGAGATAAATAAACTTAAACGCCTTCGTAATTCCCTTGATAGTTATATTACACGCTATACTACCTTAGAAAATTTCGATTTAAAATCAATCACATATACCTACAGAGAAGCTGAGTATTTTGTCGTCTCAGATATTATCGAAAACTTTGATGACATTGATGTTCTGCAAGTCTATGGGCGCTTTTATAATTCTGTTGACAGCAGCGATCTTTTTAGTGGCTATCCAATTGGTTTTTTAGTAGACGGTGCTGCGTTTTATGAAGAAAATTTTCATGCTGCCCCTTATCGTGCCTTAGTTAAAATTCCAACTGAACGCTTAGCTCATTACGAGAAACAGCGCATCTTACAGCGACCAGCTGGTTATTATGTTTCTGGTTTTATGAAAGATGAAATTCATTATATTAATATTTTTAACAATCGCTTTCGTAATTACTTAAAAGATAATAATTTAGTTTTAAATGGCTATATTTGGGAATTACTTTGGCAAGATGAAGCAGCCTCGGAAAAACCTGAAGATCAGATTTTTGAAGTCCTAATTCCCGTTAGACCAGCTAATTAAGCATATCCAAACAAATAAACCGATATTCACTGCCAAAATAAAACCTCGTTAAAATCAGCTGATTCTAACGAGGTTTTTTGTCATTTAAAAAGAAAAAACTTCAGACCAATTTGATCTGAAGTTTAAAAGTTTAATATAATTAAGCTTTGTTAGCTGAACCGAACCAGTCAATGTGTTCTTCAGCATCTTTAACGATAGCAGCTTTACCTGGTGCTAATAATTTACGAGGGTCAAAGCCTTTACCTTCTTTATCTTTGCCAGCTTCGATGTATTCACGAGTTGCTTTAGCAAATGATAATTGGAATTCAGTATTAACGTTAACTTTAGAAACACCCATTGAGATAGCTTTTTGGATTTGTTCTTTTGGAATACCTGAACCGCCGTGTAATACTAATGGTACATCATGACCAACAGCATCTGCGATTTCTTGTAAATGGTCAAATGCAAGACCTTGCCAGTTTTCTGGGTAAACACCGTGGATGTTACCAATACCACATGCCAAGTAGTCAATACCTGTAGCAACCATTTGTTTACATTCTTCAATGTCAGCTAATTCGCCAGCACCGATAATGCCGTCTTCTTCCCCACCAATTGAACCAACTTCACATTCAACTGAGATACCTTTAGCGTGTGCTTTTGCCACAACGTCTTTAGCTAATTTCAAGTTTTCTTCAAATGGTAAATGAGAACCATCAAACATAACTGAAGTATAGCCAGCTTCGATACATGCTAAAGCAGCTTCATAGTCACCATGGTCTAAGTGAATTGCAACTGGAACTGTAATATTCATTGATTCAACTAAGTCGTTGATCATATTAACAGCTAATTTGTAACCACCCATGTATTTTGCTGCACCCATTGAAGTTTGGATTAAAACAGGGGCTTTTTTAGCTTCTGCTGCTTCCAAAATTGCTTGAGTCCATTCTAAGTTATTTGTGTTGTAACCGCCGACAGCGTAACCACCTTTACGGGCTGCTTTTAGAAATTCTGCTGCTGATACTACTGGCATAAAAAATTCCTCCTAAGTTTTGATAAACTTTATTTGTTAGGCATATCCTAACCAACGCTACCATTTTAGCAAATATTTCTGGCTATTACCACTAAAATGGCAGATTAATTCTTTCATAAAAAGATTGCACAAATTTAAATAGCGACTGTTTTCAAATATTTTTCTGAAAAACTTCGGTACACTCCCCTTTGCAATTGCTTTTCTAATTTAAAAGATAACACAACTAATTATTCTGTTCTGCAAATTATTTCACAGACTTTTTTTGTCATCTCCTATAATGCAGGAACAAAAAACTGAAACTAAAATATACTATTGCAACTTTTCGCTAAAGTCACCGTATATCTTTTGTTTCAGTTTTTCATTAAAACTTCGTCTCTAACTGCTTACTATCTGCTTATTGATTTTCTAAAGCTGCGCCAACAAACGCTTTAATTAATTGTTGCGGACGAGTTGGTCGTGAAATTAATTCTGGGTGAAATTGACAGCCGACAAAGAACTTCTTGTCTGGTATTTCTACGATTTCTACTAATCGGTTATCTGGCGAAACGCCTGAGAAAATAAGGCCTTCTGCTTCAAACATTTCACGATATTTATTATTAAATTCATACCGATGACGATGGCGTTCTTGTACAACTTCTGCATTTTGATATGCCGCTGCTGTTTTTGTTCCTTTTTTCAGTTTACATGGATATAAACCTAAACGCAAAGTACCTCCCATATTTTCTATATTTTCTTGATCTGCCATTAAATCAATAATGTTATTCGGCGTATCTGGATCCGTTTCAGCTGAATTCGCATCTTTTAATCCAACTACATTACGGGCAAATTCTACACATGCCATTTGCATACCTAAACAGATACCTAAAAATGGCACATCGTTTTCCCGCGCATATCGAATCGCTTCAATCTTACCTTCTACCCCGCGATCACCAAAACCACCAGGAACCAAAATACCATCGGCATCTTTTAATACTTCTGCAACATTCTCTTTATTTACGTCAGCCGATTGGATCCAATCAATGGCAATATCCGAATCAAAAGCAAAGCCGGCGTGTTTTAATGCTTCAACTACAGAAATATATGCATCTGGTAATTCAACATACTTACCAACCAAAGCAATTCGCGTTGTTTTCTTCAAGTTAAGAACTTTCTCTTCTAATGCACGCCATTCTGTCATATCAGCTTCTGGTACATCTAATTTCAAGTGTTCACAAACAATTTGATCCATTTTTTGTGCCTGTAATGCTAATGGAATAGAATACAAGGTTTCGACGTCCCGAGATTCAATTACTGCTTCTGGTGCTACGTCACAAAATTGTGCCAATTTATTTTTTGTACTTTGTGATACAGGCAGTTCAGTCCGGACAACCAAAATATTTGGTTGAATTCCTAAACCACGTAGTTCTTTTACACTATGTTGGGTTGGCTTTGTTTTCATTTCTCCAGCTGCTTTTAAATATGGAATTAAAGTAGTGTGAATGTACATCACATTATCAGAGCCAACATCAGCTTTCATTTGACGTAACGCTTCTAGGAATGGTAGTGATTCGATATCGCCTACGGTCCCGCCGACTTCTGTAATAATAACATCAGAATCAGTTAACTTTGCCGCGCGCATAATCTTTTCTTTAATTTCATTGGTAATATGAGGAATAACTTGAACTGTTGCTCCTAAGTATTCTCCCTTACGTTCTTTGCGTAAAACTTCAGAATAGATTTTACCCGTAGTAACATTGGAGTATTTGTTTAAGTTAATATCAATAAAACGTTCGTAGTGACCCAGATCTAAATCTGTTTCAGCCCCATCATCAGTTACAAAAACTTCTCCATGTTGGTAAGGACTCATCGTACCAGGATCGACATTAATGTAAGGATCAAATTTTTGAATCGTTACCTTTAAACCACGATTTTTCAATAAGCGTCCTAGTGATGCTGCCACAATACCTTTACCAATCGACGACACTACGCCGCCGGTTACAAAAATATATTTTGTCATTAATTAAAAACTCCCTCTATATTTTTTCGCAGGAAAAGCTTCTGTAAAATAAAAGAAGCTCCCTATCCAAAATGAATAGGGAGCATATTTTCCAGAACTTTGACCCTAAGTAATTAGGGTGCCCAAGTAGGATATTACAATCTCTAGTTTCTTTTGTCAACTGCCGATTCTTTATAAAGGGGTTTCAAATTAAGAAAGTCTTTAACTTTCTTTTTGAATACTTCTTATGGCTTGATCGTTTTAGGCCAAAGCTAATTTTTTTCTTTGATATTCTTTATAGTCTGCAACATGTAGTAATCGCTCTGCATTTTCTACTCTTTGAGGTGTTGGTGGTTGAATATCTTTCAAAGGATAACGCAGGCCTAAATTTTGCCACTTGTATTTGCCCATGGTGTGATAAGGTAGAATTTCAACCTTATCGACATTTTCCAAGGTCTTAATAAAACTATCCAAGCGTATCAGATATTCGTCGTAATCGCTACGATGCGGAACCAAAACATGACGAATCCATACGGGTTTTTGTATTTCCGATAAATACTTAGCCATCTCTAAAATAGGCGTATTGGCTTGTTTCGTTAGTTTTTTATGGGCATCATTGTCGATATGTTTAATATCAAACAGTAATAAATCGGTGTATGTCATTAAGGTATTGAATTTTGAAAAGAAAGGTTCTTCTCTTGTAAACGGTTGGCCACAGGTATCAATTGTTGTATGCACCCCTGCAGCTTTTGCTTTTTTGAATAAATCAATAAGAAAATCAATTTGCAACAACGGTTCCCCACCGCTTACAGTGATCCCGCCTTTTTCACCCCAAAATTCTTGATACTTTAATGCTTCTTCTAAAACATCGTCTGCTGTACGCTCTGTCCCACTTCCTATTTTCCAAGTATCGGGATTATGGCAAAATTCACACCGCATTCTACAGCCTTGGGTAAAAACAATAAAACGAATGCCTGGTCCATCAACGGAACCAAAACTTTCAGTTGAATGAATACGACCTGTCACAGTCATGTCGATGACTTCCTTTCGTAAATGAAATCCTTGAAATGTTTTTTGGAAAAAATACTCTAAAACAAAAGCAGCGGATAGTTTCCCATCCGCCACCTGGTATTGCTTTTGAATTTAACCTTACATAGATTCGTGCATTGTCCGCGCAATTACGTCATCTTGTTGTTCTTTCGTTAACTTGATGAAGTTTACGGCATAACCAGATACCCGAATAGTTAATTGTGGGTATTTTTCTGGATGTGCTTGTGCATCTAATAATGTATCGCGATTGAAGACGTTAATATTTAAGTGGTGACCACCTTTTGTTGCATAACCGTCTAACATTGTTGCCAAGTTTTCTTCTTGCGTTGCTTCGTCACGACCTAATGCTTTTGGCACAATAGAGAATGTATTTGAAATACCATCTAATGAATAGTCGTAAGGAATTTTCGCTACAGAAGATAAGCTTGCTAGCGCACCATGCGTGTCGCGACCGTGCATTGGGTTTGCACCTGGCGCAAATGGTTGGCCAGCACGACGACCGTCTGGTGTATTCCCTGTTTTCTTCCCATAAACCACGTTTGATGTAATGGTAAGAATAGAAGTTGTATGTTTTGCATCACGGTATGTTTTGTTACGTTTCACTTTTGTCATGAAGGTCTTCAATAAGTTCACAGCGATTTCATCTACCCGATCATCGTTGTTTCCATATTTTGGATAGTCGCCTTCAATAACGTAATCTTCTACGATCCCATTTTCATCACGAACTGTTTTTACTTTGGCATATTTAATAGCTGATAAAGAGTCCACAGCTACTGAGAACCCAGCGATCCCTGTTGCCATTGTCCGTAAGATATCAGTATCTTGTAAGGCCATTTCAATTCGCTCGTAGGAATATTTATCATGCATGTAGTGAATGATGTTTAATGTATTTAGATACAATTCTGTAATCCAATCCATCATGGCATCATATTTTGTCAATACTTCGTCATATTCCAAGTATTCAGATGTAATCGGTTGATATTTTGGTCCAACTTGGGCTTTTGATTTTTCGTCTACCCCACCGTTGATTGCGTATAACAATGTTTTAGCCAAGTTTGCACGGGCACCGAAGAATTGCATTTGTTTCCCAATCCGCATAGCAGATACACAACAAGCAATTCCGTAGTCATCGCCCCAATGTGGACGCATAACATCATCGTTTTCATATTGAATCGCTGATGTTTGGATACTCATTTTCGCACAGAAAGTTTTAAAATTGTGTGGTAAACGAGTAGACCATAAAACAGTCAAGTTTGGTTCTGGCGCAGGCCCTAAGTTTGATAATGTGTGTAAGAAACGGAAGCTGTTTTTAGTTACCATATGGCGACCATCTTCTCCTACACCACCAATTGATTCGGTTACCCAAGTTGGGTCACCAGAAAATAGCGCGTTGTATTCAGGTGTTCGAGCAAATTTTACAAGACGCAATTTCATTACGAAATGATCGACAATTTCTTGTGCTTCTTCTTCTGTCAAAACGCCGTTTTGTAAATCGCGTTCCACATAAATATCTAAGAAAGTAGATGTCCGGCCAAGTGACATTGCCGCACCATTTTGTTCTTTAATAGCTGCTAAGTAACCAAGGTATAACCATTGGAAAGCTTCTTTTGCGTTTGTCGCAGGTTGTGAAATATCAAAACCGTAAATGTTGCCTAGTTCTTTTAATTCTGCTAAAGCACGAATTTGTTCACTTAATTCTTCTCGTTGACGGATAATGTCTTCTGACATTGTACCGTTGCCACAATTCGCTAAATCTTTTTGTTTTTCTTTAATTAAGAAGTCTACCCCGTATAATGCTACACGACGGTAGTCACCGATGATACGTCCACGACCGTATGCATCTGGTAAACCTGTGATGACACCAGAACGACGGGCAGCACGCATTTCAGGCGTATAAGCGTCAAATACACCTTGGTTATGGGTTTTACGATAGTCACGGAAGATATGTGAAATTTCAGGATCAATTTCAAAACCGTATTCTTCAGCGGCTTGTTCTGACATCCGGATTCCACCAAAAGGTTGTAAACCCCGCTTGAATGGTTTATCTGTTTGGAAACCAACTACTGTTTCTAAGTCTTTATTTAAATAACCTGGGCCATGAGAAGTGATTGTAGAAACCACTTTTGTGTCCATGTCTAAAACGCCACCGTTGTCGCGTTCTTGTTTGTTTAATTCCATTACTTGATCCCAAAGTTTAGTGGTAGCTTCTGTAGGACCTGCTAGAAATTCATCAGTGCCGTCAAATTGTGTGTAGTTTGCTTGGATAAAATCACGTACGTTTACTTCATTTTGCCAAGCTTTGCCTTTAAATCCGTTCCACGCATTTGTTTGTAACCCTACTATTTTTTCCATTTGTCATACTCCTTTATTTTCTAAATAATTCCCATTACACTCGCAACAATCGGAACCACTACAGCAGTTGTAATTCCGACAACAACAACCGAGATACTAGCCATTGCTGTTTCTGTTTCTCCCATTTCCATACTAACAGCAACACCTAGCGCATGTCCGGCGGCTCCCAAAGCTAATCCTTTAGCAATTGGATTTTTAACTTTAATCCATTTCAACGCAATTGCACCTAAGGCATAAACTAAAACGCCATTAAAAATAACCGAAAAAGCGGTGATTGACGCAATGCCCCCCACTGAAGTCGCTACCGGAACAGCGATTGCTGTTGTTGCAGCTTGAGGAAGTAACGATGCAATTAATTGGGGGTGCATCTGGATTATGTAACCAGCTAAAATTACTGAACCTGCTGAAACGACAGACCCAATGGTAATTGCTACCATAATTTCCATAAAATATTTTTTTAAAATATCACGCTTTTTATACAATGGGATAGCAAAAGCGATTGTTGCTGGCTCTAAAAAAAACATGATGATTTTCCCGCCTTCATTGTAGTCATCATAACTGATTCCAGTGGCTTCCAAAATCAAAACACCCAAAATCATGGCAACAAATAGCGGGGTAAACAAGAAGAAACCGTTGCTTTTCTTAAATAGAAATGTTCCAATTCCAAAAACGACTAGCGAAATAATAATACCAACATATGGTGTCATATTAAGAAGCCTCCTTTAAACCTTTGTTCAGTGTTTTTTCTTCATCTACTTGAGTATGACGATCTTTAATACCTAACAGTAAACTTGATCCCCAGCCTGTTGCCGCCATTAACGCTAAAGTTGCAATTAAGATAACAACTAAAATTTGAATTCCAGAACTTTTCATAATACCTAAAGAATTGACTAGCGAAATACCAGAAGGAACAAATAAGAATGTAATAACACTTGAAAGACTATTGGCTAACCCTTCAACTTGTTCTAATTTGACAATTCCCATACACAAAGCGCCAAACAAAAGTAACATACCGATTAGGGAAGGTGGAATTGCAATTGGTAATACTTTAGCAATTCCATTTGAAATGAGCATAACGAGTGCAAATACGAACGCTTGTTGTAAGAATGAATAAACTTTTTTTTCCATGTTTTTCGCTCCTTTGTTTTGTTTACACGTTTAGTATACAAAAATCCTTATTTTTGTTACCGCTTTCTTCACAAGTTGCGTAATATTGAGCATGAAATACAAAAAAAGACACTTGACTTACAACAAGTGTCTTTTTATCTTCTTATTCTAAGTTTAAACGTGATTTAAATGCTTTTAAATACGATCGGCTAACAGGAACTTTTTCTCCATTCTCCATCGTAACTTGTAACGTATGGTTGAACCAAGGTTGAATTTCTTTTACCTTTGTTACATTAATAATAAAACTTCGATGTGTCTTAATAAAAAGTGCTGGTGGTAATTTTTGTTCAATCCCACTCAATGTACCCGTAGTCACGTAACATTTTTCATCTGTAAAAACACTAATATTGCGCTCATCTACCGAGACCATTTGGACTGTTTCTGGATGAATTAAAAAAATACGATCGTCACTGTGAATGGGAAAAGTAGACCATTGCTCGGTATTTTGATTTTGAGCGACTACCTCTTGGTTTCTAATTATTTGTTTTCTTGCCTTATTAATAATTTCCATCACTCTTTTTTCTTCAAACGGCTTTAATAAATAGTCACTGGCATTGACTTGGAAGGCTTGCAGCGCATAATCATCATAGGCCGTAGCAAATACCAAATAAGGTGGTTCACTGAGTGTAACAAGTTTTTCTGCTAATTCAAAGCCACTTTCATCAGTTAAATGAATATCCAAAAACAAAATGTCTGGTTTATGTTCCATCATTTTGGTCATAGCTTCCATAATACTTTCTGCTTGCGCAACACTACTTACAGCAGGATGTTGACTTACTAAATAATTCAATTCTTCTCTTGCTAAAAGTTCATCATCAACCAAAAGTACATGCATCAATTTTCTCCTCCTTTAAATTCTAAAGGCAACTCTAATGTAAAAACAGCACCGCCATTTTCTTTATTTCGTACCTTCAATTTTCCATTTTCTCCATACAAGCTCTGTAAACGTTGGCTTAGATTTTCTAATGCTGTTCCTGTTCCTCTCTCAGAAATAACAGCTTTTTTTCCTAATTGATCTAATAATTCTGATTTAATTCCCACGCCATTATCTGAAACTTGTAAAATTAAGGTATTGTTTTGACTTGTGATCATTACAGCGACTACATTATTTTCCTTCCGATTGGCAAAAGCATGTTTAATCGCATTTTCCACCAAAATTTGTACCGCATAAGGTGGAATTAAGGCCGAATTCAACATTTCATTATTTTCAACTACAATTTGATACCGATTAGGAAAACGCGCTTGCTCCAATTCCAAGTATGCTGCTAAATGTTGTAATTCCTGACTCAAAAGAATTTTTGTTTGCCGTGCTCCTGTTAAATTCCCCCGAAAATATGTGCTTAACTGTAATAACAAACTACGTGCCTGATCAGTATCTCTGCGCATTAAAGCTGAAATTGTGTTAATAGCATTAAAGAAAAAATGTGGGTTAACTTGAGCTTGTAACGATTTAATTTCGGCATCTTTTAAGAGTTGACTTCTTTCTTCTGCTTCCCCAAGTTCAATTTGAGAAGAAAAAATCGTTGCTAAACCTTCTGCCAACTCTTCTTCCACATACGTTAATTTTGTTTCATCAGTAAAGTACATTTTTAGTGTTCCTACCACTTTTTCATGAGCAAAAAGAGGGATGACAATCGCTGCTGCTAAGGGACAATTGGGATTTTTACAACCAATTTGTTCTTTGCTATGGGCAATCAACATGTTACCTGACTGCAAAACTTTTTTTGAAAGTTCTGTAATCACTTCAATTTCTGGAATATGATGATCACTTCCTGCACCTACATGCGCTAAAATTTGATGCTTATCGGTGATACTAATTGCAGCTAATTTTGTATAGCGTTGAATAATTTCGGCTGCCGCTTGGCTTGACTCCCGTTTTAAACCTGCTCGAAAATACGGTAATGTTTGGGCAGCTAAATTTAATACATCATGTGTTTGCACTGCTTTGGCTTGTTCTTCTTGTTTTAATGTAATATTAATAATCGACATGAAAATAAATGTCCCAATTCCATTAACCATAATCATTGGTCCAGCAATCATTTGTGCTAACGCTGTCCCACTAAAAAAAGCCACAAAAGCCATTTGAATCGATTCCATCAAAATTCCAACTAGCGCATAGACCCAAGCTTTGTTTTGCCACTGCCTTTTAATTAAAAGTAGTCGGATTAATCCTGAAATAAGCCCAATTAAAAACGAAGAAAAGATATAAAAACTACCTTGGCCGTTTCCTTGAAAAAAACGATGAATCCCTGCAATTCCCCCCACGGTAGCGCCAACACTTGGACCTCCCACAAGTCCTGTGACACTAATTACGAGAGTACGGGCATTGGCAATGGAGGTATTTTCAGAAATATGGGTTAAAAAATTACTTGGTACAATCTTATTTCCAGAAATCTCAATTCCAGTAAAATTGGTTAAAATAGCAAACAAGCTAAAAATGATAATCAAGATAACTTTGGAGGAAATTTGTTTGCGGTTTTCCAATATACGCTTAAAATAGGAAACATTTACTAGCAAAAAGGCTAATAAAATGATTAATCCCACACGCTCCATCATCAAAATAAATAAATCCAACATCTGTATATCCTCTTTATCTTTCTATTTTCCTAATAGTAGTGTCGAAGGGCCTTTGTTGTCAATTCTCAATTAATTAAAATAGTTATGCTTCACTATTTTAGTTGAAATACAAAACAAACCGCCTTAAGCCGTAGCTCAAAGCGGTTTGTTTTCCTGTTTTTAGTACAACTCTAAATATTGTTCTCTTTCCCATTCTGAAACAGTTTGACGGAAAGACGCCCATTCCAAGCGTTTTGCTTCTACAAAGTTTTGATAAATATGATTTCCCAATGCAGCAATCATTACTTCATCTTTCCGTAATTCTTTAATGGCATTGTGTAAAGTTGAAGGCAAGTCTTTAATTTGAGCTTCTTCCCTTTCTGCTTCATTCATAACATAAATATTACGATCAACTGCTGGTGGCGGGGTTAATTCGCGACGGATACCATCAAGACCAGCTTCTAATAAAACAGCCATCGTTAAATATGGATTAGCTGAAGGATCCACTGACCGTAATTCCAGACGCGTTGATAAGCCGCGAGATTCAGGCACCCGAATTAATGGTGAACGATTGCGACCTGACCATGCCACATACACCGGTGCTTCATAGCCTGGGACAAGACGTTTATATGAATTTACAATCGGGTTGCAAACAGCTGTATAAGCCCGAGCGTGTTCAATCAATCCCCCTAAGAAATAATAAGCAGTTTGACTTAAGCCCATTTCACCTGATTCATCGTAAAAGGCATTTTCTTTTCCTTTAAATAATGACATATTACAATGCATACCAGAACCATTTATACCAAAAAGTGGTTTTGGCATGAACGTTGCGTGTAACCCGTGTTTGCGGGCAATTGTTTTAACTACTAATTTAAAAGTTTGGATATTATCACACGCATCCACAACATCTGCATATTTAAAGTCGATTTCATGTTGACCAGGAGCAACTTCATGATGGGACGCTTCTACTTCAAAGCCTAAACTTTCTAATTCCAACACAATATCACGGCGACAGTTTTCACCCAAATCTGTTGGTGCAAAATCAAAATAACCACCTGCATCGTTTAATTCCGTTGTAATTTCGCCATCCTCATCTAATTTGAATAAGAAGAATTCAGGTTCTGGCCCTAAGTTGAAAGAAGTAAAGCCTAATTGCTTCATATTTTCCATCGCACGTTTTAAATTACCACGCGGATCGCCAGCAAACGGTGTTCCATCAGGATTATAAATATCACAAATCAAACGCGCTACTTTACCATGTTCACTTTCCCAAGGGAAGATCATCCAAGTCGATAAATCTGGATACAGATACATATCACTTTCTTCAATGCGAACAAACCCTTCAATAGAAGAACCATCAAACATCATTTTATTATCTAAAACTTTTTCCAGTTGACTAACCGGTACCTCAACATTCTTGATTGTACCCATGATGTCTGTGAACATTAGTCGTAAGAAACGAACATTTTCTTCTTCAACAATACGTTTGATATCTTTTGCTGTGTAATTTACGCGAGGCATATAATCCCACCCTTAGTTATTTTTTTATTTTCAAACAATGCCTACATTCGTGGACCTTGTTTAAATGGTTTTTGTTGTGTTAAACCACCTTGGCTTAGGAGTTCATCATAAAAAATTTGTCTAACATCTTGGTCAGTCAGTGGCTTTTTATTTTTAGCAATTTTTTCTTGTTGTTTTTGTAGCTCATAGGCATGTTTTATCCCCGCCATATTCAATCCCTCAGACAAGTAATCTTTGATTTCAAGTAAAATATCAACATCATTCAAAGAATACATACGCCGGTTTCCTTCGCTTCTTTCAGGATGAATAAGATCTTGTTCTTCGTAGTACCGAATTTGTCGCGCAGTAAGATCCGTTAGCTTCATCACCGTTCCAATAGGAAAAACAGACATCGATCGGCGCAACTCTTTTTCTCGCATGAAACTACTCCTTTCCAGATGTTTTTTTAACTTGAGACAACTATACCAATCTCGTTTTCGAAAGTCAAGGGCATATGTTAGGTTTTCTTACATAAACAATATTTTTTCTAAAAAACAAAAAGAACCTTGCAACAACAAGGTTCAATAGGGCTAAAAAAACGAAATTATTTTTTGTTCGAATAAAAAACAGCATTAACAGCGTTTGATACAGCTATTTTAACATGCTCATAAGTTAGACCACCTTGGACATACAAAGAAAATGGCTCTCGCAGCGGACCATCTGCGCTTAATTCGATACTAGCACCTTGAACAAAAGTTCCTGCCGCCATAATAATATCATCCTCGTATCCTGGCATGTAAGAAGGTACAGGTGCGACAAAAGCATCAACTGGTGAAAAATGTTGAACCGCTTGTGCAAAGGTAATCATCGCTTCTTTTTCTTTAAGTTCAACTAATTGAATTAAATCTGTTCTCGGGTCATCCCACTTAGGAGTCGAAGCAATATGATACTCCGCCAATAACGCCGACGTAAAAACTGCTCCTTGGATAGCTTGACTAACAACATGTGGTGCTAAGAAGAATCCTTGTAACATTTCGTAGACATTTCCTAACATCGCACCACCTTCAGCTCCTACACCTGGTGTTGTTAGACGATAGGCACATTTTTCGATTAAATCTTTTTGTCCAACTATGTAGCCGCCAGTTTTGGCAATACCACCACCAGGATTTTTAATCAACGAGCCCGCCATTAAATCAGCTCCTACTTGGGTTGGTTCCATTAATTCAGCAAATTCGCCATAACAATTATCCACAAAAATAATCATTTCCGGGGCAATCGATTTAACAAAATCACACATCTCTTTAATTTTAGCTATAGTAAAAGAAGGCCGTGAGGCATATCCACGAGAACGTTGAATAGCTATAACCTTAGTTTTTTGATTCATTTTGGCTTTCACAGCCTCAAAATCAACTTCGCCAGTAGACGTTAGCTCTGCTTGGTTATAGGAAATATTGTATTCTTTCATAGAACCAATTCCATTTCCAGCTAAGCCAATAACTTCAAGTAATGTATCGTAAGGTGTTCCGGTAATATAAAGTAATTCATCACCCGGACGCAAAACACCAAACAAAGCTGTTGCAATCGCATGAGTACCCGAAACAATTTGAGGTCGTACGAGTGCTGCCTCTGCACCAAAAGTTTCCGCATAAACTGCTTCTAACGCATCGCGCCCCATGTCATCATTACCATATCCAGTCGAGGGTAAAAAATGAGTTTCTGAAATATGTTGCTTTGAAAATGCCCGTAAAACTTTATTTTGGTTACTTAAAGCAATTTGCCGCAGCTCTTCTTGGCGGGGGGCGATTTTTTGATCTACTCTTTCAATCGCAGCTACTAAAGATTGATCAAATTCATCTGTCCAATTCATCTTCCATTCTCCTTATCAAACTGGCCTCAGGTAATGCAAAACCTTTTACCAAATATTTTTCTGTTTCTGGCAAAAATTCTTCTCGGACCAACAATGTCTCACTTTTTAATTGTGCTAACAATTTCCCTTCACTTTGTTTTAAGGATACGTTATATGGTTCTAAATGTTCCATTAACTGTAGTCGGACTGCTGCAGTTAACTCGGCTTTACTGCGACTACTTTTAGCTGAAATTAACACATTGGGAAACAAAGTTGGCACAAATTGTGTTGTATCAATTTTATCAGCTTTGTTATAAACAGTTAGAATTGGTGTCTTATCAAAATCAAGTTCTTTCATTAAGTCTAAAACCGTTTGCTCCTGTTGGGGACGATCAGGTGAGCTGGCATCCACAACATGCACTAACAAGTCCATATCACGACTTTCTTCAAGCGTAGAATGAAACGCATCAATTAACTGTGTTGGCAGATCTTGAATAAAACCAACTGTATCGGTTAGAGTAACTTCAAAGCCTTCTGGCAATTTCCAACGCTTTGTTAGAGGATCTAATGTTGCAAAAAGCTCATCTTGTTCATAAGTTTTCGCTTCAGTTAAAACATTCATTATCGTCGATTTTCCAGCATTCGTGTAGCCGATTAAACCAATTTGAAAGCGATTGTTTTTTCTTCTTTGGCGAGTACGTTCGCGATGTGCGGCTACATCTTTTAGTTCACGTTTAATCGCCGTTATTTTGTTGCGAATATGACGACGATCAGTCTCCAATTTGGTTTCTCCAGGACCTCTTGTACCAATCCCACCTCCCAAACGAGACAAGTATTTTCCTTGTCCTACTAAACGGGGTAATAAATATTCTAACTGCGCCAATTCAACTTGTAATTTTCCCGCTTTAGAGCGCGCTCGCAAAGCAAAGATATCTAAAATTAATTGGACACGATCAATAACTGGTACTGCTACAAAATCACCAATAGTTTGACTTTGACGAGGAGTTAGTTCATGGTTAAAAATTACTAAATCTGCTTCATAACTTTCAACTAAATTTTTTAATTCCGTCAACTTCCCTTTGCCGATAATTGTTTGACGATCCACTTGAGGGCGTTTTTGAATTAAAGAAAAACAAACTTCTCCTTTAGCAGTTTTGGTTAGTCCTTTTAATTCTTGCATGGATTCACCGAAATTTTTCCAAGTTTCTTCGGTCTCTACCCCTACTAAAATAACTTTTTCCTGCTCCATACTATTCCTCCAGCCATACTTGTATTTTTTGCTGCAAGACTTCACTTGCCTCTGGTTGCGTAACCAAATCCACCCAAGTACTTACTTCCATCCGATTGCGAAACCACGTTAATTGCCGTTTCGCGTATCGTCTTGAATCTAGTTTTATTGCTTCTTTGACTTCATCAAGGCTACTTTCTCCTTTAAAATAAGGAAAAAATTCTCGATAACCAATTCCTTTTGCGGCTTGTACCTTTTCATAATTTTGTAAAAGTGTCGCTTCTTTTTCTAGTCCTGCGGCAAACATCAATTCGACACGCTGATTGATACGATTGTATAGTACTTCCCGTTGTGTATCTAAAACAATTAAAAAGTCATCATATAATTTTTGGGGTTCTTCTTTAGGTTTTACAATACTGTGTCCAGATAAATCAAATACCTCTAGTGCTCGTACAACTTTTCGTTCGTTATTAAAATGTATCTTTTCTGCTGCTAAAGGATCTTTTTCCAAAAGTAATTGCCATAAGGCCTCTTTTCCCTGTGCCTTGGCATACTCATGATATTTTTCTCGTAGTTTTTCTCCTGCTTGCCCAAATTCTTCAGCTGCTCCTAATTTATAATCATACAAAAGAGCTTGAATATAAAGTCCTGTTCCCCCAACAACAATGGGTAATTTTCCCTTTGCAGTGATGGTCGCAATTTTTTTTCGCGCTGCTTTTTGAAAATCAGCAACTGAATACTCCGCCGTAAAATCACAGATATCAATTAGATGATGGGGAATACCTGCGGCTTCATCTTTGCTTACTTTGGCTGTACCAATATCTAACTGACGATAGACCTGTAATGAATCACCACTAATAATTTCACCATTAAATTTTTGTGCCAGTTTAATACTCAAGGCTGTTTTTCCGACCCCAGTTGGACCTGCAATGACTAATACTTTCATCTTTCCCCTCATTTACTTCCCTTATTTCTCGCATTTTTTACATATTGCTGTATTTTTTCTGGAAAGTTAGTGATAATTCCCGTTGTCTGCAATGCAACACATTCTCTAACTAATTCCTCGTCGTCAATCGTCCAGGGACGAACAGCTAACGGCAAGTCAGGTAATGTTGCTTTATTTTTTAAAACCCAGTCGATTTTAGGATGAATTCCTTCAATATACGGACGGTCCAACGCTTGAAGCACCTTTTTATCGCTAGTGCTTAAAATTAAATCTAGTTGCGTATCTGGTTCTAATTGATGAATGATATCCAACGAAGCTATGTTAAAACTACAATACCAGTGTTGAAAAGGCCAATTCCGGCTGGTCATCAACGCCGCAGTTTTCATCTCTATTTCAGGATAATGATAATGATCTGTTTTTAACTCAATAGTCAGTACTCCGCGAAAATTCCGCATAACCAATAAATCTAATACTTCCTTTAAAGTTGGTACTTTCGTATTTTGATAACTTTCAGAAAACCAACTCCCGGCATTTAGTTTTTTTATTTCAGCCAGTGTTTTTTCTCGGATCAAACCTTTACCATTCGTTGTTCGTTCTACATCTTCATCATGCATCACAATTAGGTGACCGTCTTTTGACAAATGAACATCTAACTCAATCACGTCACTGTCTACTCGCACTGCTTCTGCAAAAGATGGGAGCGTATTTTCTGGCCGATTGCCACTGGCACCGCGATGGGCTACGATTTGTGTCATCACCGTTTCCTCCTTATCTTTTTCTTCATTAGTAATTGTACCACTTCTATCTTTATTTTATGAACTTTACGTCTAAGCCTTAACGTTTCATTTGATTAAAAAAGATGGGAAGAAATCCCTCCAGGGCTCCTCCCATCTTTTCAAAAAAATATTATGCGCTAAAATACGTCAAAGTCTCATCTGAAAGATGTTTTAACGCTGCCTTTCTTTCATTGATAAGCTCTGTCAAATCATCAGAAAAATGCTCCATAATCACGCGTCCGCCTTTATAAGCATAACCACCAACTTTAATCGTTTCATCTGGCGACAAAATAACTTTACGCTGCGCAATATTTTTGAAAAATTCCTCTAAGATATAGTTTGGTAAGTAAAAATTATTTTGAGCGGCAAATGATTGCAAATACGCATAGTCGTCAATTGTGATATAGCAATCATCAAAAGCATCAAAACTGACATATTCTGCCATTAGCACACTACGTTTTTGTAAAATTTCATTTATTTTTTTGTTTAATTGAATCAAAGTTTCAATCTCTTTGACTTTATGTTCCAAAGTACGTCGTCGTTGTTCTTTTTTTTCGTCATAACGGATTCGCAAATTAAAAGCAATTGTGACAATCAAAGCACCTACTAAGACTCCAAAAAAACCGGCTGCTGCTACTGCTATCATATTTTTCCTCCTTGCAAGTTCTCCTGTCTTTTATTTTAGCATAAATTCTATTAGATTCGCATTTTTTACCTGCTTTTATCCACGGCTTTGTTATCTATTTTAGCCATTTTTTCTATCTGAAAAAAATTTACAGATTCGTTGAGTTTTTCATTTGACCTATTTTGACCTATTAGTTATACTTCTTTTTAGAGGTTATCGCTTAAATGTGCTAAACTTGAGACGTACAAAATTTAACGTCGATTTGATTAAAGGAGGACTTTACATTATGAATTTAATTCCAACAGTCATTGAACAATCATCCCGCGGCGAAAGAGCGTATGACATCTACTCACGTTTATTAAAAGACCGCATTATCATGCTAAGCGGTCAAGTTACTGACGACTTAGCAAATTCAATCATCGCCCAATTATTATTCTTGGACGCACAAGATTCTGAAAAAGATATCTATGTATATATTAATTCACCAGGTGGTAGCGTAACAGCTGGGATGGCAATTTACGATACAATGAACTTTGTTAAAGCTGATGTGCAAACAATTGTTATGGGGATGGCTGCTTCAATGGGTTCATTTTTACTAACAGCCGGTGAAAAAGGGAAACGATTCGCTTTACCTAATGCTGAAATCATGATTCACCAACCTCTAGGTGGCGCGCAAGGTCAAGCAACTGAAATTGAAATTGCAGCTCGCCATATTTTACAAACCCGTGATCGTTTGAACCATATCTTAGCTGAACGTACTGGTCAACCATTGGAAGTTATCGAAAAAGACACTGACCGCGATAACTTTATGACTGCTGAACAAGCGAAAGCATATGGCTTAATTGATGAAATTATGGTAACAAAATAATTTAGCCCAAGCTAAAAAAGAATTGAGACGAAAGTCTCAATTCTTTTTTTACGCTATTTTTTATTATCATCTTCACTAAATTCTTCAATTCAGAAAATGACGAACACATTCTACTTTAATTTCAAAAATAGCTAAATTAAAGATTACTTTTTCATTTAGCTTTTTGCGATGACAATTTTACCAGCAGCAGGATGGCCTGCGATTTTTTCATGCGCATAAATCACACTTTCTAATTCAAAGGGCAATATTTCAGCAATATTCACAAATAAATTGCCCTTAGCAAAAACATTTAGTAAATACGCAAAAGCTCTTTGATCTTGGTAATCCTTTTTAGGAACAAAACGTAAATACGTACCATCTTTACGCTCTATTTCTGTTGGTAATTCATTTAAAGCGACGTAAGTTCCTCCTGGTTTTAAAATTTTTAAACCAATTGCACCGCTTTTACTCCCTTTTGTTGCATCAATGACAATGTCTGCTTGCTCAAAGAATACTTTACCAGAATCCTCTGTATCATATGCACTAAATTCATCTGCTCCCCAGCTTTTTATCTTTTCTTCATTTCTCTTAGACGCACTGGCAAGAACACGATTTTTATTTTGATGTAAAAGTTGTACTAATAAAGAACCAACACCACCAGAAGCTCCTAGGACCATTACTGTTTGACTGCTATTGACGTGTAAAAGTTGAAACAATAAATTATAGGCAGTAATTCCCGTAGTGACTAGACTCGCTGCTTGAGCAAAACTCAACTTTGCAGGAATTTTTGCTGCTTTTTTAGTGGGCAAAACAACCTCTTGTCCATACGCCCCGCTAACGGGATGTATGACTACACGATCACCCACAGAAAAATCTGTTTCACCAGGGAAAATTTCTGTCACAATACCAGCTGCATCATTGCCCATCACGTAAGGAAACTTCAAACTGCGAAATTCTTGTTGTTCTCCGCGGCGCAATGAAACGTCGTATGGATTAATCGCAAAAGCATGGATTGCTACTCGTATATGTCCTGAAGTAACTTCTCTTGGTTGAGCTGTAATTGTTTGAAATACTTTATTTGGCTCACCATAACCAGTTATAGCAAAACGTTCCATCAAAAATTCCTCCTTTTTTACATTTTTCTAAAGTGTACCGAGTAAAGAAAAAAAGCGCAACAATTTGCGCTTTGGCTACTTTTACAGCGAAGAAAAATATCATGTCAGGTAAACCACAATAAAAATATTCACGTAGTTTTTGGAGACTGAATTTTTATCTCTTAGTAAAAATAAGTTAGATTTACTTTGTTACTTCTGGGTATTTTCCTTCCAGAAACTCTTGTCCTAATTGACAATAATGGGTGATATTGGCTTTATTTTTAGCAATTTCTGTTGGAGTTAAAGGTCGAATAACTTTTGCTGGCCGCCCAAAAGCTAAGACATTGGGGGGAATTACCATTCCTTGTGTTACAAGAGAACCAGCACCAATTAAACTATTTTCACCGATAACAGCGTGATTTAATACAATCGAGCTCATACCAATGAGCGCTCCTTGTTCAATTTTGCAGCCATGAAGCATACATTGATGTCCAACTGTCACATCATTAGCAATTTCTGTTGGGGCATCATGATCCACATGAATAATCGTACCATCTTGAATATTTGTCCGATTCCCAATTTTAATAAAATTACTATCGCCCCGAATCACACTATTAAACCAGATGGTTACCTCTTTTCCGAGTGTTACATCTCCCAGTACAACAGCATTTTTTGCGATGAAATTTTTCATACTTTTCCCTCTTTTTCTTCAATCTGCACCTACATTGTAGCACAGAAAGACAAATCAACAGCTTGGTGTTAATTGATAATTTTTAAATTTCTAGTGGATAGGTACCACTTTTTTAGTTGTTTTTTTGTGGATAAAAATTCTTTTTTATTCTAAAAAAAAGCCAAGACAAGATAACTTTTGTCTTGGCTTCTTTAAAATTTTAATCGTAATCGCCATCTTCAGCAAACTGACTTTGATAAAGTTTATTATAAAAACCACCTTCAGCTAATAAACTTTCATGTGTTCCTTTTTCAATAATGGAGCCTTGGTTCATTACTAAAATTAAATCCGCATCTCGAATAGTAGATAGACGGTGGGCGATGACAAAACTCGTACGTCCTTCCATGACTTTGTCCATTGCTTTTTGAATCAATGCTTCTAGACGTGTATCAACAGAACTTGTAGCTTCATCTAAAATTAAAATTTTAGGATTGGAAATAACAGCTCGTGCAATCGTCAAAAGTTGTTTTTGTCCCAAAGAAACATTATTCCCTTCAGCATTAATCATCATATCATAGCCATCTGGCATCGTCCGAATGAAATGATCAACATTCGCAGTTTTGGCTGCATCAACTATTTCGTAGTCCGTTGCATCTAATTTCCCAAAACGGATATTTTCTCCAATGGTTCCTTCATAAAGCCAGGCATCTTGCAAGACCATACCAAAAACCGAACGTACATCGCTACGCTTCATTTTTTTCGTATCGATACCATCAATTTTAATCGCTCCAGAATCTACATCATAAAAACGCATTAATAGATTAATTAACGTTGTTTTTCCCGCTCCTGTTGGTCCGACAATCGCCACTGTTTGTCCTGCTTTTACACTAAAATTTAAGTCTTTAATCAATGGTTTATTGGCAGTGTAGCTAAATGAAACATGATCAAACTCCACATCTCCTAAAACAACTTCTGGTAATGGGATATCAGCCTCATTTAATACCTCTTCTGCTTCATCTAAAATTTCAAAAACACGCGTTGAAGCAGCAGATGCACTTTGTAAAACAGAAGATAGTTGCGTGATATTCCCTAGAGGTTGACTAATTTGCCAAATATATTGAATAAAAGCTTGTAATTGTCCGACAACGATAACACCACCAATGACGTAATAACTACCTAAAACCGCCATTACAATATAAGTAATATAAGCAGTTAAGGAAACAAGTGGCATCATAAGACCTGAAATAAAGGAAGCTTTAAAGCCAAAATCTTTTAACCGATGATTAACCGTCTTAAAGCCTGCTAATGTTTCTTTTTCCCGCCCGTATACTTTTAAGACACTAAAACCGGTCATATTTTCTTGGACATAGCCGTTTAAATCCCCTAAAGCATTTTGCATTCCTTGGAAATATTTTTGCGAAACTTTTACGATTCCTCGTGAAATCAGCATAGAAGCAGGAATCATAATGATAGATAACAATGCCATCGGAATATTAATGTAAAACATCATCGCCAGTGCCATAATAATCCCTAAAATCGCATTGACAATCCCAATCAAAGCCTGTTGCATTGCACCACTCACTGCATCCACATCATTAGTAACCCGAGATAAAATATTTCCTTGTTGGTTTTTATCAAAATAAGATACTGGTAACCGATTAATTTTTTCATCAATATCTTGTCGCAAATCATACATAGCACTTTGGACCACATTGGTTATTAAGAGACCTGATAGCAATTGCGCGATACAATATCCCACGCCAACGGCCGTAATCCAAATTAAACATTTAAACACATACTCAAAATTAATTTTTTCACCGGCTGCAATATTTCTAGCAACTTCGGTTGTTGGTAAGCCTGCAACATAAGGCATTGCCGCATTTAAAGCCACTGTCAATACCACAAAAAATAGTACTAAAAAGACCGTAATTTTATAAGGACTCAAATAACGAGCCAAACGTTTTAAAGAAGAAAATGATTTCATTGTGCCAATTCCTCCTCTGATAACTGAGAAGCCGCAATATCATAGTAAATACTGCAATTTTTCAGAAGTTCTCGGTGCGTCCCCATTCCCACAACATTACCTTCGTCTAAAACAATAATTTTATCTGCATGCATAATTGTTCCTACTCGTTGTGCGACAATTAAAACGGTGGAATGCGTTGTTTCTTTTTTCAAACGTGCTCGCAATTTAGCATCTGTTTGATAATCCAAAGCTGAAAAACTATCATCAAAAATATAAATTTCAGGATCACGAATAATTGCACGAGCAATTGCCAAACGTTGCTTTTGACCACCAGAAAAATTCGCACCACCTTCTGAAAGTAATGCATCAAAACCTTTTGGTGTTTGACTGATGAAATCAGCAGCTTGAGCGATATCTACCGCGCGTTGCATGTCTGCTTGCGTAGCATTCAATTTTCCGTAACGCAAGTTTTCTGCAATTGTTCCGGTAAATAAAAGCGCCTTTTGCGGAATGTAGCCAATTTTTTCTCGCAAATTTTTTAAACGGTAATCTTTTACGTTAACACCATCAATTAAAACTTCCCCTTCACTCACATCGTAAAAACGTGGTATTAATTGAATAAGTGTAGATTTCCCTGAACCGGTACTCCCGATAAAAGCAACCGTCTCGCCTGGTTGTGCGGTAAAGCTAACATTACGAATAATCGGGCTTTGGGCATGTCCAGGATAAGCAAACGTAACATTTTTAAACTCGACATAACCTTTTGTAGCTGTTTCAGTAACGCCGTCTTCTTTTTCGATAAGTTCAGACGTTGCATCAAGTGCTTCTTGAATACGTCTTGCTGAAACAGCGGCTCGTGGGTACATCATAAAAACAGAGGCAAATAACATAAAAGAAAATAAGGCATGGAAAATATACTCAATAAATGCAATCAAATCGCCAATTTGTAAATTTCCTTGATCAATTTTAATTGTGCCATTCCAAATAATTAAAACCATTACAATATTGAATAAGAAGAAAAATCCTGGTTGCGCTACTGCCATTAAGCGAAATAAACTCTTAGAACTTGAAGCATATGCCTTGTTGACTTTTTCAAAACGCTTTTCCTCAAATTTTTCATTAACAAAAGCGCGTATGACACGCAAACCTGATAAGTTTTCTCGCAAAATTGCGTTAATTCTGTCCAAATTTCCTTGTTGTTTCGTCGATAAGGGATCAGAAAACTTGGCAATTGCAATCACGGCCAAAAGTAAAATCGGCAATGCCAAAAGTACATACCAACTTAATGATGGACTCGTTCGAAAAATCATATACAAGCTCACAATAAACATCATGGGTGTCATAAAGCCCGTTCGCAAAATATTTTGCATAAAAAGCATTATTTGATAAGCATCATTTGTAACGCGAGTAATCAAAGAAGAGACACCAATTTGTTCGTATTCGTAATGAGAATATCCTTGTATTCTTTCAAATAAATCATCGCGAATATCCGCCGTAATATTGGTCGTAATTCGCGTAGTGAAGTAGCCTAAAAGAATATTCATTACTACTCCTAAGACTGTAATAACAACCATTAAAAGCCCTAACTGTTGCACTTGACTAAAGCTTTTAGCTGGAATAGCCGCATCAATCATCCGTGCCAATATAGTTGGTAAACCTAACTCAATGATAATAAAACCAAAGACACAAATGAAATCAAAAAATAATAGTTTTTTGTAGCGCATTGTATAATGCCACATCAATTTCATCTTTTTTCCCCCTTTATTAAAATGAAGACAGGCTTCTGCCTGTAAACGCGTAAAATTAAAAAGCTAAATGATAGAAAAATGGACACCCTTTTAAAAATTCTCAAAGGGTGTACCTGAGCATGAATAAATTTTCGCATTACCTTCACTATACCACAGTAAAATTTTTAATTGTAGCCAAAATAACCAGAAATTTCCCCAATGTAATCCCTTTACACCATTTGACTTTTCTATACTTATTGAAAGATCTATGCTAAAATATCATTAATTGGGCGCAAAAACGCCAAAGGAACGGTTGAATTAAAAAATAAGCGGAAAGTAAAGACGAGACTTTCTCTTTTTGAAAATCGTCTGATTTTCAAAAAGCATCTAAAATTTAGCGGAGAATTTGCTGATAGTAAAAAGTTATTTGTTTCATGTAGGGCAAAAATTTTTTATCAAAGTAACTCCCCTGTTTTTTGGTTGCTCTAATTCTCGTATTTGCCATCATCTAGATGCCATTTTTATACCGTTTAATTAATAATAAAGGAGTCAAACAGATGATTTACAAAGTTTACTATCAAGAAACAAAAGTACGTAACCCAAAAAGAGAGCAAACATTATCAATTTACGTAGAGGCAGCCGATGAAGTCACTGCCCGCGCACTAGTTGAAGAACATACCCCATACAACATCGAATTTATTCAAGGACTAGATGATAGTCATTTAGCCTACGAAAAAGAAAATGCCGACTTCAAATTAACGGAGTTTTAAAATGAAACTCTCTTTAAAAAACAACGAAACCGGCGTCTTCGGAATCGGTGGTCTCGGTGAGATTGGAAAAAACTGTTATGGGGTACAATTCCAAGATGAAATCATCATTATTGATGCCGGAATTAAATTTCCAGAAGATGAGCTGCTTGGGATTGACTATGTCATTTCCGATTATAGTTACATCGTGCAAAACTTACCGAAAGTTAAAGCACTTGTAATTACTCACGGTCACGAAGATCACATTGGGGGAATCCCCTACCTATTACGCCAAGCTAATATTCCAATTTATGCTGGGCCATTGGCACTGGCTTTAATTACCAATAAATTGGATGAACATGGTTTATTGCGGGATGCCGAGCTTCATGAAATCAATGAAGATTCAATTATTCGCTTCCGTAAAACTTCTGTTAGTTTTTTCCGCACGACACACAGTATTCCAGACGCTTTAGGAATTGTGGTAAAAACACCATCTGGCAACATTGTACAAACCGGAGACTTTAAGTTTGATTTCACCCCGGTTGGTGAACCAGCCAATTTACACAAAATGGCACGTATTGGTGAAGAAGGGGTTTTGTGTCTTTTATCAGACAGTACCAATGCTGAAATTCCAACTTTTACTAAATCAGAAAAAATTATTGGCGCGTCAATTTTAAAAATATTTGAAAAAATAGAAGGCCGCATTATTTTTGCTTCTTTTGCTTCGAATATTTTCCGACTACAACAAGCAGCAGATGCCGCTGTTGCAACCGGAAGGAAAATCGCAGTATTTGGCCGTAGTATGGAAAATGCTATGATTAATGGTCAAAAATTAGGCTATATAAAAGTTCCTGATGGGACTTTTATTGACGCACATGAAGTAAATCGCTTGCCAGCAAATGAAGTTTTAATTTTATGTACTGGCTCACAAGGTGAACCGATGGCAGCTTTAAGTCGAATTGCCAACGGAACTCATCGTCAAATTCAAATTCAACCAGACGACACAGTTATCTTTTCAAGTTCACCAATTCCAGGGAATACAACGAGCGTTAACCACTTGATTAACTTGTTAATGGAAGCTGGCGCAGAAGTAATACATGGCAAAATCAATAATATTCATACTTCTGGTCACGGTGGCCAAGAAGAACAAAAATTGATGTTACGGTTAATGAAACCAAAATACTTTATGCCTATTCACGGAGAGTATCGGATGTTAAAAATCCATACACAACTAGCTCAAGATACAGGTGTACCAAAAGAAAACTGTTTCTTAATGGAAAACGGCGATATGTTAGCATTAACGGCGAATAGCGCTCGCATTTGTGGTCATTTCAATGCTGGTGATGTCTATGTTGACGGTAGTGGGATCGGTGATATTGGAAATGTGGTCTTACGAGATCGCCACATTTTATCCGAAGAAGGGTTGGTCTTAGCTGTCGCAACTGTCGATATTGCGAAAAAAGAAATTCTAGCTGGTCCAGATATTTTATCCCGCGGTTTTGTCTACATGCGTGAATCTGGTGAAATGATTAATGAAGGTCAAACATTGCTTTTTAAAGCTTTAAGAGAAGCTATGAATCAGCCAGACTGCAACGAATTCAAATTAAGAGAAGCAATGTCTAATGCATTGCAACCTTACTTATTTGAAAAAACTGAGCGTCATCCGATGATTCTATCCATGATTATGACACCGGAAAATTAATCTTCAGTAAAGACTACGGCACATTTTAATAATAGAAATACTCAAACATTAAGAAAGTATGGAAACTTAGACTGGTTTCACGTTTTCCTTAATTGTTTGAGTATTTTTATTTAGATAAAAAATGACGTAAGATTTTTATAAAAAAATTTGTTCCATCACGTGACCTTTTAACTATGAAATTTGATAAATCTACCTTTACTCACTCTTATTCCTAATCAAAAAATCCCCAGAATAAATTCTGAGGATAAAATGCCGATATAAAAAGTCTAAGCTTTTTCGACGTTAGTAGCTTGAGGGCCGCGGTCTGATTCTTCAACGTCGAAAGTCACTGCTTGACCTTCTTCTAATGTTTTAAAACCGTCGCCTTGAATTGCAGAGAAATGTACGAATACATCGCTGCCGTCTTCACGTGAAATGAAGCCAAATCCTTTTTCTGCGTTAAACCATTTTACTGTACCATGTTCCATGGGTGAAAACCTCCTTGTGCTTTGCACGAATTAATGTGTAACGTTGTTGGCAAAGAATAGAGGTGACCCAAATGTTTCAACTTCTATCGCTAAACCGCTAAACAAAATTACACTAATATTTTACACTTGCCCGATTTTTTTTGCAAGTCTACTAATTCCATAACCCTTCTTCTCGTAAGCTGATGTATTCGCTACCACCGATCACCAAATGGTCCAATAATTCAATACCCATAATTTCCCCACATTCTCTTAATCTTTTAGTAAAAACGATATCATTATGAGAAGGTGTCGGACTACCAGAAGGATGATTGTGACAAATTACAATTCGCTCAGCAGCAATTTTTACTGCTGTTTTGAAAATTTCTCTAGGATGTGCAATCGATTGATTTAATGAACCAATAAAAATCGTCTTTTTTTGTAAAATTTGATTTTTCGTATTCAAATAAATACACAATAAATGCTCCTGCTCATAATCTTTCATTTCATCGGCTAACATACACCCCAACTCATAACTAGAAGAGACATATCCTATTTTCGATTGCGAAGCCTGGCTAATCCGACATCCTAATTCAATTGCGGCTAAAAGTTCAGCTGCCTTTGCTTCACCGATTCCTGCAATCTTTGTTAATTCTTGTAACTCGGCCCTCTTAAATTGATACAAATCACCAAAGTAATGCAATATTTCTGCAGCAAGATCACCAGCAGTCGCTTTTTTCGAGCCTGTTCGTAAAATGATAGCTAATAGTTCTTGTTCTGAAAGTACCTTGGTACCTTTTTCCTTTAATCGTTCTCTAGGTCGCATACTTACAGGCAATACTTTTGTTTTCATCAAAAAACCCCTTTGCGCTCTTTTAAATAAAGTACGCAAAGGCGTTCTAATTCATTTTTAGCTCAAATAATTTTTTACTTCGTGCAAAGAAGGTAGCACAGCTAAAGTTTTTGCTGCCAATGCTTCATCAGGAGGCAACAAATCTGGTATCATAATTACCGGTATTTCAGCTTGAAATGCGGCTAAAACGCCATTTTGTGAGTCTTCTAAAACTAAAGTTTCTGACTTTTTTGTTCCAAGGATAGCACGAGCAGCTAGAAATATCGCAGGATCAGGTTTGGCACGCGGTACGTCTTCACAAGAAACAATCTTAGAAAAATGTTTTGTTAAATCTGCTCTAGCCAGTAATTCATCAATTACTTTGCGTTGATTGCTAGAAGCGATAATCCAATCGATTTTAGCCGCTTGTAAATAAGCTAAAAGCTCCATTACCCCTGGCTTTAATGCTGCCATTCCCTTGGTAAACATATCTCTTGTATTTTCATAAGACGCTGCAATAAATGCTGTCACTTTTGCTTCCCCAAATTTTCCATCAAACATTTCATGGTATCTTTCGATTACTTCTTCATCAGAAATACCCAGCAACTCAAGATAAAGTGTTTTATCATAAGGTATTCCAAAATCATCTGCTGCTGCTTGCGCTCCAGCATAATAAAGTTGTTCTGTATCAAAAATCAATCCGTCCATATCAAAAATGACACCTTTAACCTGCATGTGAACCTCCCATTTCTAGTAATAAACTTCTTACCTCTGACACAAAATACAACGAGCCTGTTACAAGTAATAAAGATTCATCGTCCATTTTTTCCAAAATTTCAGCTAAACCAAATTGCCATAAAGAAACAATTGACACGCGTTTTTCATCTACATTAACAAAATCATCGTCTAATTTGATTGCCCGGGGATAATCAAAAGTCGTTAGATAGATGTGCGCATTTTTTAGTTTCAATAATTCTTCTAACATTTCCGCAACATTTTTTGTCTCTAAAGCAGAAAACAATATATGCAGTTTGCGACCTTTGAATTCATTTTGAACAGATTCCACCAAGCGATACATTGCATGCGTATTATGGGCTCCATCTAAAATGATTAAAGGTTCTGTGCTAAGCCGTTCCATCCGAGCAGGCCAAAACGTTTGTTGTAAGGCTTTTTTAATCTCTTTTTCCCGCCAATTAATCTTATTTAATTCGCAATATAATTCAAATAATTGAATAGCAATACCTGCATTTTCTGGTTGATGTTGTCCTATTAACGTTGTTTTTAAGTTTTTTAATTTTCCGTTTTGATTACGAAAATCAAACCATTCACCCCAATTATCATCTGGATGCAAATAAGTGACCTCGTATTCTTTACCAAAGCGATAGATTTTTGCTTTATTTTTTGTGGCGCAATCTGCAATCACACCTAAGGCATTATCTGCAATATTGCCAGTTACTATCGGGATGTTGGGCTTAATTATTCCTGCTTTTTGCGCCGCAATCTCTTCTAAAGTGTTGCCTAGTATTTCGGTATGATCGTAACCAATCGTTGTAATCGCTGTTAGCATTGGTTCTACAATATTAGTAGAATCTAATAGTCCGCCCAAGCCTACTTCAATAAGTGCAACATCAACTTTATCAACAAAGTAATCCAATGCCAAAACTGTTAAAACTTCAAACTCTGTAATGCCACTAACTGCTTCTTGCTGATCCAATTTTTCGACCAACGGCTGATATTTATTTACTAACGTGACTAGTTCTTCATCTGTGATAAATTTCCCATTAACGGCAATTCTTTCGTGGAAACTTTCAATATATGGTGAAGTGAAAGTGCCAACGACAATCCCTGCTTCTTGTAACATTTCTCTTAAATAGCTAACGGTTGATCCTTTCCCATTCGTACCGGCAATATGAATTGTTGGTACTTTTTTTTCAGGATGATCAACTAAAGCCAATAATGCTTTAACGCGCTCTAACCCCGGTCTTGAGCCAAAAGGTTTGCGGCTATGAATCCATTCAATTGCTTTACTTCCAGTTTCTACCATTTCTTTCCACCTCACTGCTTCATTATAACAAACTCCTAGGTAAAGAAAAAAACAAATAGTTGAAATAAAAAATTACTACATAATTTTAGTCGCAAATTATCATAGTCTAACTTTTTGTCTCATCCATAACGAAATTTAACTTCATATAAATAGAGGATAAAGACCTCGATATAGTCTTTACCCTCTATTATTAGCTTATTTTACTCCTCAATGCCATTTTAGTCATTTGGTTTTTCATAAGACTACTAACCCAACTACCTCCAACAAAATTTTCTTATCTAGCTTATTGCAAAAGCTGAATTTTCGTTTCAAGCTTATCTTTATTGTACAACGCTCTTTACTTGATGGTCCGCAATTGTTCAATCCGTTCACGAACCGCCTTTTGTTTGTCTAAATAATCAGCTTCTTTTGCGCGTTCTTCTGCTACGACTGCTTCTGGGGCATTGGCAACAAAACGTTCATTTGCAAGTTTACCTTGTACACGTTTTACCTCACTGTCCCATTTTGCCAATTCTTTTTCTAATCGTTGTAATTCTTCGTCGATATTGATTAGACCTGCTAGTGGCAAGTAAATGTTAGCACCAGTTAGCACCGCTGACATCGCAAGTTCAGGTGCCTCCATTTTCCCTGAGATTACTAATTCTTCAGGATTACAGAAGCGTTCAATATAATTTTTATTGGCAACTAGAAATTCATCAATTTCAGCATCGGTCGTCTGAATTAACAATGTAATTGGTTTAGATAACGGTGTATTTACCTCAGCACGAATATTTCGGACTGCACGAATCAATTCAATTAAAAATTCCATACCTTTCACAGCTGCCGCATCGTCAAATTCTGGCTGAACAACTGGATATGATGCTGTTACTAGTGAAGTTCCTTCATGGGGCAATTTACTCCAAATTTCTTCAGTAACAAATGGCATAATTGGATGTAACAGGCGTAAAATTTGATCAAGCGTATAGACTAAGACACTTTTATTCATTTGTTTGGAACTTTCATCTTCGCCGTATAAAACTTCTTTACTCATTTCAATATACCAATCACAAAAATCATCCCAAATGAAGTTATATAATTGACGTCCTGCTTCGCCAAATTCAAAACGGTCAAACAAGTCTGTTACTTTTTCAACAGTCTCATTTAAGCGCGTTAAAATCCAGCGATCTGCCACTGTTTTTTCACCTGTCAGATTAATATCTGCCACCGTCATTTTCTCTACATTCATCAAAACAAAGCGCGAAGCATTCCAAATTTTATTGATAAAGTTCCAGGCTGCGTCCATTTTTTCATAACTAAACCGCACGTCTTGACCAGGAGCAGAACCATTTGATAAAAACCACCGCAGCGCGTCAGCACCGTATTTGTCAATGACATCCATCGGATCAATCCCGTTACCCAGTGATTTACTCATCTTCCGCCCTTGTTCGTCACGAATTAGACCATGAATTAAAACGTTGTTAAATGGACGTTCATCAGTAAATTCCAAACTTTGGAAAATCATCCGGCTAACCCAGAAAAAGATAATATCATAGCCAGTAACTAATGTGTTAGTCGGGAAATACCGTTTATAGTCTTCACTAGCCGTATCTGGCCAACCCATTGTGGAAAATGGCCACAAAGCTGAAGAGAACCACGTATCCAACACATCCGGATCTTGAACCCAGTTTTCGCTATCGCTAGGGGCTTGCATACCAACATACATTTCCCCTGTTTCTTTATGGTACCAAGCCGGAATTTGATGGCCCCACCATAGTTGTCTAGAAATTACCCAGTCATGAACATTCTCCATCCAACGTAAGAACGTTTGATTAAAGCGAGGTGGATAAAATTCGACCGCATTCTCCGTTGCTTGATTTTCAATTGCTTCTTTCGCTAACGGCGCCATCTTTACAAACCATTGTGTTGATAAGCGGGGTTCCACCACTACACCTGTTCGTTCAGAATGTCCAACATTATGGTTCATTTTTTCAATTTTAACCAAACGTCCAATTTCTTCTAAGTCTGAAACGATCAATTTTCTTGCGGCAAATCGATCCATTCCTGCATATTTGCCTGCCAAATCATTCATCGTGCCGTCATCGTTCATGACATTTATCCGCGGAAGATCATGACGATTTCCAACCTCAAAGTCATTTGGGTCATGGGCTGGCGTAATTTTTACCACCCCTGTTCCAAATTCACGATCAACGTATTCATCAGCAATAATTGGAATTTCTTTATTAACTAATGGCAAAATAACTTTTTTACCAATATATTGTTGATATCGTTCATCTTCTGGATGAACGGCAAGTGCTGTATCTCCCAACATGGTTTCTGGACGAGTTGTTGCAATTTCCAATTCACCTGTACCATCACTTAATGGATAGGTCATGTGGTAAAAAGCACCTTCAATATCTTTATGGATAACTTCAATATCTGATAAGGCAGTCCGGGCTTGCGGGTCCCAATTGATAATATATTCACCACGATAAATTAAATCTTTTTCGTATAAAGTAACAAAAACTTTACGAACAGCTTCTGATAAACCTTCATCTAAAGTAAATCGTTCCCGCGAGTAATCTAACGATAGGCCCATTTTAGCCCACTGCTGACGAATATGATCTGCATATTCATCTTTCCATTCCCAAACGTTGTCAACGAATTTTTCACGGCCTAAATCATAACGCGAAATACCTTGTTCCCGTAACTTTTCTTCTACCTTTGCTTGCGTTGCAATACCGGCATGGTCCATTCCTGGTAACCACAATGTATCAAAACCTTGCATCCGCTTTTGACGAATAATCATGTCTTGTAAAGTAGTATCCCAAGCATGACCTAAGTGCAATTTTCCGGTAACATTGGGTGGTGGAATCACAATAGAATAAGGTTTGGCCTTTTTATCCCCACTTGGTTTAAATAAATCTTCATCTAACCATTTTTGATAACGGCCAGCTTCCACTTCTTGTGGATTGTATTTTGTCGATAGATTATCAGACATTTAGTTTCCTCCTTAAATTTTGAAATAAAAAAGTCCCAAGATGCCAAGCATCTTAGGACGTAAATTTACGCGGTACCACCTAATTTGTAGATTATTCTACCTCTTAAGCGTGAGGTAACGATCACGAAACGTTTGATTATACTAAAATTTCCAATCAAAGACTCCCAAGCTACTTTCACAAAACTTACGTGGAAATCTTCCAGCTACGATTTCCTCTCTTAAACGCAGTCTTCTGTTACTCCTCTTGTTCAACGTCTTGGCTTATTCTACAATGAAGAATATCAAAGTGTCAAATCAGAATTTTTCAAATCAAACTTTTAGCAACTGTCAAAGCCTGCTCATAATCCGGCTCTTGACTAATTTCTGGTACAATTTCCCGATATTGAATTATACCCTTTTTATCCAAAACAAAAATAACGCGGGCATAGTGCCCTGTAGCTGGAACTAGCAAATGATAGCTTTCATCTAGGGTATTGCCCGGATCGTGAAGCATTACCATATCGACGCCTTCTTGACCACACCATGTAGCTTGTTGTGTTTTTGTGTTATTTGAAACAGTAATAAAATTAATCTCTTTTATTTGACTTGCTTCCATATTAAAACGTTTAGTTTGAATTGCACAAACGCGAGTATCAATATCTGGCACAATACTTATAATAGTTGGCTTATCTAGAAAATCAGCCAGTTGGTGTTTTTTATCTTTTAAGTCAGCTAAAGTAAACGTTGGGGCTTTCTCGCCAACTGCTGGTTGCACGCCCGGTAATGTTACGGGCTGTCCTTTTTTAGTTAATTCCATTTCATCTGCTCCTTTACTGATGATGCAAAATTCATTATTACATTCAGTATAGATAAGGATGAATAAAAAACCAAAGATACTGCTTAGCTGTTTGCCACAGTCATTTTATCTTGATACGTTTGATCAAAGAAAATCAACGTCTGTAATTCTGTTGTTAAATCAATGTATTGAACATGAACATGATTCGGGACCTCGACACGATCTGGCGCAAAATTTAAAATTGCCGTAATGCCAGCGTTTACAATTACATTGACTGCTTCTTGAGAAAACTGACTTGGTACCGTTGAAATGGCAACTGTTACACATTTTTCTTTTGCAATAGTGTCAAATTCAGCCATACTGTGAATTTTGTGCCCGTCAATGACTTGCCCGACTAAATCAGGATTATTATCAAAAACGGCAACAATATTTAAATTGCTATTGCGGCGAAAATTATTGTTTGCTAATGCCTTACCAAGATTGCCAAATCCCACTAATGCAATTCTTTTTTCTTCATTTGTATCTAAAATACTATTAAAGACTTCAATCAAGTAACTAACGTCGTAGCCATATCCACTTCGGCCTAATTCACCTAGATGAGAAAAGTCTCGCCGAATAGTAGCAGAAGGAACTTGAGTTATTTCTGCAAACTCTTTTGATTTAATTCGTTTGATACCGGAGTCTTGTAACATATTTAAATAGCGTAGATATAACGGCAGGCGCTTCGCTGTTGCCTTAGGTATTTTTTTTAACTTACTATCTTCGACCATAATCGGCTCCTTTGTTCGTTTTTTCACATAGTTAGTGTATCATGCCCCTACCATCCTAGCAAGTTATTTTGTTAGCGAAAACAATTTCTAACATTCTTTTTTACGCGAAAAAAGGAAAGCCGCAGCCTTCCTTTTTACAAATTATTAATTCTTATACTTCTTCGTTCACTTTAGATTTACGGTACCAGATGAATGCACCTGCCATCAATGCGGCACCTACTGCTAGGAATGCGATGATACCAGTGCCACCAGTTGAAGGTAAAAGACCTTTTTTAACGTTATCTACAGTTTTTGATGGAATTAACGTTGCACCTTCAGCTGTATCAGGAGCGATTGTAAATTGTACAGGAGCATCTAATTTAATATAGTCAGTAGGAGCTACTGTTTCGTGCAAGTCATAATTACCATATTCTAAACCTTCTACATTAATCTCACCATTTTCATCTGTTACTAATTCAGTAGAGCCAGTCGCATCTAACACATATTTGGTACCACTTTTCGTGAATTTCAAAGCATTATCTGCAGCAGCTCCACGTTTCGTAATCACAAATTTTGCACCAGCTAATTTTGCTTTTGTATTTTGATCTTCTTTGATAAATTTATAACCACCATAAATTAATTTTGGTGCTTCATACGGATATGTTTGGTTCCCAACCTTTACAGTTATCTTATTACCAAATTCTTGATATTCTTCTGCTGCGTCTGTTACTACCATTTTATAAGAAGCAGTAAAAGTTTGGCCTGCTAATGCTTGTACAGCAGCTTCGTTAACTTTAAAGTCAACTGTAAAGCCACCATCAGTATTTTTAACGATTTCATAGTGAGTTCCTGGTACTAAGGCATTACCTGTTGTAGGTGTAATTGTTACTGCTGAGTTAATTCCAGCAGCCGGTACAACTAATTCTAACCCAGCTGAAGGTGTATCAGTAAACCCATATGAAATGTTATCTTTGATTTTAGCTGGAATAGTGAATTTAAAAGTAAAGTCATGCTCTTTTCCTACTTCAGTCCCATAGATATGTTCTGCTTTGTTAGCTCCTTCATCTTTAACAACTTGTAATCCGTCTGTTTTCAAATCCTTACCATCTGTAAATGTTACATCTTTTGGATACAAATGTGCCGTTGTTAAATATTTACCGTCTTTATTTGTCAATGGTAATGAAACAATTAATGGCGCTGCATGTGTGCTCACATTATCTGGAATTGTTGTTTCAATAAACATATACACGCTATGCTTGTCTCCAGTTTTATATGCTAAGCCATTAAACTTGGCAATTCCATCTTCGCCATCGACTTTGGCAGTAGTAACTTCATCTCCAACTTTAGATCCCATCTTAGTTAACGATTCATAGGTTTTCTCGCCAATTTTAATGCTAGAACCTTTTTCGATTTCTGCAGCAACTTCTTGTGCCTTTGTAATAGCTGCAGCTGCATCAGCAACTTCTTTATCTTTAATTAAGCCATAAACAAAATCAGTGATATTGTATGCTGTAAAACCAGCGCCATTTAAGCCTTTACCCTTAAATTCCATTAATTCTCCAGTATTTTCCGTTAATTTTGGCATTGAATCAAATTCTTTTTTGTGGAGAACCATATTAATTGTACTAGGTTCAGTATCAGAAACCGCTGGCGGCGCTCCCTCTTCAGCCCCTCCAGAAATTCCACCAACAAACAATGGTACTAACATCGTAATAATTGCCAACAGTCCAAACAACTTCGATTTGTGTTTCATTTTGTTTCCCTCCCTCTTTCTTTTAGCTAGACTTCATCTTTTTATTTAGGATTTCTAACCTAAATTAATCATATCAGAGGATTTTAAGGGGAGCAAAATTTAGTAAAATGACTATTTAGCAGCCAGTTCGTATCCTTGTGTGTTTTTTTACAAAGAAAAAAAGAGGTTATACACCTCTTTCATCATTTTCTAATTGTTATTTAATTTTATACAAATTTCATTTTAGGCAAAATCAAGGAAAAATATTTATAACTTTGATTGAAAATTCTACTATTTTTGCCGTAATATCACTCAAAGTTGGGCAAGCAAAAAAGCAAGTCAAGCCTTTTCTTTTCGTATTTTTTATCTATAACAAATCTGCGAATTCTGCTTCTTTTTCATTTGTTGCATTTGGCGTGATTACTTCAATTTTAAGTCCGTTCAATGCGCGGAGAATCATACCATCAATATCTAATGAATTCTCATAATGATGCACCTTGTCTAAATTTGGACGCGTTTTTGGTTGTGGCGGCGCAAAAATGGTACAGCAGTCTTCAAAAGGTTGAATTGCAAGTTCAAATGTGTCTATTGCTTGCGCTATTTCAATAATTTCTAATTTATCCATTGTTACAACTGGTCGAATAATCGGCGTAGTAGAAACTTCATTTATAGCCACCATACTTTGTAAGGTTTGAGAAGCAACTTGTCCTAACGATTCCCCATTAATAATAACTAATCCTTTACGTACCGCACGAATTGCATCTGTTAAACGTAGCATCATCCGCCGCGTTAAAGTCATCCAGTAACCTTGTGGGACTTTTTTCTTAATTTCTTCTTGAATCTCAGTAAAAGGTACTTCGATAAATTGAATATTACCGACATAAGGTGTTAATTTTTCAGTTAAATCTTTAGCTTTTTGCAAGGCTTGTTCACTAGTATAAGGCGGACTCGCAAAATGTACTGCTTCAATCTCCACACCACGTTTCATAGCAAGATAGCCCGCAACAGGAGAATCAATCCCACCAGAGAGCATCAGCATCCCTTTACCACTGGTTCCAACCGGCAATCCACCAGCACCTTTGATAGTTTCATAGGACAAGTAGACACCATCTAATCGAATTTCTACGCGCAAATTAATATCTGGCATTTTCATTTGCACTTTAATATCAGGATATAGTGAAAAAACATAACTCCCCAATGTTTGATTTAACTCATTGCTTGTCAATTCAAAATCATGGTCAGAACGTTTAGCATTAATTTTAAAGGTTTCACTACCAGTATATGCGGACGCCATTATTTGGGCGATACCTACTTTAATTGCTTCAAGATTTTTTTCAACTCGTAAGCTAGGTGAAAAATTTTGGATACCAAAAACTTTTTGTAGCCGTTCGATCACAAGCTGACTGTCTTCCCCATTTAACAAAATATGCATGCGGTCACGCTGTGCATCAATTTTTAATTGAGGAAAAGCTACTAACGCCCCTTTAACATTGTCTGCTAGTTGCCTAATAAAGCTGCCGCGGTTCTTCCCTTTAGTAGAAAGTTCGCCATACCGCACCATAATTTCTGTATAATTCACATTAAAACTCCTGTCTGTTAATTGATTTTACTGAATTTTTGATAAAGTTGATGGAAGACGATTAAAAATTGTTCCACTTCTGCCATCGTATTATTTTCATCTAGACTAACTCGAATTGCGGTGGTTGCTAGATTAGCAGGTATATTCATCGCATGAAGAGTACTGCTTTCAACATGTTTTCGACTTGAGCAAGCACTTGTAGTCGAAACGTAAATTTGTTTTTCTTCTAACGCATGAACTAAGACCTCACCACGAATATCTTTAATGCCAAAACATAAAATATGTGGCGCGTAATCTTCTTGACCACTAAAAATTGTCACTTTCTCATATTCTGCTAAGGCGTCAAATAAATACTTACGTAATGTCGCCACATGATTAGGTCGCTCTGCTTTTTTTTCCAAAGTTAAGCGTAATGCTTTAGCCGTTGCCACAATCCCGGCTACATTTTCCGTGCCGCTACGTTGATTATTTTCTTGACCACCACCGGTTAATAAAGGGGCAATCCGTCGTCCCTTACGCCAAAAGATAAAACCAACGCCACGAGGACCGTGAAATTTATGCGCAGAAAAAGTCGCAAAATCTACCCTTGATGTCAGCCATTTTTCTTGTGAAACTTTTCCAATAGCTTGTACAGCGTCTACATGAAAATGAATTTTCGGATACTCCTTTAAGACTTCACTAATTGCACCAATTGGCTGTATAGCTCCAACTTCATTATTCACTGCCATAACAGACACCAAGATAGTATCTTTCCGGATTAATTCTTTTAATTTTTTCACATCAACCAAGCCATCTTTTCCAACGGGCGCAATACTCACTTCAAAACCATTTTCAGCTAATTGGGCTGCCGTTTCACTCACCGCTGGATGCTCCACACTGGAAATAATAATATGCCGTCCAAAATCTTTTTTATCAATTGCTGTCCCTTTTAAAACCCAGTTATCCCCTTCTGTACCACCAGAGGTAAAGTATATTTCATTTGCTTCTACTGTTAATAATTCCGCAATTTGCTTACGTGCTTGGTGAAGCAAGCGATTGGCTTGATTACCTAAATCGTGAAGACTAGAAGGATTTCCAACAATCCGTTGACTGGTCTTCATATATGCATCTAGTGCAAGTGGGGCAATATTTGTCGTTGCACTGTTGTCAAAATATATCATGAAAAAAACATCCCTTCTCAAATTCTTTCCTATTATAAACGGACATTGCATTGGTTTCAAGGTAACGTACTTTATCTTTTTTAAAGTGACTTTCATTTATTAAGAACATAAGCTATATACGGTTTAAGGTAATACAAATATTTACTTTTATTTCCTATCTGCTGTTGGAAAATATTGTTCATTTTAACATAAAAAAAGCGAGCCCAGTAGACTCGCTTTTGACTAGTTTATACTAAATCACGGTTTTTAAAGTAGAAATTTTCAATTCGTTTAAAGGCACCAGGCTCAACACGTTCTAATGCTGCTCCAATTTCATCTAGAGCATCTTGATAACGATACTCTTTATTAAACAATTCTAAAGCACCTTCAATCGCTGCTTTAATTTCTGCATGAGAATGACGATATCTGTTGGCATACTGCATCATTTGTTCTGTTAAAGCCGCAGCATCAACCAAATCATGAGTATGGGCATCTAAGTCTTTAATATCGGCTTCACAATTTTTCATGATTTTATTAACTTCTTCCATATTAACGCGGATTTTATTTAGTGCTTTGCCTAAATCTTCAACCCGATCTGTTGCCATAAAGAATGATTCCAAATAATCATTAGGTAAACCTGGTAAGCGTTGTTTTTCAACAAAACGTTTCAAATTGCGTAATTGAAATTCAAATTGTTCCACTTTTTCTTGGGCAATTTTTTCACCCTTACGTAATTCACGTAATTCATGATCAATTTCAACTTGTTGATTTTCCAAGTCATCTAAAATTTTATACGCATCTTTATAGAAAGCTTGAATTTCAGAAAATGGAATTTCATGAGCTTCCATTTTTGGTTCTAAATCTTTGTTACGACGGGTCAATTCGTCAATTTCAGTTTGAAAGCCACGAACGCGACCTAGTTCATTATGATTTAAAGTATAAGTTTGAGCGGTATGATCAATTTCAATCATCAATTGATGATTGTTGCGATGTGCATGAGTAATATAATCAGCAATCACTGGTTTGTTTTTCACTACGTAACGTCGTGCATTAATTTCTCTTTCCATGACAGTATATAATGAATCAATACCACTAGCTGTATCACGATTGGCAACTTCAACTGTATCTACTTCAGTCTTTTCTAAATCTCCCATTGAAGTTTCAACACGTTTTTTCACGCGATCGATTTCAGCTTGGAAATTTTCTTCTGGAAAAACATAATGATCTTCTAAAAGTTTTTTATAACCATCTTGAATTTCTTTTAGCTGATCAGGAAAAGTTTTATTCAACTCTTCATAAGCTGCTGGAATTCGTTTCATGCGATCATCTAACTCATACGTGTGTTGTTCAGCACTTTCCAATACTTCCCGCGCTTCAACTGGATCACCAGATGTATTTAATGTAACAAATTGGGTAAATTCAATTTCGATGTTCTTAATTTGCTTTTGTAATTCAGAGTAAGCAGGACCGAATTCTTCCCCGTGCTCCCGCAATTTTTTCTTCAAGTCTTCGTAGATATCTAATGCTTTTTGTACTTCTAAAGAATTACGTTCTTCGCTTTCGCGCAATTCTTTTAAGCCATCACGAATCTCTGCAACTTCTTTTTCCATTGTATCCATGGTTTGTTCTGCATCAACAATCGCATTTTTAGCTTTGAAAAATCGAAATGTTTCATTTAAACTCTCAACTTCAAAAATTTGACTTTCAAGCTCGGCAAATGAAGAAGTAGAGATATCATTCCATTTTTGGCTCCACTCACGGAAAGTATTTTGGCTTTGGCCAACGAGATGCATCTTCTTAACATCATCAACTTCTTCTAAGACCGGCAAATCAAATAGATGCTCCCTGCGATCTTCCAGTGTTTGCAATCTTTCCTGATTTTTCTTTCTCATGAAATAACTAATCAGATACAAGATCGCTGCTACAACGATGATGGCGATGACTATTCCAATGACTACATTACTACTTCCCATTGATGGTTCCTCCACTTTCAAAAATAAATATCAGTATTCTATGCTGCCAATCAGCTTTTTTTATCTAACAAATACTATTTTTCTTCTATTAGTATAGAAATTTATTTATCGGTCCACAAGACGTCTACGCTAGATTATAACACAAAGAAAAAAGAGTAGCACTAAAGAATAGCAAAATCTTTACAATTTTTTTCAGAAGGTTATTTTCACAAGCAAGCTAAAAAAAACTTTTTATAATCTATTAGAAAGCTTTTATTAAATCTTATCTTGTGCTGTTTTTAATAGTAATCCTTGCTTTTTTTTTAAGATTTTTGTACCCTTATAAGAAATAATCTTGACGTTATGAAATAAAATTCAGCTTTATAGCTGTAGATAAAAAACGATAAAAAAGGAGATACTATTGTGAAAGTAGTGAAATTTGGCGGAAGCTCTCTTGCTTCAGCAGCGCAAGTGCAAAAAGTCATTGATATTATTATCAACGATCCAAAAAGAAAATTCGTGGTAGTATCTGCTCCAGGTAAACGGGATAAAGAAGATACAAAAGTCACAGATCATTTGATTGCATTTTACGAAGCTAAAATAAAAAATCAGGATCTCACTGGTATAACTGCTACCATTACTGCTCGTTATAGTGATATTGCTACAGCTTTTAATGTGGATAGTAAAATAATGGAAGATATTAGCAAACATTTGAACAAACTATCTGAGCTTCCAGTTGAAGGAAATGACTTTTTAAAAGATACAATTGTTGCCAGCGGAGAAGACAATAATGCGAAATTAATTGCTGGTATTTTACAAGCTAAAGGAATAAATGCTCGTTATGTAAATCCAAAAGATTTTGGCATTATTGTTTCCAGTGAACCTGGAAATGCGCGGATCTTATTTAAAGCTTATCAAAAAATGAAAAAATGGGCAGATACAGAAGAAATCCTCATTATCCCTGGATTTTTTGGATATACTGAGTGCGGTCAAGTCTGTACCTTTTCCCGAGGGGGATCTGATATCACCGGTTCTATCGTGGCAGCGGGCGTGAAAGCTGAATTATACGAAAACTTTACAGATGTTGACGGGATTTACGCAGCTCATCCTGGCTATATTCATAAACCGGAAATTATTAAAGAACTAACTTACCGCGAAATGCGAGAATTAGCTTATGCTGGTTTTACTGTTTTTCATGATGAAGCTTTAATGCCTTCTTATCGCGCAAAAATACCCGTAGTCATCAAAAATACAAATAATCCCCACTGTCCCGGGACTAAAATTACGACAACGCGTGATGCGCTAGATAATCCAGTGGTGGGTATTGCCAGTGATGAAGGCTTTACGATGATTTATATCAGCAAATATCTCATGAATAGAGAGATTGGTTTTACCCGCCGTATCTTAAGTATTTTAGAAGATTTCGGTTTGAGTTACGAACACATGCCTTCTGGAATTGATGATATTTCAATTGTTTTACGCGCCAATCAACTGAACAAAACACTAGAAGAAGAGCTTTTGCGCACTATTGCCTATGAGATTGATCCTGATGAACTTCGGATTACGCACGATCTTTCTATGATTATGGTGGTTGGAGAAGGCATGCGTCAACGGGTTGGTTGTACGGCTGAAAGTACAGCAGCCCTAGCTCGCAAAAAAATCAATCTGGAAATGATTAACCAAGGTTCTTCTGAGGTCAGCATTATGTTTGGCATTCACAAAGAGCAAGAAAAACTAGCAATTCGTACGCTTTATTATACGTTCTTTGATTAATGAAGCAAAAACGTAGTCAAACTGGAACTAATTTCCAAGTTTGGCTACGTTTTTTTGTCGATTCAATTCTGCTTTAATCTTTTTTTCAGGTGCATATTTTTCTTGCCAACTAGCTGGCTTTAAGACTTTATTGGTAAGTGGATCATAATGGGGTTTTCCATCGGGAAAAAGCTTACTCATGTTGGCTTTGTGCACAATTTCCAGCACGGGTGCAGGATCGATGTTCATCAGTGCAAAAGAGCCATACGTTAAATAAAGTAAGTCTGCTAAGGCATCCACTTGTCCTACCAAATGATCTGATTTTATTTGATGATTATGTGTGCTTTTTTTCAACACTTTGTCTTTTGCCGCATCAAGTGCTTCATGCAGCTTTACAACAGATTGTTCAAATTCAACAGTAGTGTCTGTACTTTCATATATAAATTCAACCAATTCTTCAATTTTGAAGCCAGCTCGAAAAATTGCTTCTTTAGATTGAAAAGCTGTTGGTTCATTAGGAATTCGCGGATCAAAAATCTGATGAAATTCATTTGCCATTTCAATTGGTTTTTTCATAGCTTATATTGCCCCCTTGCTTGTACAATTGATATTTACTTACGAAATAATATGATAATATCGTAATGCTTGTGCAATACCGTTGTGATTGTTCGTATCTGTTACATAGTCGGCTGCTTCTTTAGTCATCCGCTTGGCATTTCCCATAGCCACACCCACGCCTACGCCTTTAATCATCGAAATATCATTATAATGGTCGCCAAAAACCATTGCCTCAGAGACTGCGATACCTTTATGCTGTAAGAACACTTCGATTCCTTTTAATTTCGATCCACCCTTTGGTACAATATCGACTGAAAAAGAATTCGAGCGATGAAAGCCACAGTCTGGCAGCTCACGTTTTAAGAGTTCTGTTTCAGATTCAGGACTTAACATCATGCACTGGTAGATCGGTTGATTTAGAATTGTCATTTTTTCATAGTGATCATCTTTTTTATAAAAACTTATGGCTTGCATAATATTTTGCATGGTTTTAACGGGAAAGTTTCTTGGGATAAAACGCGCGAAACGTTGGACGATAGCTGACTGTCCCAATCGCATCAAACGGCTGCCTGACACAAGACTTCGTGTGCCAAAATTAATCGAACGATTATGGGCATCGGCAAAACGTGTTACTTGTTCTAAAACTTCAGGCTTAAAAGACTGTGCATAAATTGTCTGCTTAGATGTATAAACTAACTGCCCATTATACGTTACAAACATATCCAAACCAACGTCGCCTAATAGTTCTTTTACTTTTGCTGGATCACGTCCTGTCGCCACGCCAACATAGATGTTTTTTGCTTGTGCTTTTTTTATGGCTTCCTTACTGCTTGCTAAGACCTTGCCATTGTCTGCTAATAGTGTGCCATCAATATCAAAAAAAATTGCTTTAATCATCTTTTTTTCCTTTTCATTTTGCTACGTTTTAGTTTACCACACTGATTCAAAATTGCACGAATTCTAAAATAGGAAAATCTATTTTCCGACTAGTTTATCTGAATACAATCAGCTACAATAAACACTGTACATCGTTTATTACGATTTAAAGTAAGGAAGGAAAATACGATGAAGAAATTACTTGTTTTGCATACAGGGGGCACGATTGCCATGAAAGAAGACCATTTAACTGGTGGTGTTAGTCCTGATGTAGCCAATCCTTTAATGGATGCCAATTTGGAAATTCCTGCTGACGTTGAGTTGGTGGTCGAAGATATTTTTAATTTACCTAGCCCTCATGTAACACCAACTGAGATGTTACAATTAAAAGTCCGAATTCAAGATGCTAAACTTAGCGGTTGTGATGGTGTCGTTATCACCCATGGTACCGATACATTAGAAGAAACTGCTTTTTTCCTAGATACTACGATTGGACATTTACTACCGATCGTATTAACTGGAGCAATGCGTTCAAGCAATGAACTTGGAAGCGACGGTCTCTACAATTTTGTCACAGCTATTCGTGTTGCTGCATGCGAAGAAGCAATAGATAAAGGCGTATTAGTGGTGATGAATGACGAAATTCACTCAGCCCGATATGTGACTAAAACGCATACTACCAATGTTGCTACTTTTAGAACACCAACACTCGGACCGATTGGCTTGGTGACAAAGAGTCGGATTATTTTTATGCAAGAAGTGTTACCTACTACACATATAGATGTTGATAGCGTTGACGGTATGATTCCCATCGTTAAGGCCTACGCTGGAATGCATGGTGAGTTATTTGAAGCACTCTCCCAAAGCAATATTGATGGTTTAGTTATTGAAGCTCTTGGCGCAGGTAATTTGCCGCCAGATACCCTTCCACCTCTCAAAAAGTTATTGGCTCAATCTGTTCCTATTATTTTAGTTTCCCGCTGTTTTAATGGTATCGCCGAAGCAGTGTATGACTACGAAGGTGGCGGTGCACAATTACAAAAAATGGGAATTATATTTGCTAATAGTATCAATTCCCAAAAAGCACGCTTAAAACTATTGATTGCCAAAAATCGCCAACTTACAATTGCTGAGTTAAAAACATTTATTGAAAACTAATATTGTAACTGTTAGAAAATAATTTTTGCTAATAATTTATTTAGGTACCGCCGCAATAAAGCTTCACTAAATAACTACATTTCTAATAACGTTAAAAAAATGAGCAACAGATTTTTCTGCATGCTCATTTTTTGTCATTTCATTTTTATTTTAATAGCCAAGTAATGTTGGCTTCACAATAAAGTTGATCCCCAATTTTAATTTCATGACGACTTTTAATTGAATCAGTTTTAAGGATTTCGTAATGACTCATTACTTCATTGCCGTACTCCACTTCTTTATCAAAGCGGATATTTACTTCTTTGGGGACATGCGTGGTCAAAAAATCAAAGCCTAACACATCGATCATCCAGTTAAAATACATGGCATTGTTAACGTGTTGATTGCTATCAATATCGTAAAATCTAACCCGATACGGAAGACTTTCCCCTTCTTCTATTTTTTCAATAGTTGGAAAGCGTTTAATCCTTTTAATTTTTTCACTTTCGAATGGGGCAATAATCTCCTCTGGAACACTGGTCATTTTTCTATTTTGTATATCCATTAAAACAAAGACAGATTCAATTTTTAATAATTCATTGCCTTTTTTATCGTGGAACCAAAAATTTCGGTAACAAAAATATTTATTGTACTCCATTGCCTGCGTTGTAATTTGGATTATCTCGCCAACTTTTGGTAAACGTTGAATAGTAAAATGATAATTGGTAATCACCCACGTCAAGCCAAATTGATGAATAAATTCCGTACTACGATTTAATGCATCACTTTGTTCCTCAGATGTCTTGATCGCAATTCCTATCATTGCTGGAAATGTCATTGTTTGATTTACATCACACTCATAATAGCTAACTTCATGCGTGCGCGTATATTTTACAGCCACAAAAAAATCCTCCTAAACTAAACATATAATACTACTGTACAGTATTTTTTAAATTTATTTTCTATCGAATACCAGTCTGATAATACTTTTAACTAAACTGGCTTAAAATCTCATCCACTTGTGCGCCATAGCTCTCCCCAAACTGGTTTAAATGAACAAGTAAATAGTACAATTGATATACTGGTTGCCGCTGTTGCCATCCCGATTCTAATGGAAATAAATCTTCATAGGTAGTCATAAATTCTTGCCGAAAACCACCAAAAAGTTGCGACATGGCAATATCCATTTCCCGATCCCCGTAAGAAACGGCCGGATCGATTAAAACCGGTTTACCATTAGTGTCAAAGAAATAATTACCACTCCAAAAATCGCCATGCAACAAGCTAGGGATAACTTGTCTATCTTGCCAAGAATGATAAATTCTCTCTTTCAAACGTAAATACAGCTCTTCTCGTTTTGGGTTCCAGACATTGTGTAATTTGGCCAACTCTACCTGTACGTCCAATCGACAGGTCAGAAAATAGCTCACCCAGTTATTCGTCTGCGCATTAACTTGTGGTAAAACACCAATGTAATTATCCTCGTAAAAACCAAATAATTCATGTGTATGATGATGAATCATGCTTAAAGCCGCAGCTAGTTCTTCTTGATTTCCTTCACCTGGTTCAATCCATTCCATAACCAAATATGAACCCTCTGCAGTTTGACCCCAATTATATACTTGGGGAACTCGGACAAAATCAGTTAGCTCTTTTAACCCATTAACTTCTGATTGAAAAAAAGTTTGCTCGACACCCGGATGAAATTTCAAAAAATAATTATTCTCAGCCGTAATAATCCGATAAGACTGATTGACATCTCCGCCGGCAATTGGAATTGCTTTTCCATCCAAGGCCAATGAATCTAAGATTTCTTTTGGCAGCATCCTCATCGCCTCCTTTTTTATTTGGTTAAATACAATTTTTGTAAGTCTTTGATTTCTTGCTCAGAAAAACCTAAACCTGTCTTCACATAATTTTTTAAACTACCATAATGTTCTTTAGCAGCCCGATAACTTTCATTTAAATAAGCGGCATCGGCTTTCATTAAATCTTTAACACCTGCTACTAGTAAGTCTGATGCTCCTTGTTCTTTAGCTTTTGTTACCATATATTCTGTCTGCTCATTTAGATAGCGATTCGTAGCTAGGTAGTCAGCCATAATTGTTTGATGATCTACTTCCAATATATCTAATAATAATGCCGCTCCAAATCCAGTTCGATCTTTTCCAGCAGTACAGTGAAATAAGACACTCGTATTATCTTTATCATTTTCTAACAAAATCTGTAAAAATTTGCGATAAGCTAATTTTGCATGTTCATCTTCAATAAAATGACGATAGACGTTAATCATTTGGGATTCAGCCGTCATTCCTTGCTCTAACTGCTTCAATAATTCCTGCGGTGAAATAGAAACTTTTGTTTCATCGTGACCAAAGACCGGTAAAAAATAAGCTTTTGATTCAGAAATTATTTTATCCGGAGCTTCTGTAGCTTCACTTGGTGACCGAAAATCAATCACTTTTTTCACACCGTACTCTTCCAGCTTTACTTGATCATGTTTCGATAATTCAGACAGACTCGCACTGCGCACGACTTTATTCATCCGTACAATCCCATTATTAGCGATATAACCACCTAAATCGCGAACATTTGCGGCCTTTTCCAATTGAATAATTTGTTCCATTTTTCTGCCTCCTCTAAAGGCAAGGCTCCCCTTGCATCTACTTATTAAAAAGTATAACAGAAAAATCAATGTGACGTATTTATTTTCCTTTTTGGGAACAATTTCCTACACACGATTACTATACGTACTGCCAATTTTTTTGGCGAACTAAAAAGACTTATGATTGCAATTGATAGTAGCAATCATAAGTCTATTCGCCAAACTAATCTTGTGACAACATCCTTTAGAATTATGCCAAAGCGCCCATTGGGTCCCATGGAGCTAAAACAGTCGGTGCTTTTTCATATGCAGCTAATTGTTCTGGTGTTAATAAGTCTTTTCGGACAACAATTTGATAAGTATATTCGTCCATCCATTCATCACTCATAACAAAGAAACCTTTTGTCCCAACTTTTTCGCCCCAGCTATTTTCGACTTTCCATTTAGTTGATTTTCCATCTACTAAATCAACTCCAGTTAAGACCATTGCATGGGTCATTAAGCTTTCTCCGTAATCCAAACGTTCAGCTTTTGTCATTGTAAAATCAATATCAAACAAATCATTCATATCATAAGCATCTAAAGCCATAATCCCGGAATCACGAGTAGAAGATTGACCCACATCGCAACCAAACCAGACAGACTCCCCTTGTTCTAATTGGGCAATCGCTAGTTTTTTGAAAGTATCCATATCAACGTTCAAATATTTTACTTCTTTACCCGCAACTACATTTCCCAACATTTCAACAGTATAAGACTGATTATAAGGTTTATCCGTTGTTGGAGCGTTGATGATGCTGACGTAATCATTTAAGTTAATTCCCACATATTTTTCATAAAAACTTTGTGGGGTCAAATTTTGATCCAAATGATAATTTTTTTCTTCATCTCGGTATTCAAAATCAAATGTTTCTGGTGGAGTTCCTAAAGAAATCGCCAAAAAGTTATAGACTTCTTCTAGCATATTTTCTTTTTCACTTTGAATTTCTGACGTAGATTTACCACTAGCCACTAAATTGCGTAAAGTCACAGCATCCTTGCGAAGTTTTTTATTTAAGTAATTGTTTAAGTCTCGAGAATTAGAGGAATTGCTGCTTTCAGGCATAGCAGTTTTCGGAACGACACCATATTTTTCGAAAATGGAAACAATCATATCCCATTGACCACCATCTTGCTGCGGTGTTTGTAAAAGAAAAGCAACTTTACGGCTAGTCAAATCTTCTGTAGCTGTTGCTAAAATATTTTCATAAAAGTAATTTGCTTTTTCGTATTTATCCCAGAAAAAAGTATAATTTTGAGATAATTCAAAATCTTTTAGATTGAACACATTCAACATTTTATGACGAAACGTATTCAAAGCGGCAAACATCCAGCAACGACCAGATTGCATTTGATTCGCTACCTTACCAGTAGCAAGATCTACAGAAAAAACTGGTACATTATTTACATGTGCAACCATATTCTCCGCTGAAGCACTGATCCCATTTTTTACCACACCACGTTGTAGTGCAGTTTGCTTATTATTTTCTTTAAAAGTAGCAGCAAATTTAGCTGTTAATTCTCTTTTTATTGCTGACATTTTCTCCATCCTCTCAATTGAAATAACATACTTTTTCATTCTACTCCTGACAATTGAAAATTACAACAGATGTGAAAATTCTGACAAATCATTTTTAAGCAAAAAATAGTAAAAATAGCAACTTTCTTTATCCTTAAATGCCCAATTAAGTAAGTCTATTATTTTACGGTCTTCGTCATTTATGATTTGGCAATAAATCGTCAACAACTTTCACCATAGCTTTTTATTCCAAGATACTCGTCGCTTTTTTTCGTATTTTCTTTTGCATAACTATTTTTAATTTAAGGTAAAATAGCTGCCATTTCGGAGAGGCGAAGAAAAAGGTCAAAAAGATACTAAATATCAATATGCCAATAAAACCTGCGATTCCCAAATCAAAGTTGGCAATTTTTAATGCTCGCAAACCTTTTACAATAAATCCCTGTAACAAATAAACTGTTAATGTATTTTTTCCCAAATCAGTATAAAAAGTTCTTTGTCTTGGAACCAATAAAAGAAAAGACAAAATTCCTATAAAGCCCAATATCATTACTAACAAACGAATAAAAGCACCCAATTGTGGATCACTTAAAAAATCCTCGTAAGGCTTTGAGCCAAAAACTAAATACTTATTAAAGTTTTCAAATTGATTGATAAAAGCAAAGATACTGCCAAAACCAACTAGTGCAAAAGAATAGCGATGTTGCTGCCGTATTGTAACCAGCTTTTCCCAGGAAAAATAATGTCCAATTAAAAAGAAAGGTAAAAAAACAAATGTACGTTGCATCGCAAAATTGCGATCAATAAATGGCAAATATCCTACAATCAATGCTACTCCCATGCTAAGGGTAAGTGCCAGCCAAGTAGGAAGTCTTTTTAACAAATTCAATGCACATTGCCAACAAAAAAGGCTAACTAAAAACCACAACGACCAATTTGGAACAAGAACATTCCATGAAAAATTATCTTCTAAACCAATTAGCGCATAATAACTGGAATAAACCAATTGAAAAATAACATAAGGGAGCAGTGTTTTTTTCACTACTTTTCTTATTTTCCCTTTTTGTAATCCTTTAGAAAAATAACCCGCAATCAAAATGAAAGCTGGCATATGAAACATAAAGATAAAATAATAAAGATTGTGATAGCCCTGCCAATCTTCAATAAAAGGTTCTAGTAAATGACTAAAGACAACTAACACCATCAAAATGAACTTAGCATTATCAAAAAAGGCCATGCGTTGTTTCATAACTATCTCCTTTTCTTTTATTCTCTTAATTGTAATCAAAAAGCGAGTAATTGCACAATTAATAAGATAGCAGAGAAAGCTTAAAGTTATCTTCAATTTGCTTTTCATTTACTTAACAAGTGTTTTACAAGTATAAAGAAAAAAATTTTCCAAGCTTTTTTCTTTATACTTCCTTTTAAAAAATATTTTCTTACAAAAAAAGCCCTCGATTAAAAAATCGAGAGCTTAACTCCGGCAGTAGGACTCGAACCTACGACATCATGATTAACAGTCATGCGCTACTACCAACTGAGCTATGCCGGAATACTGTAACAATATGATAGCAATTCTTTTAAATTTGTGCAAGATTATTTTAAAATTTTTCTCTAGTTTTTTTTAATACTTTCTTTTTCAAAAAAATACGAGTAAAATAAGTTGAATTTTGGAGGTAATATTATGCGCGGACGTCATTTTAAAAACAAGAAAAAAAGATTTAACTTTGCATTCTTTTTATTAATACTTATCTTAGGGGGAAGTTATTGGTTATATGGCAATCATCGTACACTCTTTTTTGCAACAGCAAGTACTACAGAGAATACCGAAGTAACACAAAACACTACGGAAAATTCAAATGATGAGAATAATTCGTCAACTAGTACAATTGTAACGGCCTTATCTGCGGACAAATATCAAAATTTAAATAAAGATATTCTAGCTCCTGTGGCCAATCCATTTGATAACACCTTAAAATTAGGGAATTTTGTCGGCACCGCTCTCATTATAAAAAATGGGAACATTATCTTACAACAAGGATATGGCTACCAAGATTTTGCTAACCAAAAACGTAATAGTGTAAACTCACTTTATCAGATTGGTTCTGTGCAAAAGAGCCTAACTGCAACGTTGATTTATAAACAAATTGAGGCTGGTCGTTTAACACTTGATACAACGTTGAATCAATTTTTCCCTCAGATTTTTGGTAGTGAAAACATCACGATTCGTCAAATGTTACATATGACGTCTGGTCTTACGTTATCTGAGATTCCTTTAACTGTGACAAACGAAGCTGCTGTTGTAAATTTTGCTGTCCAAAATGCTCAATTACAAACTAGTGGTCACTTTCTTTATTCGCCGGTCAATTATGTCTTATTAGCTGGTATTTTGCGCCAAATTACCCATACTAGTTATGCTCAACTCGTTTACAATACTTTTAAAGTACAATTGGGACTAAGAAAATTAGTTGAATATCCTGATTGGTATCAAAATTTACACCATACTATATCTTATGGTGGTAAGGATGCAACAGACTATAACAAAGTTGTTACAGAAAAAACAGGACAATTTGTCCGTGAGCTGGGGACTGGAAATCTTGGCATGACTGCTGGTGATTTGTATTGGTATTATCACCAACTATTATCAGGCAAATTAGTAGCACCAGAAGTCTTGCACGCTGCCTGGCAAAGAGAAACTACAGCCACTTATAATGGTGGTCAATACGACAAAGGTCTCTACCTTCGTGCAAATGGCATAATTGCTTCACAACATTGTATGGTACTCATTAGTAAAGATGCTGCGAACGCTGTTTTCTTACTAAGCAACCACGGAAATGTTTTAAATCAAACAAAGTTGATTTCAACACTTTATAGTCAATTAACTAATGTTACTACAAAATTTTAGAAATAAGTCCTTACTAAAATAAAACCAAAATTTTCGGTTATAATTGCTAAAGTTTTGGTTTTATTTTTTATAAAAAAATACGATCTTAATAATGAGATCCTACAACTATTTCTGTAAAATTTGTCTTTAAAAAACATTGACTTTATAATTTAGCTTCGCTATAATACTTCTTGTGCTTGAAATAAATAGTCTTAATGCCGCCTTAGCTCAGCTGGTAGAGCACCACCATGGTAAGGTGGGGGTCGCCGGTTCAAGCCCGGCAGGTGGCTCTTTTGAACCTTGATAATTCAAGGTTCTTTTTTTATTTATTAAAATCTACTGATAGTTTTGATGATGCTCATAAATGAGGCAACTCACCCAAATAAATCTAAATAAAAAAAATCATGTTAGCTTTTATACAAGCGTTTTCTTTGTTTAATGGATACTTCTCTTGCATAATTATATTAGTATAATTATG